>CAIFEU010000182.1 GCA_903789505.1 uncultured Coriobacteriales bacterium
GGTAGACGACGAAGACGCCGATCGCGACGTAGTCCTGCCTGCGCAGCTTGAGCACGTGGTAGTGCGTGCGCCCCTCGCCGCCCACGTAGCAGCGCGCCTCCATCGCGTTGGCCAGCTCCTCGGAGTGGCGCAGGGCGCTGGCGAACAGCGGGACGATCATCGACACGAACACCTTGGCGCGCTGCATGAACTTGCCCTCGTCCAGCGCTACGCCGCGGGAGACCTGCGCGTTCATGATGTGGCGCATCTCGCCGGCGAGGATCGGGACGAAGCGGATCGCGATCGTGTACATCATCGCGAGCTCGTGAATCGGCGCGCCGAAGCGCTCCAGGGGGGAGAGCAGGCGCTCGGTGCCGTCGGTGATGCTGACCGGCGAGGTCACCAGCGCGAAGATCGCGCCCGCGAGCATCAGCGCGAACATGCGGTAGCCCAGCAGCAGCGCGCCCACCACGCCGTCGAGCGTGACGGGGAGCCACAGCAGGTGGAACAGCACGTCGCCGGTGCGCACCAGGGCGATGTTGGCAATAAACGTCAGCACGACGAAGAACGCGATGGGGCCGCACGCGCCGGCAATCGTCTTGAGCGGCACCCGGCAGCCGACCACCATCAGCGCCAGTATCGCGCTCACCGGCACCAGGCCCCAGGGCAGCTTGGCGGCGAAGATGCTCACCATGTAGACGACCAGCAGCACCAGCTTGACGCGCGGGTCCATGCGGTGCAGGAACGAGTCGGCGTTGTAGTACTGCCCGATCGAGATCTTCTTCATCGCGCGTCGCCTCCCCGCCCGAGCCGCTTCGCGATCGCGCGCGCGAGGTCCTCCAGCGTCAGCGGGCAGGGCCCGGGCAGATCCATGCCGCGCTCGGCGAGGTCGTGCGCCACGTGGGCCGCCCGCGGGACGTCCAGGCCGATCCGGTGGAGCCGCTCCTCGTGGGAGAAGACCGTGCGGGGGTCGCCCTCGTCGGCGAGCCTGCCGTGGTCGAGCACCACGACGTGGTCGGCCTCCCGGGCGACGTCGTCCATCGAGTGCGAGACCATGATGACCGTCGTCCCGCGCCGGTGCAGCTCGCGCAGGATGCCCAGCACCTCGTGGCGGCCCTGCGGGTCGAGCCCCGCCATCGGCTCGTCCACCGTGAGGATGTGCGGGCGCATCGCGATGATGCCCGCCATCGCCACCCGGCGCTTCTGCCCGCCCGAGAGGTCGAACGGCGAGACGTCGGCGACCTCGTCGTAGTCGAGCCCCACCAGCTCGATCGCCTCGCGCACGCTGCGGTCGACCTCGTCGTCGGACTGCCCCAGGTTGCGCGGGCCAAAGCCCACGTCCTCGCGCACGGTCTCGGCGAACAGCTGGTACTCGGGGTACTGCATGACGTAGCCCACGCGTCGGCGCACCTCGCGGCGCGCCTTCTTGTCGGAGGTGGGGATGCCGTCCACGAGCACCCGTCCGCTCGTGGGGACCTTCAGGCCGTTGGTGTGCTCGGCGAACGTCGACTTGCCCGAGCCGGTGTGGCCGATCACGCCCACGAACTCGCCGTCGGCGATCGTGAGGCTTACGTCGTCGAGCGCGGGGCCCATGCCGTCGACCTGCGAGCCGTAGCTGTACGTCACATGTTCGAAAGCGAGCGGCATAGCGCCTCCTCAAGGACGTCGAGGTGGGGGGTGTCGGGGGCGGCCTGCTCCGGGACCCCCAGCTCGCGCAGGCGGGTGGCAAGCCGCATCGCGAACGGCTGCTCGAGCCCCATCGCGCGCAGCTCCGGGCCGTGCCGGAACACCTCGTCGGGCGTTCCGTCGAGGACCGGCCTGCCGTCGTCCATCACGACGATGCGCCCCGCCTCAAGCGCGTCGTCCATGAAGTGCGTGATGTGGACGATCGTAATGCCGCGCTCGTTGAGCGCGCGGACCACCCGGCGAACCCCGCGTCTGCCGCGCGGGTCGAGCATCGCGCCGGGCTCGTCGAGCACCAGCACGTCGGGCTCCATCGCGAGCATCCCCGCGATGCCCACGCGCTGCTTCTGCCCGCCGGAGAGCTCGGCGGGGTCGGCCTGCGCGTAGGGGGTCATCGCCACCGCCTCCAGAGCGCGGTCGACGCGCTGCACGATCTGCGGCTGGGGGATGCCGAGGTTCTCCGGGCCGAAGGCGACGTCGTCGGCGACGACGCTGGTGACCATCTGGTTGTCGGGGTTCTGGAAGACCATCCCCACATGGCGCCGAATCTCGACCTGCGCGTCGGGGTCGGCGGTGTCGAGCCCCATCACCCGCACCGCCCCCTCGTCGGGGACGACCAGGGCGTTCATGCAGCGCGCCAGCGTCGACTTGCCGCTGCCGTTGTGCCCGAGCACGACGACGTACTCGCCGCGCTCGACCGACAGGCTCACGTCGTCGAGCGCCCTGCCGGAGGCGTCGTAGGAGTATGACGCGTGGTCGAATTCGATGAGTGCCATGTGGCTGCAGCCCCCGCCTCGCACGACGCGGGCCGACGCCTCGCGCGCGCCGGCCCGCCTTCCTTCCTCCCGCTTTCCGCCCTACTTGCGGTTGGTGCCCTTGACCAGGTTGGAGACCGGCTTGTAGAGCAGGAACGTGATGACCGCCAGGTACACGGCCTTGATGATGTTGAAGGGCAGCAGGATCGGGACGATCATCGCCGCGACCGCCGCCACGGTGACCCCGGCGGTGTACAGCGGCGTGATGAGCAGGTTGAGGACGATCGCCAGCGCGATGAACACGACCGCGCCCACTGCCAGCGCGACGACGGCGCCCCTGCGGCTCTTGTTGTGCCCGTAGATGACGCCGGTGACGATGACGGTGCCCACCATCGTGCAGATGGCGACCAGCACGCCCAGCGGGTCCATGAAGATCTTGGGCAGCCAACCGACGACCGTGACGACGACGCCGGCGACCGGCCCGAACATAAGGCCGCAGATCAGCGAGATGACGCCCGACAGGTCCCACTTGAGGTAGGGCATGAACGGAGAGGGAATCTCGATGAACGAGAGCACCATCACCATCGCGGCGAACAGCGCCATCGTGACCAGCTCGCGCGTCGACCAGTGGCTGCGCCGCGCCGCCGTCGCCCCCGCGTTCGCCCTCGGCCCCTGCGCGCCGTCCGCGCCGCGCCCCTGGACCTCGCGCGCGCCCTTGCCGCTTCCGTTCGCGTTTCCGTTCGTCTCGCTCATTGCCCCTGACCCCTTTCGTCGGGCCGGGCGTCGCGCCCGGCATCTCCTGTGCGGAGCACGGGCACCAAAAAGGCCCGTGCACATCCGTCGCGGGCCTGGGGATGCCGCCCGCCGAGCGCCCATGCGCCCGCGTGGTGGCATCCGTCAGTTTCTTCCATCCGGACTGTGACCGTCGGCTCTGGAATCTCACCAGATCTGCAAGCGGCGCGGGCTCATCGCCTGGCGACTGCGCTACGTCGCTGCTGCTCGTGGGCTCTGGACGCTGCGCCTCCCGAGGGACGCGCGCGCCAATACCACCGGTGAGGACTTTCACCTCGCCCTGAAACATGTATGCGCGCATAACCTTAGCGCGATTCCGCGCGCATGCAAGCCCTGGGGCGCGAATGGCCCGCACGTTCACGGCGAATCCCGGCGCGGGGCGCGCGGGCGCCGGGCGCTCCGCGCCGGCGATGTGTTTTCTGATGTTTGCCGGCGCTTCATGCGCGTGACACGACGCTTCGATAGGCTCGGTGGGCCCGCCGTGCCGTCGGCCGGGGGCGCATGCAGACCGGAAGTGAGAGGCGCGTCGGCTCGTGGGCATCGCAGGAAGCGCAGGTCGGGCGGCGAGGCTCGGCAGGGGATATCAGCACATCGGCACGTTCATCGGCACGCACATGGTGGCCATCGCCCCGCTGTGCGTCGCGCTGGGGGCCGCGCTGCCGCAGGCGTTCTCGTGGATGACGCCCGCCGTCGAGGTGCTCTTCGCGTTCATGACGTTCCAGAGCTCGCTGGGCACCACCGCCCGGGGCATGCTCGAAGTGTTCCGGCACCCCGCGCGTATGATCGGCTGCCTGCTGGTGCTGCTCGTGGGCATGCCGCTGCTCGGCTTCGCGCTGGGGAGCCTCATCCTGGGCGGGCGGCACGACATCATCGCGGGCGTGGTGCTGGAGTACTGCGTCCCGATGGGCGTGAGCGGGCTGATGTGGACCGACATCTACAACGGCAACAAGTCGCTTTCGATCGCGGTGTGCATCATCTCGTCGGTCCTGGCGCCGCTGACGCTGCCGCCCATGATGCAGCTGCTGATGGGCGCGCAGGTGCACATGGACGTGGCCAGCATGATGCTCGACCTCACGGTCATGGTCGCGATCCCGGCGGTGCTCGGCGTCGCGTGCAACGACGCGAGCCACGGCAAGGCGAACGCCCGGGTGGCGCCGTGGCTGGCGCCGGTCGCCAAGCTGATGCTGGTGGCGGTGCTGCTCGCGAACTCGACCCACCTCGCCTACTCCGTCCGGCACATGACCCCGGAGCTGTTCGCCACCGCGGGGCTGATGCTGTTCCTGGGAATCTGCGGGTACTTCGCCGGGTACGTGGTTGCGCGCGTGATGAGCGCCGACGTGAGCGACTCGTTCTCGATGGGCATGTGCACCGGGTGCCGCAACATCTCCTCGGGCGCGGTCATCGCCGCGGGGTACTTCCCCGACGCGACGATGTTCCCCGTGCTGATGGGGACGCTGTTCCAGCATGTCATCGCCAGCACGTACGGCTGGGCGGTCCGCAGGCTCGAGGCGCGCAACAC
>CAIFEU010000183.1 GCA_903789505.1 uncultured Coriobacteriales bacterium
ATCTACACCACCGGGTCGTCGCGCGGCACGGGCAACGAGTCCAACCTGGTCATGCAGCGCTTTGCGCGCGCCTGCATCGGGACCAACAACATCGACAACTGCGCCCGAACTTGACACGGCCCCACTGTCGTCGGTCTGATCGACACCGTTGGAGCTGGATCTATGAGTTGCGGCGTTCCCGGCATGGAGGATGCCGGCTGCCTGTTCCTGTTCGGATATAACCCCAATACCTCGCATCCCATCGTGGCTCGACGCGTCGTGCGCGCCAAGGAGAAGGGTGCCAAGATCATCGTCGCCGACCCGCGCTTCATCGAGACCGCGCGCATCGCCGACCTCTACCTGCCCATTCGCAACGGCTGCAACGTCGCGTTCCTGAACTCGTTCGCGTATTCGATCGTCGACCAGGGCCTGGTCGACTACGACTTCGTCCGCGACCACACGGTGGGCTTCGAGGACTGGTGGAGGACCATCGAGCGCTACTCGCCCGAACGCACCCAGGAGATCACGGGCATCGACCCCGGCATGCTCAACGAGGCCGCGCGCATCTACGCGACCGCCGAGCCCTCCTCGATCCTCTGCTGGGGCATGGGTCTGTGCCAGCAGGTCCAGAACGTCGAGGCGGTTCACACCTGCGCCGCCATCGCCTGCATCACCCACCAGATCGGCAAGCCCAACTCCGGCGTCGCGCCGGTGCGTGGCCAGAACAACGTCCAGGGCGCCTGCGACATGGGCGCGCTGCCCAACTTCTTCCCCGGTTACCAGAGCGTGCTCGACCCCGAGATCAAGCAGAAGTTCGCCGACGCCTGGCACATCCCGGTCGAGAAGCTCTCCGACCATATCGGTTACAAGGTCTCCGACCTGGGCCACCTCATCGACGACGGCAAGGTCCACGCCTTCGTCAACATGGGGGAGGACCCGCTGCAGACCGAACCCGACGTGATCCATCTCAAGCAGCAGTTCTCCAAGCTCGACCTGTTCGTGTGCCTCGACATCTTCATGACGCAGACCGCCGCCGAGGCTGACGTTGTCCTGCCGGCCACCAGCTGGGGCGAGCACGAGGGCGTCTTCACCGCGTGCGACCGCACGTTCCAGTACTTCAGCGCCGCCGTCCCGCCCAAGGGCGAGTGCCGCCACGACTGGGAGATCATCTCCGACCTCTCCACGCGCATGGGGTACCCGATGCACTACGAGAACACCCAGCAGATCTGGGACGAGGAGTGCCGTGCGCTGTGGCCCGCCGCCTACGGTGCGACCTACGAGAAGATGGCGGGCGTGGGGCATGCCCAGTGGCCGATTCCGACGCTCGAGCACCCCGGCTCGCCCGACCTGTTCGCCGGCGGCAAGTTCAGCAAGCCCGACGGCAGGGCTCGCCTGATCGCTCACGACTTCGCCCTGCCCACCGAGATGCCCGACGAGCAGTACCCGCTGGTGCTGTGCACGGTCCGCGAGGTCGGACACTACTCGTGCCGCTCGATGACCGGCAACTGCCAGCAGCTCACCGACCTCGCCGACGAACCGGGCTACGCGCACGTCAACCCCGAGGACGCCAAGGCGTACGGCATCGAGCACAACGACCTGATCTGGGCGTACTCGCGGCGAGGCAAGATCATCACGCGCGCCTTCGTCGATGACCGCGTCAACAAGGGCACCGTCTACATGACGTACCAGTGGTGGATCGGGAACTGCAACGTCCTGACCCTTCACCACGTCGACAGCAAGTCGCACACGCCCGAGGACAAGTTCTGCGCCATCCAGATTGAGCGCATAGACGACCAGGTCTGGGCTGAGAGGCATTGCCAGGAGCTGTACATGGCGCTCAAGCGGCGGCTCGCCCAGGCGGCGCTGCCGCAGGACGATCCGTGCTACAGCCCCGTCGACGACGTTGAGCTGCTCGCCCAGGCGCGCGCCGACGTGGCGTCCGCGGACGCCGGTCGGGAGCCCCAGGGGGTGACGCCCGGAGCATAGGGGGGCATGACGGGAACGCCATCCGCGCGCGGGGACGACACGGCCGCCGGGCGCGGATGCCTCTTCCGATCGATTTCGACAAAGGGGTGAAAATGAACCGCTTCATCGCGATAGACCCAAGCAGGTGCGTCGCGTGCGGCACGTGCCGGGCTGAGTGCAGCCAGGGCCATCGCAACGCCGGCCTGCAGGACGAGCCGCGCCTCGCCCTGTTCGAGAGCAGGGACGTCGTCGCGTCGCTTGCGTGTCATCACTGCGAGGGCGCCCCATGCGTGAAGGTCTGTCCCGTCGACGCCATCGCCCACGATGACGACGGCTGCGTTCGCGTCGACGAGCATCGCTGCATCGGCTGCAAGCTCTGCGCGATCACCTGCCCGTTCGGCGCAATCCACATGGCGGGGACGCCCATCTCCGGCGTGGCGGGGGTCTCGTACTCCACGCCGACGTTCTCCCAGACCCTCGACCCGATCCTGCGCTGGGAGGTCGGCGTGTACGCGTGCGCGGTCAAGTGCGACCTATGCGCGTACGACAACTGCCACCCGCACTGCGTCGACGCGTGCATCACCAACGCCCTGAGCCTGGTCGAGGACTTCGGCAGCGACGAGGGGCTCGACCGCAAGCGCGTCCGCGCGGCGCAGGAGAGCCTGACGATGCTCGAGAAGTTCGACGAGGGCAAGGGCGCCGCAGACGAGGGGAGGGACGCATAGACATGATGAGCCTGTTTATCGCTTCGCTCGTCGTCTCCGCCGTGGGGGCCCTCGCGTCGCTGTGCGCCTGCAAGCGGGAGGGAGTCGCCAAGGCGCTCGGCTGCGTCATCGGCGCGGTCGCCGCTGCGATGACGCTCGTGGTGGGCGTCGCCTCGATCGTGGGCACGCGCGCGATCGTCAGCGCGGACGCGCTCATGTTCACGTTCTCGCTGCGCCTCGACCCGCTGTCGGGCGTGCTTCTGACGATCGTCTCGGCGCTGGCTCTGGCAGCATGGATCTACGGCCTGTCGTACTTCGACGAGTATGCCGGCAAGGGGATCGGCGCGATGTGCTTCTTCATGAACGCGTTCGTCGCATCCATGGAGCTGGTCGTCACCGTCGACAACGTCTTCTGGTTCCTGTTCTTCTTCGAGATGATGTCGCTCACCTCGTACTTCCTGGTCGTGACCGAGCAGACCGACGCCTCGATCAAGGGCGGCTTCGTGTACCTGGTCATGGCTCACGTCGGATTCTTCCTGATCATGGTCTCCTTCCTGGTCATGGCCGCGTACACGGGGAGCTTCGAGTTCTCGGCGTTCCGCGCCACCCAGTTTCCGCCCGCGGTCGCCGGCCTCGCCTTCACGCTCGCGTTCCTGGGCTTCGGCACCAAGGCGGGCATGGTCCCGCTGCACTCCTGGCTGCCGATGGCACACCCCGCGGCACCGTCCAACGTGAGCGCCCTGATGTCCGGCGGTATGATCAAGATCGGCGTCTTCGGCATCCTGTTCGTGGGCTTTGACCTGCTCGGATCCTCGGGCGTCGCGCTGTGGTGGGGCGTCATGGTCCTGCTGTTCGGCGCCGTCTCCTCGGTTCTGGGCGGCACCTACGCCCTGGGCGAGCACGACATGAAGCGCCTGCTCGCCTACCACTCCGTCGAGAACATCGGCATCATCCTCCTGGGCGTGGGCGTCGCCTTGGTCGGGGCCGCGACCGACAACGCGGTGCTGACCGTGCTCGGTCTGCTGGCGGCGCTGTTCCACATCATCAACCACGCCATGTTCAAGGGGCTGCTGTTCCTCGGCGCCGGCTCGGTCCTGTACTCGGTCCACACGCGCAACATGGAGCTGATGGGCGGCCTCTCCCGCGTCATGCCCGTGACCGCGGCGTGCTTCCTGATCGGGTCGCTCGCCATCTCCGCCATCCCGCCGCTCAACGGCTTCGTCTCCGAGTGGTTCACCTACCAGGGCCTCATCACCGGCGCGATGGGTGCGGGTGCGGGCGCCGGCCTCAAGATAGTGCTGGCGTTCTGTGTCGTGTCCCTGGCCGTGACCGGGGCGCTCGCGGTCACCTGCTTCGTCAAGGCGTACGGCGTGTCGTTCCTGGGCAACCCCCGCTCCGATGCCGCCCGCGACGCGCGCGAGGTGCCGGCGCCCATGAAGCTCTCGATGGTCCTGCTCGCGGCCGTGTGCTGCGCGCTGGGCATCGGCTCGCCCTGGATCGTCCCGGGGCTGACCGGCGCGGCAGCGCAGATCGGCTCCGCGGCGCTGGTACAGACCGCCACGGGCGTCGAGGTCGTCAACCCTGCGACCGGCTCGGCCATGTCCGCGCCGCTCGTCGCGATCCTGCTCCTTGGTTGCGTCTTCTTGGTCTGGGCGATCTGCCGGGCAAAGAGCACCGGCGGCGTCACGAACGCCCCCGACCCCTGGGCGTGCGGCTACAACCCCACGCCCGACATGGCGCCGCTGGCGACCAGCGTCGCTTCGTCCATCCGCATGTTCTGGGGGCCTCTCTACGACATCCGCGACGCCCTGTGCGGGCGCAACGACTTCTTCCGCGACCTGTTCTCCCGCATCTCCTCGTGGGCGAACAAGGCCCAGAACTGGGGCGATGTCGCCCTGGTCGAGCCTACCGGAAACGTCGTCACGCGCCTGGCGAACCTGTCGGGCAAGCTCGAGGGGGGCGACTTCCGCGTCTACATCCTGTACATCGTCGTGACGCTGGTCGTGTTCCTCGCCATCGCCGTCGCCGTGGTGTAGGG
>CAIFEU010000184.1 GCA_903789505.1 uncultured Coriobacteriales bacterium
CGTCGCGCATGGACAGCGCGATGCGGCCCGGGCGCCGGGCGTCGCCCAGCGCGCGCACCGGCACGCCGAGCGGCTCGAACGCCCGCTCGAACGCCTCGACGACCGCCGCGCGCGGGCGGACCCCCAGGGCGAGCACCACGGTGTCGGCGTCGACGCGGACCTGCGCGCCGTCGGACAGGCGCCGGGCGACCACGCCGCGCTCGTCCACCGCCTCGATGTTGTGGCCGGTGAAGACGCGGGGGTCGTGCGGCATCAGGTGCGCGAGCTCGTCGTTGAGCACGGCGGGGAACGTACCCTTGCCCAGCGACCCGTTGCGCTCCACCATCGCCACGGCGACGCCGCGCTCGGCCAGCATGCCGGCGCACTCCACGCCGGTCAGGCCCGAGCCCGCCACCACGGCGGACGCCCCGGTGGTCGCCCGCCCGCAGATCACGTCCTCGGCGAGCACCACGTTGGGCCCGTCGATGCCGGGCAGCGGCGGCACGAGCGGGTCGGCGCCCACCGCGACGAACACGCCCGCGGGGGAGTCTGCCGCCACGAGCTCGGGGGTCGCCTCGACGCCCAGCCGCACGTCGACGCCCAGCTCGTCAAGCTCGGTCGCCATCGTCTTGACCAGACGCGTGATGCGCTCCTTGAAGGCGGGCTTGTCGGCCACGTTCATCGTGCCGCCCACCTGCGCCTCGCGCTCGTACAGCGTCACCGCGAAGCCGCGGCGCGCCAGCACCTGGGCGCACTCCATGCCCGCGGCGCCGGCGCCCACCACGGCCACGCGCCTGCCGTCGCCGTCGCGCAGCCCGTCGCGCGCGATGTCGGCGTCGGCGGTCAGCTCGTCCTCGCGGCCCGCACAGGCGTTGACCGAGCAGCGAATCGGCAGGGCCTGCCCCAGCACGCGCTCGCGGCAGTACAGGCAGGCGATGCAGCCGCGCACCAGGTCGGAGCGGCCGGCGCGCGCCTTGTTCATGAACTCGGGGTCGGCCAGCTGAGAGCGACCCAGGCCCACGAAGTCGCACACGCCGTCCTCGAGCATCCGCTCGGCGTCCTCGGGGGTCTTGACGGTGCCGGTCGCGATCACCGGGATGCCCAGCGCCTCCTTGTAGGCGCGGGCCACGTGGGCCTTCCATCCGGTGCGGTAGCTGAACGGCTCGCAGTTGGCGTCGGCGTTGCGTGCGCTGCCCGCGGAGATGTTGATCGCGTCGATGCCGACGCCCTCCATGTACCGCGCGATCTCCAGGCCGTCCTGCAGCGTGAGGAAGCCGGGGACGTCGGTGAACTCGTCGCCGCACATGCGCATCGTCACGGCGAAGCGCGGCCCGCACTCCTCGCGGATGGCGCGCACGACCTCAGCGACGAAGCGGCAGCGGTTCTCGACCGAGCCGCCGTACTCGTCGGTGCGCCGGTTGTAGTACTTGCTGAAGAACTGCGCGATCAGGTAGCCGTGCGCGCCGTGCAGCTCCACGCCGTCGTAGCCGGCCTTCTGGCAGCGCACCGCCGCGGCCACGAACTTCTCCTGCACGCGGCGGATGTCGTCGAGCGTCATCTCAACCGGCACGGGCTTACCGTCGGCGATCGGCACGGCGCTGGGGGCGAGGTTGGGCCGGCCGGTGAGGGCGGGGTTGGACGTGGCGCCCCCGTGGTGAATCTGCGCCATGATGAGGGCACCCTGCATGTGCACGGCGTCGGTGAGCTGCTCGAGCGCGGAGATGTGGTAGTCGCGCGCGGCGCGCAGGTTGTGGATCGAGGGGATCGAGTCGACGTCGTCGACGCCAGTGTACTCGTTGATGACCATGCCGACGCCCCCGCGGGCGCGCGCCGCGTAGTAGGCGATCTGGCGCGGGGTGACGATGCCGTCCTTGTCGGCGAGGTCGGTCGCCATCGGCATCATGACGCCGCGGTTGCGCAGGGTCATCGGACCGATCTTGCCCTTCTCGAACAGCTGGGGATAGGGATTGGACATGTCGCTCCTTCTCTCGAAAGGTGCGACGTCGAGCGGGATGGCTGGCGTGCCGGCTCGACGCCGCGATGCGATTCGTCATGGTCGGTGACCATGGTACGCGGAACTCAATGGCGCCAGCAGGTCCGGGGCGGAATTCCATGTCGGTCGCAACAGGACGCAACGAAGTTCGGCAGGTCTAAGCAGGTCTAGACTGTACAACACCGTCCATTGACCACCATCTTTGGCCAAGCGTCCCGGCGCGCCGCACCATGAGGGAGAGATGTCGCCATGCCCGTCACCATCGTCGACGAAAGGCTCGCAAGTCCCACGCCGCGTGGGAAGACCGTCAGCGTCTCGGACATGTCCGCAGGTCAGGGGCTACACGAAGCGAAGGCGTTCGCGCGGGCGCTGACAATGGCGCGCAACCTGACAGGCAGATTCGACCGACGCGTGACGGTGATCGCGCCGAGCCCCGCCGCGTGCCGCGCCGACCTGTCTGACCGCGCCCTGCTCGACAAGGAGCTCGCCCGCGCCGGACTTTTGCCGGCAGGCGGCGCGGGCTCTGAGGCGAGCGCGGACGTCGAGCGGGCCACTATTCCCCCCATGTGCACAACGGGTGCCGGGCTCGCCAGTGCCGAGATGCCCCAAGACCTCGCGATGCCCTGCATGGAGAGTGCGACATGCGGTGCGCCCCGGCAGCTCGGGGGACATCCCAGCCTCGACGAGGAGCTCTCCCATCTGGACGAGGGGTTCTCGGACATGCTCATGCGCAAGATCGACGAGCTCGGAATGACCGACGCCGAGTGCTATCGGCGCGCCAACGTCGACCGGCGGCTCTTCTCGAAGATCCGCTCAAACCCCGACTACCGCCCAAGCAAGCGCACCGCCGTATCGTTCGCCGTTGCGCTGCGACTCTCGCCCGAGGAAACCGAGGAGCTGCTCGGCAAGGCTGGCTTCGCGCTCTCGCACTCGAGCGCGTTCGACGTCATCTGCGCCCACTACATCCAGGAGGGCGTCTACGACGTGATGAGAATCAACCAGGCGCTCTACGCCTACGACCAGCCTCTTCTCGGCTCGTAGAACGCATGCCCCCCCACGGCCGGCACGCTCGCAGGACCCCGCTGCCCCGCCGGTCCCCAGCCCTCGACGGCACGGGCTGCGCGACATCCGGTCGCGCGAGGGCGAACAGCGACGGCTCTTCTTCCGCGTTGGCCGGCGCGGTCAGAGATGTCGCCTCGCAGGCGACCTCCCACAGGCTTCCCTGAAGTTGAATGGTGCCGACACGGCGAGCGGAACGCCGCGCGCACGAAAGCCAACGAAGGGGGAACCATGAACGAGAAACTCACCGAACTCGTGTTCGTGCTTGACCGGAGCGGCTCCATGAGCGGTCACGAGGCCGACACGATAGGGGGCTTCAACTCGCTGCTCGCACGCCAGCAGGCGGAGCAGGGACAGGCGCTCGTCTCGACCGTCCTGTTCGACCACGAGATAACGTGGCTGCACGACCGCGTCGACATCCGGCATGTCAGGCCCATCACGGCAGACGAGTACTGGGTACGCGGCTCCACCGCCCTGCTCGACGCCGTGGGCGAGTCCATCGAGAGAATCGACCTCGCACAGCACTACGCCCGCGAGGAGGACAGGCCTGCC
This sequence comes from uncultured Coriobacteriales bacterium, assembly GCA_903789505.1. Classification (GTDB taxonomy): domain Bacteria; phylum Actinomycetota; class Coriobacteriia; order Coriobacteriales; family UMGS124; genus CAIFEU01. Next base: position 3,584 of record CAIFEU010000184.1, read on the forward strand.
CACACCATGTTCGCGGTCGCGACCGACGGCCTGGAAAACGCCAGCCAGCGCTTCTCCCTCTCCAAGGTCAAGACCATGGTGCACGCCCACGAGAAGGCGGGTTGGGAGTTCATCTTCCTAGGCGCCAACATCGACGCGATGGAAGAGGGCGCAAGCATGGGGTTCAGCGTGGACAACTCCGTCGACTTCATGCCCGACCCGACCGGAACCGCAGCAGCGTTCGACGGCGTGTGCTTGGCGGCGTCACAGGTGCGCAGGATGGGAAGCGTCCAAGGAGACTGGCGCGACGGCATCGACGCCGACTACGTCAATCGCTCGGGCGTAGGCCGCGGCAGGCGCTCGAGGACGGGCAGGGGCGTATCCGATGGAAAGCACTAGCACGCCCCGCGCAGGACGTCGTCGGCGATGCCGTCGAGCTGCGCGCGATCCAGGCCACGCAGGGCGTCGAGCAGGGCATCGACGTCGGCGCGCGTGCTGAACGCGCCCACGCTCGCGCGCACCGTCCCCTCGAAGCGCGCGTCGCCCAGGTGCCGGTGGATCAGCGCGGCGCAGTGGTGGCCGGCGCGCACGGCGATGTCGTGGCGCGCGTCGAGGATCGAGGCGACCTCGTTGGCCTTGAACCCCTCGACGTCGAAGCTCACGACGCCGATCTGCCGGTCGGGGTCGGGCGAGGCGTACACCGTGCAGCCGGGCACCCCGCGCAGGCCGTCGACCAGGTACCGCGCCAGCTCGCGCTCGCCTGCCACCGCCGCCGCGCCCTCGGGGCTCACCAGCCACGAGAGCGCCGCGTCCAGCCCCGCGATCGCAACGACGTCGGGACTCGCGCACTCGTAGCGCCCCGGCGCGCGCCGGGGCATCTCCAGGCTCTCCGAGTTCGTGCCGGTGCCCCCGACGATGAACTCGTCGAGCTCGACGCCGCGCCTGAGCAGGAACCCCGCCGCGCCGAACGGCCCGTAGAGCGTCTTGTGGCCGGCGAACGCGACGACGTCGGCGCGCGTCTGCGCGAAGGGCATCCTGACCAGGCCGAACGCCTGGGACGCGTCGAGCACGCACAGCGCCGCCCCGCGCGTGCCGCGCACGCCGCGGGCCGCCCGCACT
>CAIFEU010000185.1:0-766 GCA_903789505.1 uncultured Coriobacteriales bacterium
GACTATAGAGGTGAACGAGAGACGCGATGACCTACAGGAGATTATAGACAAGGCACTGAATGAGATGGCTGCCGAGGCAGGCGGGGTCTTCGATCCGAAGGCGTGCAACCTGGCCGAGTTCTGCCGCAGGACCGGGCTGACGAGGTCGAGGGCAAGGACCATCAAGGCCCACGGCTTCAGGGTGCTCCCGCACGGCAACAGCGGCCGGAAGGCCGCAATCACCGTGCTCACCGGGCACACCGGCCTTGTGGACGACCTGCTCGGGAAAGGCGTCACCAACTCGCAGGTGATCTACGAGAGACTGGTTGGCCAAGGCTATCGGGGCGGCCTCACGAGCGTGAAGGTCTACATCGCCGCCCACATGGACCTTGTCCCCGCAAGGAGGAGGACGGTCGCACCGCAGGGGAGCCGCGGGCAGCGCTTCAGGACCGGGCCTGGCGAGACGTACCAGATGGACTGGGGCTTCGTCACGGTCATCCGACTGGACGGCTCCGAGTGCAGGATCGCGTGCTTCGCTATGGTGTGCCACCACTGCGGTAGCCCCTACGTCGAGTTCTTCCCCAACGCGCGGCAGGAGAACCTGCTCATAGGGATGGTCCACGCCTTTATGGCCATGGGGGTCCCCGACGAGGTGCTCACGGACAACATGAAGTCCGTCGTCGTGCGCCGCGACCTCGACGGCAGGCCCGTCTGGCAGCGCGACTACGCGGAGTTCATGGGGTGCGTCGGCTTCCGCACCAGGCTCTGCAAGCCGCGCCACCCCTTC
>CAIFEU010000185.1:896-3596 GCA_903789505.1 uncultured Coriobacteriales bacterium
CTGTGGTGCGCGGAGCAGGCCGGAAGGTGGCGGCGCGCCGTCGCCTGCGTGCCGGCGGAGGAGCACGAGGCCGCCTGCCGCGCCGCCACCCGCGAGCTCGTGGTGACCGAGGAGGTCGCGCTCTGGCTCTGCCCCCGCAGGAGGATAACCTTCGACGGCTTCGTCAGCTACGAGGGCCGCAGGCTCGGCGTGCCGTGGTGGTACGAGCGGCGCGACTGCCGAGTGAGCCGGGAGGGCAGGTACCTGCACATATACAGCGACGACCTCTCCCGCGAGCTCGTCGCCCACGCCGTCACCTGGGACCGGCGGGACTCCTGGTGCGACGGCCAGTGGGCCGACGCCCAGCCTGAGGAGCTGCCAAGCCAGCCGGCCACCACGTCGATCGCCCAGGTGGAGCTCTCTCCCGGCAAGCCCGCCTTCGCAAAGTTCGACTTCGGGAGGTGGGCCTGATGGAAGAGGGGGAGAGGAGCCCCTACGCGCTCGCCAGCGAGGCCGCCGCGAGGCTTGGGCTCCAGCTCGCGGCGGCCGAGGTCGCCACGCTGGCGTCCGACCACGACATGGGGGACGCGGAGCTCGGCGCGCTTGTCGTCACGTTCGACTACCTTGCGGAGAAGAGGAGGCGGGCGTCGATAGAGACGCTGCTTAGGCTCTCCAGGCTGCCAAGGAGGGAACCCAAGACCTTCGACGGGTTCGACTTCTCGAGGATACAGGGCCGCGACGCGGGGGCGCTGGCGAAGCTGCCCGCGCTCGCCGACCTCTACGCGCACCGCAACGTAGCGTTCATCGGTCCGGGCGGCATAGGCAAGACGCACCTCGCTGTGTTTGATAGCCTCTCGTTTACGGGTTTGAGCATCGAAAACTTTCGGTTCTGAGCGCGAAAGTTTTTCGCCTTTGAGCATGGGCACGCCGACCATCCCAGACGGCCCCAGAATGTCGATGCTTCGGTGTCGACGGGAAGGGGCTGAGAGGAATGATCGGCGTGGACAAGGTAGAGGATATACGAAAGAGAGGCCGCCGGGGCGAGACGGTCGCGTCCATATCGAGGGAGACCGGGGTGTCAGAACCGACGGTCAGGAAGTACCTGAGGGCGCAGGACCTGTCGCCCGAGCCACCGAGGAGCAGGGCCCCGGGGAGCGAGGTGCTCGCGCCCTACGAGGGGACGGTCGACGCCTGGCTCGACGACGACCGCGGGAACTGGCGCAAGCAGCGCCACACGGCCGTGAGGGTGTACGCGAGGCTCCGGGACGAGCTCGGCCACGCGGGCTCCTACTCCACCGTGCAGCGCTACGTGAAGAGGAGAAGGGAGGAGATGGCCGAGGAGCGCGACCGCCGCGACGCGCAGGGCTACCTGCAGCTCGAGTGGCTCCCCGGCGAGTGCCAGGTCGACTTCGGCGAGGCCGACTTCAGGGTGAGGGGCGTCCTGACCAGGGGGAAGTACCTGACCGTCACCTTCCCGCACTCGAACGTCGGGCTCACGCAGGTGTTCTGGGGCGAGACGTCAGAGTGCGTCTGCCAGGGGCTCCGCAACGTGTTCGAGTTCGTCGGAGGGGTGCCCCGCAGGGCGGTCTTCGACAACGCCACGGGGGTCGGCGGGCGGCTCGGCCCCGAGGTCAGGCTCTCGGAGCTCTTCCGCCGCTTCGCCGCCCACTACGGGCTCGACCTCACCTTCACCAACCCCTACTCGGGCAACGAGAAGGGCAACGTCGAGAACAAGGTCGGCTGCCATCGCAGGAACCTGTTCGTGCCCGTGCCGTCGTTCAGCGACGTCCTTGCCTTCAACGCCCGGCTCCTGAGGGACTGCCTGGACCTGAGCGAGGGCAAGCGACACTACAGGCTCGGCACCCCCGAGCTCGAACTCTTCGATGAGGACAGGGAGGCCCTCTCCCCGCTGCCGCCGGCGGCGTTCTCCTGCGTGAGGTGGGAGACCAGGAGGTGCGACAAGCAGGGCGCCTTCACGCTGGGCGGCGTGCACCGCTACTCGGCGGGGCCCGCGTACGCGCGCCGCGAGGTGGCCGTGGCGCTGGGCGCCTTCGACGTCGCCGTCTGCGACTGCGAGACCGGCGAGGCCGTCGCCTCCTACGAGCGGCGGTGGGGCGAGGCGCCGACCGACAGCTCCGACCCCACCCTGCAGCTCAGGCTGCTGTGCATGCGGCCCGCGGGCTGGAGGGACTCGAGCGTCAGGGGGTCACTGCCGGCGGAGCTCGTGTCCTTCCTGGACGCCGAGCCCGCGGGCAGGCTCCATGCCGACCTGAGGGTGCTGCGCGACGAGAGCGCAGAGAGGGGCTGGGCGGCGGCCGCGGGGGGCATGCCCGGGACGGTCCGCGCGACCGGCTCGACAGACCGCGCGTCGGTGGCCGTGTCCGCGGCGAGGGCCCAGGCGGGCGACGAGCGCGTCGAGTACGACGAGGCGGGCGACCTGGGCGTCTACGACCGCGCGCCGGGGGTCCTGGAGGGGGGCGAGGGGGATGCCGATGACCAGCTCGGAGCGTGAGGCCGCGCAGGCCGCCTTCCGCCGCGCCGCCAGGGCGCTGTTCATATCCGGGGACACCATCGACGCGTTCCTCGCCTCGGCGACGCCGGGGCAGGTCGCCGCCTGCACGGCGATGCTCGAGTCCGAGGTCGCCCACCGAGACCGCGCCAAGCGGGCGCGGCCGGCCCGGGCCGGGCGGGGGGGCGGGGCGCCCCCCCCCGGGGGGGGGG
>CAIFEU010000185.1:3606-4665 GCA_903789505.1 uncultured Coriobacteriales bacterium
CGCCTGCCCGGGCAGGCGCGCTTCCCCGTGCCCAAGCCCGTCGAGGGCTTCGACTGGTCAAACGTGAAGTTCCCAGACGGCTGGGGGCGCGAGGACATGCTCTCGCTGCGGTTCGTCCCTGCGGCCGAGGACCTCGTGTTCTTCGGCCAGACCGGCCGCGGCAAGACCCACATGGCCACCGCGCTGGGCGTCGCCGCGACCTCGGCGGGCTACCCGGCGGGGTTCTGGCAGACGGCCCAGCTCGTGCCGCGGCCGGGCAAGGCCAAGAGGGAGGGCACGCTCGACAGGCTGCTCGCCGACGTGGGCAGGGCGGGCCTCCTGATCCTGGACGAGTTCGGCTACGTACCCTTCGACGTTGACGGCGCCAGGCTGCTGTTCCAAGTGATATCCGAGAGCTACGAGAGGAGGAGCGTGATATTCACCACCAACGTCGAGTTCAGCAGGTGGGGCACGGTCTTCGCCGACGACAAGCTGGCGGCGGCGATCGTCGACCGCGTCGTGCACCACGGCAGGCTCGTGGAGTTCGGAGGTCCCAGCCACAGGCTGGAGGAGAGTCTGATGCTCGGGAAGTCGGGAAGGTAGGGGGTCGGCGGGCCCGTGACGAAAGCCGAAAAATCTTCGTGCACGAACCCGAAAGAAATCCATGCTCAAAACCGAAAGTCGGTCTTGACGAAACACAACCTCGCACAGGCGTACGGGCGCGAGTGCTGCATGCGGGGCCTCAAGACCTACTACGTGAAGGCCAACGAGCTCAGGGACAGGTTCCAGAGGGCGGCGGAGCGCGGGAGCGCCCAGCGCACGGTGGCGACGCTGGTGAAGCCGTCCTGCCTGATCGTGGACGAGGTCGGGAGATGCGTTTTCGACAGGGCGTGCACCGACCTCTTCTTCGACGTGATCGACCGCCGCTACGAAAAGGAGGGCCCCAACACCATGATCCTCACGAGCAACGTGGCGCCAAGCTCCTGGGACGAGTTCTTCACGGGGGACGAGGCCCTGCTCTGCGCACTCGACAGGGTGTTCGACAAGGCCTCCGTCTTCATGATGCGCGGCCCGAGCTAC
>CAIFEU010000186.1 GCA_903789505.1 uncultured Coriobacteriales bacterium
AACCAGACGCACGCCACGACGGCGGCCACGGCCACGAGCGCATACGTCACGATGTTGATGACGCTGGCGGCCCCTCTCGCGACGCTCTCCCAGGCGCCGCCGGCCCAGAACCCCAGGGTGCACAGCACCGCGTTCCAGACGAGCGACCCGAGGGCGGTCATCAGGGTGAAGCTCGCGAGGCCCATGCGCGCCATGCCCGCGGGAATCGAGATCAGGCTGCGCACCACCGGCACGCACCGGCACGCCAGAACGGTGACCGGCCCCCTCCTCTCGAACCAGCCGAAGGCGGCGTCGACGTCGCCCGAGCTGAACCCGAGCAGGCGGGCAGGCTTGGTGGCGAGGAGCCGCGTGAGGCGCTCCCTGTTGAGGGTCGTTCCCACAGCGTATAGGGCGTACGCCCCGACGAGCGACCCCGCGGTGGCGGCGAGGATGGTGAGCGGCAGCGCCATGGCGCCGGACCGGGCGAAGAACCCCGACAGGGGCAGGATCACCTCGCTCGGGATGGGAGGGAACACGTTCTCGAGGAATATAAGCGCCCCGACCGCCAGGTAGCCAAACTGCTGGATGAATGCCATGAAAGCCGTCTGCATGTCCGTCGCCCTCCCGCGCGGCCCCGCGACGCGCGTCGCGGCGGCCTCGCTCGATTGCATGTGGCCCGCCGCAGGGGCGCCGGGTCTTGGTCGATGGTCATGCTACGGACCGGGGCTAAATGCCGGGGATAGCCCCTCTTAACATTGGCTAAACTCCGCCGGCCGGGCCGGGGGCACCCGCCGCGGGTGCGGCGTCGTCGGCGCGGACGATGTAGCCCGCCCCGCGCACCGTCTGGATGAGCGCGGGGTTGGACGGGTCGCGCTCGACCTTCTCGCGGATGCGGTTCACGTGGACCATGACGGTCGCGCTGTCGCCGAGCGCCTCCTCGCCCCACACCCGCTCGTAGAGGGCATCCCTGCTGAAGACCGTCCCCCGGTGCCTCAGCAGGAAGCACAGCAGCTCGTACTCCCTGTTCGTGAGGCTGACCAGTGAGCCGCGCACGCGCACCTCGTGCGCGGCGGTGTCCACCTCGACGTCCCCGGCCGCCAGCCTGGCGTCGCGCGCGGCGTCGTCCCGGGGGTCGGGACCCGCGGTCCCGTGACGGCGCGCCGCCGCAATCTGCGCCTTGACCTTGGCGACGAGGACGCTGGGGGAGAACGGCTTGGTCACGTAGTCGTCGGCCCCTAGGCCCAGGCCGCGTATCGCGTCGATGTCCTCGGTACGCGCGCTCACCATGAGGATGGGCGTCGCGACCTGCGCGCGCAGCCTGCTGCAGACGTCGAACCCGTTCATCCGCGGCAGCATCACGTCGAGGACGATCGCGTCGTAGTCGCCCGACGACCCCATCTCCAGGCCGCTCGGGCCGTCCGCGGCGACGTCGACCCGCATGCCCGCCACCTCGAGGTAGTCGCGCTCCAGTGACGCTATGTCGTCGTCATCCTCGACGACAAGGACCCTGTCAGTCCCGTCAGCAGCCATGCGCCCCTCCCGTCACGCACCCTCGGCGCCATCGCCCGGGGCGCCGTCGCAATCCTCCACCAGCGGAAACGCCAGCTCGACGCACAGACCCCCGCCCTCGGGCGCCCGCGCCCTCGCCACGCCGCCCATGCGCCCCATCGCGCGCGCGACGATGGCGAGGCCCAGGCCGCTGCCCGACTCGGGGTGGCGCCTGGCGGGGTCCGCCCGGTAGAACACGTCGAAGAGCCTGCCCAGCGTCTCGGGGTCAACCCCCGGCCCGTCGTCGCTCAGCGAGACCACCGCCTCGCCGCCGACGGGCGCGACGCTCACGGTGAACGTGCCCCCCTCGTCGTACTTGGCGGCGTTGTCCATCACGTTCCACACGCAGCGCGCCAGAAGCGTCTGGTCGACCCGCGCCCGGCAGGGGCGGAACTCGCCCGCGCGCACGCCCAGGCCGCGCTCGGCGAGCTGGCCGCGCGCCTCCTCGACCTGCGACCGCACCACGGCCCCCAGTTCAACCTCGCGCAGGTCGCAGGGGTAGTCCTGCAGGTCGAGCTTCGAGAACAGGAACAGCTCGGAGACGAGCCGCTCCAGCTCCTGCGCCTTACGCCTGACCGTCAGCAGATAGCTCCTCTGGCGCTCCGGCGTCGACGCGACGCCGTCAATCAGCCCCTCGACGTAGCCCTGTATCGACGTGAGGGGCGAGCGCAGGTCGTGCGAGATGCCCGCAATGAGCTCGCGATGGGTCCGCGCACGATACCATGGTCATCACGACGGTCATGTTCGCCGTGAGCTTCGTGGTGTGCCTGGTCGCGGCGCTCGCGCTCGTCGGATTCCTCCAGGCGCGCGGCCATGTCGTTGAACGCCGCGCATATCGGCGCGAACTCGTCGGGGCGGTCGTAGGAGATGCGGTAGGAGAGGTCCCCCTCGGAGATGCGCCGCACCCCGTCGCGCAGCGTCTCGAGCGGCCCCATCACGCGGTCGTACACCATACGCGCACACAGCCGGTCCATGAGCGCGAGCGAGACGGCGGCGGCCATCAGCACCACGACCACCGAGATGGCGACCATCCGCTTCATTGCGTCGCCGGTAAGCTCGCGATAGGTGCCGAACACGGCTATCGTCCAGTCGCCGTCACTGCTCACGCGGACGCACCTCTCCCCCGACGAGACGCTGGCGGGCTCAGAGCCCAGGACCGACGTCGCGGCCGCCAGCAGCGCGTCGTCCTGGGCGGAGGCACCCGACGACGAGTAGACCACCTCCCCGGAGGCGCCGGCGACCTCGAGCGACATCGAGCTGCCCGCGAGGGAGTCGGCCACGTCGTCGAGCCGCGCCTTCAGGTCATCGGGGAGGGCGGAGCTCGCGTCGGCCCCCTCCAGCACGTGCTCGACGAGCTCCTCGGCCACTTCGGCGGCGCCGGTGAAGTCCATCGGGTCGTCGAGCCCCACGCCGGCCCCTCCGCGCAGCTCGGACCACATCACCGCGAGGCACACCGCCGCCACGACGAGGCACGTCGCGAGCGGGACCACGACCATCAGGACGTTCGACAGGCGCAGCCTCTGCCGGATCGTCGAGGCCCCCGCCATCCCGGTCACCTTTGGCACGACACCACCCATCCTCGAGTCGCACGGCGCGACAGGCCCGGGAGCGGGCCCACAGGCGAGAGCCCCGGGGCGGGGTCCGCCCCCCGCAAACGAGCACGGGTCAGGGGCGGCGGCCTACCTGTCGTCCTCGCCGAGCCCTGCGCGCATGCGGCGGGATATCACGTCGCACAGCAGCACCGCCGCCATCGTCTTGGAGTCGCAGACCTTGCCGTCAAGCACGCGATCGACCATCTCGTCCATCGGGACGAGGTCGACGTTGATGAACTCGTCGGCGTCGGGGTCCGCCCCCACGAACGTGAGCCCCGTGGCCATCCACAGGTGCAGTATCTCGTCGGAGTAGCCCGCCGCCGGGGCGAACGGCCCCAGGTAGCCCCACTTCGTGGCGGTGTAGCCGGTCTCCTCCTCGAGCTCGCGCCGGGCGGCGTCGGCGGGGTCCTCGCCCCTCTCGACCTTGCCGGCGGGAATCTCGACCGTGACCTGCTCAAGCGCCGTGCGGTACTGGTGCACCAGCACGAGCTCGCCCCCGTCCGTCAGGGCGATGACCCCCACGGCGCCCGGGTGGCGCAGCACGTCGCGGCGGGCGGTCCTGCCGTCGGGCAGGCGGACGTCCACCTGGTCGATTGTGAAGAACGTCCCGCGGTAGGCCGGCGTCGAGCTCAGGATCGTCTCGGTGAGACCGTCCCCCTCAGGTCCGCCCCCGCTCAGAACGCGCCCCACGGCGCTCACTCCCCCCAGGCGTCACGTCCGCGCAGCGCGCGCAGGCCGACGTCGGTGCGCAGGGTCTTGCCCTCGAAGTCGATGAGGTCGCAGGCGCGGTAGGCCAGGTCGCGCGCCTCAGCGAACGTCGGACCCGTCGCGGTGACGTCGAGCACGCGCCCGCCCGCGGTGCGCAGCACGCCGTCCTCGCCCAGGGCCGTGCCCGCGTGGTACACCGTGACGCCGTCCAGGGCCTCCGCGTCGGCCACGCCCGTGATCGCGAAGCCCTTCTCGTAGGCGACCGGGTAGCCCTTCGACGTCAGGACCACGGTGACCGCCCAGCTGTCGCTCCACTTGAGCTCGACCTCGTCGAGACGGTTCTGCGCGACCGCCATCATGACGTCGACCAGGTCGGTCTCGAGGCGCGGCAGGATGACCTGCGTCTCGGGGTCGCCGAAGCGCGCGTTGAACTCCAGCACGCGCGGGCCCCGCGGCGTGAGCATGAAGCCGCCGTACAGGACGCCGCGGTAGTCGATGCCCTCCTGCGCGAGACCGTCCACGGCCCGGCGCATGTCGGCCGTCATCTCGTCGAGCTCGGCCGGCGTCACGATCGGCACCGGCGAGTAGCAGCCCATGCCGCCCGTGTTGGGCCCGAGGTCGCCGTCGTAGGCGCGCTTGTGGTCCTGGGCGGTCGCCATCGGGCGCATCGTCCTGCCGTCGGTGAACACCAGCAGCGAACACTCCGGCCCGGTCAGCCCCTCCTCGATCACGACGGTTGCGCCCGCCGCGCCGAAGTGCCCGCCGAAGCACTCGTCGACCGCCTCGAGGGCCTCGGCCTCGCTCGAGGCTACGACCACG
>CAIFEU010000187.1 GCA_903789505.1 uncultured Coriobacteriales bacterium
CGCGTGCGCTGCCTGGGGCGGGTGGACGAGTCGCTGCTGGTGGGGCTCGTCGCCGACGACGGTGCGACGTCGGTGCGCCTGGCGTGCGCCGACTGCGAGCAGTGCCCGCGCCGCGCCGGCGCCCAGACGCGCGACGAGGTGGTCGACACCGCCAACCTGCTGCTCGAGACCTGGGGTAGCCCCGTCAGGGTCGAGGTGGTCGGCCGCGTGCCCAAGGACGCGCTGCTGCCCGACCGCCCCGCAGCGCCGCTGTCCGCGCTGCCCTACGACCAGCCGCGCCGCGAGGCGCTCTCCCGGGTGGGCCGCGCGGGCCTGTCCGCCGTCGTGGGGGCCGCCACCGACGCGCTGGGCGTCGGCGCGCGCGGCGGCGGGCCTCAGGCCGGCGCCTCGGGCGGGCGCGCCCAGGCGGCTGCGTTCATGAAGACGATGCGAGACGGCACGCTGCCACACTTCATCCCCGACCGCCGCGAGCGCCTGCTCGACTCCCTCGCCGCGCTGGGGGAGCCCGCCGACGCCGCGCTCGAGACCAGGCTGTGGGGCCACGTGACGATCGACGTCGAGGCCTGCAGGACGTGCTTCATGTGCGCGACGTTCTGCCCCACCGGCGCCATCGCCCGCTTCCGCGACGAGGACGGCAGCGTGGGCATCGACCACACGCCGGCCGACTGCGTCAAGTGCCGCTGCTGCGTGGACGTGTGCCCCACCGGCGCGCTCAGCCTGCGGGAGGACGTGATGGCGGGCGACATCTCCGCGGGTGCCGTCGCCGAGCACGTCGTGATGCCGCCGATACGGGACGGCCGCGGCACCCCGCACCAGATGCTGGGCGCGATCAAGAAGCTCATGAAGACCGACTGCGTGTACGAGAGGTAGGTGGCGAGGATGACCGACACGAGCGCGCGCATGGCCCCCGCCGGGGGCGTGCGTCCGGCGGCCCCGGGCGGGGCGGGCGAGCGGCGCTGGCGCATGACGCGCGGGCGCTCCAACGCGGGCAAGACGACCGGCGCCCTGGCCCGCGTGGCCGAGCTGGTCGCCGCCGGCGCCTCGCCGGAGACGGTCCTGCTGGTGGTGGGCTGCGACGCCGCCGCGCAGGACGCCCGCCGCGCCCTGGCGGCGCGGGGCGGCGCGTGCGCGTCGGTGCGCGTGGCGACGGCGCGCGACCTGGAGCTGGAGCTGCTCTCGTCGCCGCGGGCCCGGGAGTTCACCGGCCGCCAGGCGCGGCTGCTGACCAGGTTCGAGAACGACTTCGTCCTGGAGGACGCCAAGACCACCGGGCAGCGCGCGAGTCGCCTCAAGGGCATGCTCGGGTTCTTCCGCAAGAGCCTGACGGAGCTCGCCGACGACGACATGGACGCCTTCCTGCTCGATGATGACGAGCGCGCCGCGTTCGCGAGCGTGCGCGCGAGCCTCGAGGCGATGCGCGCGATCCACCCCTGCGAGCTTGCGGGAATGGCGGTGCGCTGGATGCGCTCGCTGGGGGAGGGCGCCGCACGAGAGACGCCCTACGAGCACGTGGTGGTCGACGACTACCAGCTGCTCAACCGCGCCTCGCAGTACCTGCTCGAGCTGCTTGCGCCGAGCGACCTGTGGGCCTTCGGCGACGACCTCGCCCTGGGGGCGGGCGCCGACCCCTTTCCCTACCCGCGGGGAATGGGGGAGTTCCTCGAGCGCCATCCCGACGCGGAGAAGGTCGACCTGCCCGACCCGGACGCCCCCGGCTGCGCGGGCGCCGCGGCGGCGCTGGCAGCCGGCGGCTTTGTCGCGGCGCGCTCGCTGGGCACCGCCGACTCGCAGGGGGCGACCGACGTCGTCGAGAGCTACGACGTCGTTCCCGAGGCGACGCCACGGGCGGGAGTGGGGACGCTCGAGACGCGCGACTTCCGCGGCGAGTTCGCCACGGTGGCGCGCCGCGCCCGCGGGCTCGTCGACGCCGGCGCCGCCCCGCGCGACGTCATCGTCGCCGTGCCCAACCGCACCTGGGGCGGGCAGGTGTGCGCCGCCCTGGGCGACGCCGGGCTGCCCTGGCAACGGATGGGCGCCGGCGCGGTCCCCGGCGGCGACGTACGCGACCTGGGGCGCTGTGGGGCGGCGCGGATGATGACGGCGCTGTGCCTGGTCGCCGACCCGTCCGACCAGGCGTCGTGGCGCGCGTGGTGCGGCTACGGCGACTTCCTCGGCCGCAGCGGGGCGTTCGCCGGCCTGGAGCGGGCGTGCCGGGACGAGGGCGTCGAGCTGTCCCAGGCGATCGAGGAGATCCCCCTGCGCGCCCGGCTCATCGAGCGCGCCGCGCAGGACCGGGCGCGCGCGGCGCAGGAGCGCGCCGACGAGCTGGAGGCGCGGGCCCAGGGCCGGGGCGGAGATCCGGGCGACGACGTGCGGGCGAGGGAGCTCGCCCGCGCCCTGTCCGACGTGGGCGGGGACGGCGCGGCGCGGGAGACGGCGGACGCGGCGATGCGCGCCCGCGAGGACGCCCGGGCGGCGCGCGAGGAGGCCGAGCGGCTCGGACCGTCGCTGCGCGCGGTCCACGAGGCCTACGAGCAGGGCGTGCGCATCCGCGGCGAGGTCGCCGGCCTGCGCGGGCGGGAGCTGGTCGACCGGCTCGCTTGGCTCCTGGGGCTCGACGGCGCGCCTGCCCCCATCCGCCAGGCGGTGACGGGCGCCGCGCGGCGCGCGGGCGTCTCCCCGGACGCCGTCGACGCCGCGCTCATCGCGGCCGAGCTGCGCCGGCGCACGCTGGGCGACGGCTTCGAGGGGGACCCCGAGGGTGTGCGCGTGTGCGCCTACGACCGCCTCGTCGCGGTCAAGGGTGCTCACGTGATCCTGTCGGGCTGCATGGACGGGTGGTTCCCCGAGCACGCCTTCTTCGACCTGACCGAGGCGTCCTACGAGAGGCGCCAGGCGATCGACGCGCGCTGCCGCCGCGACATGTACCGGCTTTTCGGCTGCGCGCTCGAGACGCTCGACGTCAGCTCGTTCTCCCGCTGCGACCTCGAGGTTGCCGAGCGTCTCGACCTGCGCGAGTACCGCATCGCGGCGGGCGACGAGGGCGGGCGCGTGGCTTTGTGTGAGCGCAGCCTGATCGCCGACTATGCCCTGGACGCGCTGGGGGTCAGGCCGATCGACCTCGCTCGGGCGCGGGCCCGCCTCGCCGGGGCGTAGGGTTCCCGCGCGGGGCGCCCGGCGCGCCACCGCCGCCGCATTCGTCCGCTACCGCCGCGAGGAGCCGTGCCGGGGAGCCCCGGCGCGCCGCCCGCGGGACACAAGGAGGCAATCATGATCGTGCATCCCTCGCTCATGGAGACCATCGACCTCGACGAGCGCGCGTACAGCGACGAATTCGCCGCCGACCTGCGCCGCTGCTACCTCTCCATCGGCCCGGTGCGCGTCCACCGGCACACGGCGACCGACCCCGCGCACAACGTCATGGAGCTCTCGGTGCACATGGCGAAGAAGTACTGGCGCAGCTCCGACGAGGGCGCCGACGAGCTGTGGGACAGCGTGCGCGAGTGGCTGGCGAGCAAGACCTACTTCGTGGGGTCGACGATCAGGAACTTCAACGCGTCGCGCGCCGAGCGGGGCGACCAGACGGTTGACTACGACCGTCTCGACGTCGCCATGGGGCCAATCACCCTGCAGTTCGCGCTCGTGGGCAACGAGCTGCCCGCGATCGACCGCATGGCGGACGCGCTGCGCGCCCAGCTGAACGCGGGCGCCTTCGGTGACGTCGAGCCCGTGCGGGTGCTGATGCCCTCGCAGCGCAGCTACGAGGAGCAGCTCACCGCTCACGCGTCCCCCGTGGCTGCGAGGGTCGGCGCCTCTGGGGACGCCCCCGGCGAGGCGGGCGCCGCGGGCGAGCCCCGGGGGCAGGGGGGTGCCGCGGGCGCCGAGCCGGGCGGGCGGCAGGCCACCGACGACGGGGCGGGCGCCGCGGGTGCGCGCGAGGCGGCGGGCGGAGGGCAGGCGCGGGACGATGGCGCAGGGGGCGTCGCCGATGGGCCCGCGGCGGGCGCCGACGCCGATGCTCCCGCGGTGCCCTGGGAGGTCGACCGCAGCGTGTGGGGCGTCGTCGACGCGCAGGGCGAGGTCCGCGAGTTCGACTCGCTCTCCGGGACGTGGGCCTAGCCATGGGCGGGGGCGTGGAAGCCGCGGAGGCCACGGGGGTCACGGGCGCAGCGCCCGCGGTCGTCGCGTACCGCGGGGGAGCCGTCAGCGGGAAGACCGAGTCGCTCATGCGCGAGGCGGCGGAGGCCCTCGGGTCCGGCGCCGGCGCGGGGGAGCTCCTGTTCGTCTCGGCGAGCAGGAACGCCGCCCGCGAGCTGGCGGCGCGCGCCCGCAGCGAGCTCGGCGTCGCGGTGTGCTGCCGCTCGGCGCTGCAGCTGGCGTTCGCGACGCTCGAGACGCCGGAGGCCCGCGCGCTGTTCGGCCACGGGACGCGCACGCTGCTCGACGTGGAGCGCTCGCTGCTCGTCGCCGATCTGCGCCACGCGGGCGCCGACGCCGGGGAGCTCGCGCGCGCCTACCGCGAGCTGGAGCGCGCCTGGGCCCGCGGCGAGCTGCCGAGCACGGAGCCAGGC
>CAIFEU010000188.1 GCA_903789505.1 uncultured Coriobacteriales bacterium
GTGATACGTACAATAAAACAAGTATTATCATCGGAGGGGTGCCCTGGCGCATACGCGACGTCCGATTCTTGGCAGAACCCCGCGCATCCGCGCCCAAACAGAACCCCGCGCATCCGCGCCCAGGCCCCCTCCGCCGTCGCATGTCGTTGCTCCCCGCTGCCCGGTGCGAGGGCGCGAGGATTCGACGAAAGTCGGCGAACTAACGGTAGGGGCGCTCGTCGCGGCACCGCGAGGGCCGTCTTAGATGGCATAATGAACCAACAAGCACCAATGCAAGCCATTCGCGCGCGGGCGTGCCGACCTGACGGCGCGCGTGCGTGGGTTGACGCGGGGGGCCGGGAGGGCGCCCCGCGTGACGTTGGGAGGGACGGGCTGTTATGTCCGACTGGAACATGACGCAGGCGAGTGCGACGCCGCAGCTGCAGGGACGGGGTATCCGGCCTGGGGAAACGGGTGTGAGCGCAGAGACGTCCGGGCACAGCTGGAAGCGCATGCGCACCAGCGACCGGGTCGCACTGGCGGCGGCGGCCGCCGCGGCGCTGGGCGCCATGGGGGCGTCGGCGTCGGGCGCGCTGGCGGGCGAGCAGACGCAGGCCGACACGCACGCGGCCGCGGCGGGCGTCGAGGCGGTCTCGGTCTGCGACCAGCCCTCCCCCGCCCGCGTAAAGATCCACAACGTGCAGGGGAGGTTCTGGTACTCGCAGGATGTGGTCACGCCCACCGAGCGCGTGATGCGCGACCTGTGTGGGACCTCGACCCTGCTGTGCGCCGATGTGGGCGCCGCGCCTTCGCCCGACGAGATTCGCGTGGCGCGCATGGCCGAGGCGACCCCCGACGCGCTCGACACCGTCCTGAGCGTGTCGGGCCTGGTGGCGCACCCCCTCACCTCGACCCTGCGCGACCTGGCGGACAGCGCCCTGACCACGCGTCTGATGGCCTACACCTGCGCGGACAACCCGGCCGACGGCCGTGCGACGGCAAACGCCGAGGTCACGGGCATCGACCTGGATCGCGTGCTCGACATCGCCCAGGTCAGCTCCCGGGCGAACGTCATCAGGTTCGTGTCCGCGGACGGCTATTCCACGCGCGTCCCGCTCGACTACGTGGCCGCGCGCGGCGCCGTGGTGGTGTGCCGCATCAACGGGTCCCCGATCTCGCAGGTCGTGGGGAGCTCGAACCAGCTGTGGATCGGCGCGACCGCGGCGCGCTACGATGTGCGCGACCTGTGCGAGGTCGTTCTGGAGCATGCCTCGCAAAGGGACATGCCGCCCACGCCCGGAACGGCGCAGGCCAACGACGGCTACCTCAACAGGCCTAACGTCGGGGCGCTCTCCGGCCGCTTTGCCTAGGGGCGGACGGGGATAGCCGAATGATTGCAGGGATCACGGGCAGGGTCGGCCAGCCGCTTACGATCGCCGGCTATGCCAACGACTACGACAGGCGCATCTGTGCGGTGCAGTTCTCGCTTGACGACGGCGAGACCTGGACCACCTACGAGACGCCGAACACGGTGCCCGACAAGAATCTGTACTGGAGGTTCGAGTACACGCCTGAGCAGCCGGGAAACTACCAGCTGCTTGTCAGGTCGGTCAACGAGGACGGCGTCGCCAGCCCCATCCCCGCCGCGATCGACTTCACGGTGAGCTAGCGTTGGGAATGAGTTGGCGTTCGGGAGGATCCGTTCGATGAAGGACATCTATCTGGTCAGCACGGTGCGCGTCTCGGTGTCCGACAACGCCCCGGACAAGCTCGAGCAGATGCTCGCGTACATCTCGCAGCACTGCGACGACGCCACCCTGACGAGCGTGGCGGCGTACTTTCGCGTCCACCCCAACACGGTCTCCGGCATGATCAAGCGCGGGACGGGGGAGACCTTCGGCGAGGTTGTCCGCGAGATGCGCATGAGCCGGGCCCTCACGCTGCTCAACTCGGGCAAGATCAGCATCGCCCAGATCTCCCGGCTGTGCGGCTACGACAACCCGAGCAACTTCTACCGGGTGTTCAAGCAGTCCTTCGGGATGACGCCGCGCGCCTACATGAGCCAGCACGGCGGGTCCAACGACTCCGTGACGATCACCGAGGCCGTCGACCGCGCGTCCGCCGACGAGGGCGTCGGCGAGGGTGCCGAAAGGGGCGCCGCGGCAAGTGCCGCGAACGGCGCGGCGGGCGACGGCGGGGACGCCGCAGGTCCCGCGGACACCGGGGCGCGGTAAGCCGGGCGACGCGCGCGGCGGGGATCGCACGCGGCGAGGGGACGAGCGAGGGGAAGCCTGAAAACATGAGGACGATGGCCGAGGCGGTTCGGGCGGGCGCGTCCGTGACGGGGTTCGACTGGGAGCGCGCGTGGCACGAGTACCAGGACGCGCGCAGCAAGCCCAACGACGCCGCCGAGTGGGACGTGCGCTCCGGCTCGTTCGGGAGCCGCAGTGACGGCGTCTACGAGGGCGCCTTCCTCGACCTCGCCGCCATCCGTCCCGGCGAGACGGTGCTCGACATGGGTTGCGGCACGGGACTGCTGGCGGTCCCGCTCGCCCAGGCGGGATGCCGCGTGGTCTGCGCCGACTTCGCCCCGAAGATGCTCGAGAGCACCGAGCGGGCGGCGCGCGAGGCGGGCGTGGCCGACCGGGTCGAGACCAGGCGCCTGGCGTGGGACGACGACTGGGACGCGGCCGGGCTGGGCACCGACTGCGTCGACGTGGCGATCGCCTCGCGGTCGCTGGCGACCTACCACCTCACCGACGCGCTGACCAAGCTCGACTCCGCCGCCCGCCGCCGCGTGTGCCTGACCGTCGCGTGCGGCAACTCGCCGTGCCGCGACGAGCGCGCCTACCGGGCGGTGGGGCGGCGGCGGACGGTCGTGGACGACCACCTCTACGTGTTTAACATTCTGGTCGAGCATGGCGTCCAGCCCGAACTGCGCCACATCGTCTCGCACCGCCGCCCTGGGTTCGGCGGCCGTCAGGCGGCGCTCGAGCAGCTCTCGCAGATGATGGGCGGCGACCTCTCGGAGGGGGAGCTCGCGGCGCTCGGGCGGTTCCTCGACGAGCACTACGCGGTCAACCCGCAGGCGAACCCGCACCGCCAGTACGAGGCTGACGAGGTGCGGACGACGCGCTGGGCGTTCGTCTCGTGGGACGCACCCGATTCAGGGCGCGGCGGCAGGGACGCCGCGGGGGACTGAGACCGGCGCCCGACCCCGCGCCCTACGCGCCGGGCGTGTAGTACGTGACGGTCGCCGACGTCCCGGGGATGACTGCCCCCTCCGGGCGCGCCGCGTACCCCGAGGTCACCCAGTCGGGCAGGCTCCCCGTCGAGGCGAGCAGCTCGTTGAGCGTGACGAACGAGAAGCCGGCGGCCTGGTAGGTCTCTATGATCGTGGGCAGGGCGACGACGTCGCAGTCGAGGTCGGCGCTGCCATCGTGCATGAGGATGATCGAGCCGTTGTAGGCGCTCGGGCTCGTCGCGACGCTGCCCGTGCAGGCGCTGGCGATCGCCGCCGCGCCGGCCTCGACGTCGGACGCCCCCTCGTACATCCAGTCGGTGGAGTCGACCCCCCAGTAGGCGCTGTAGGCGATGTCGCCGCCGGAGCGCAGGTAGCTGAGGAACGTGTCGCCGTAGAAGGCGCCCGACGGCGCGCGCAGGGCGTTGGTCTGCACGCCCGCCGCCCGCGAGACCGTCTCGAACGATTTCGTCAGGTCGCTGTTGGCCTGGTCTGACGTCAGGGTGGTCAGGCCGGTGCCCGCGTAGGAGTTGCTCGCGACCTGGTGCCCCTCCTCGGCGCAGCGCCGCACCAGCGCTGCGTAGTCGTCGCCCGCGTCAATCGCCGACCCCAGGCAGAAGAACGTCGCCTTGGCCCCGTAGCGCGCCAGGATGTCGAGGTACTGCCGGGTGTACGTCAGGCTCGGTCCGCCGTCGAACGTGAGCGCGACGAGCAGCCGGCCGTCGGCGGGGTCGATGTGCGGCGCGGTCGCGATGACGAGGTCCTGCGGCTGGGTGGTGACGCCGCGGTCGACGACCCTGCCCGAGCGCCTCCCCGTCTCGACGGTCGACACGCCGTTGACCCCCCACTGCGAGACGTAGCCGATCTTCGTGAGGTAGTAGCCGCTCTGCGGCAGCTGGATGCCGCAGGGTATCGAGGTGTTCTGCTCCTCGGTCTCCTCCGTCAGGTCGGTGCCGTCGGTGAACACGACCACGTCGCCCTCCGCGACGCGGTAGGAGGAGACGTCCGCGTCGGCCCCGTTGACGGTGATCGTGTAGCCGTTGCCGCCGCCCTTCTCGAGAACGTCGACCTGCCCGTCCTCGTCGGCAATCGAGACGAGGTCGCCGTTGCGCGGCGAGGCGTAGCCCAGGTCGACGATGTCCTGCGCGGAGATGCCCACGCGGACGCTGCGCCGCCTGCCGTTGACCGTGCAGTCCACGGCGCGGTGCGTCCACCACAGGACGCCGCCGAGCGTGAGCAGCCCCGCGACGCCGAGCCCGCAGCCGGCGGCGACGAGGGCCCGGCGGCTGAGCTCCGGCCCGCGCCCGCGGGGCCATCCCGGCGCCCTGCCCGCGCCCGAGCCTGCGC
>CAIFEU010000189.1 GCA_903789505.1 uncultured Coriobacteriales bacterium
GAGGAGCTCTCGTTGTCCTGGCGGTAGTGGACGAACGGGGTGTGCACGAACATCACGCGCCGGGCGCACGCCCAGACCTTGAAGTTGAAGGCGGTGTCCTGGTAGGCGGCGCCGGGGGTCTCCAGCAGGCGCAGGCCGTTGGAGCGGAGGAACGACGTGCGGTAGATCGCGCTCCACAGGGCGGGCTGGACGTAGAAGACGTGACGACTGTCACGGTCGAGCGGGTTGATGACCCGGTCGCACTCCTGCTCGCCGATCAAGAACGACGGCTCGTCCTTGCGCAGCCTCGACGACCAGTAGTCCATGAAGTTCGCGCGCACGACGTCAAGCTCGTACGCCTCCGCTCGGTCGACGAGGGTCTCGAGCATCCCGGGGTCGGCGAAGTCGTCGGACTCCAGGATTCCGACGTAGGTGCCTCGTGCCTCGTCGATGCCGCGGTTGATCGCGACGCCGTACCCGCCGTTCTCCTTGTCGATCACGCGCACGCGCGGGTCTGCGTCGGCGAAGGCGTGCAGCATCTCCGCCGACCGGTCGGTCGAGCCGTCGTTGATGGCGATGACCTCGATGTCCTCGAGCGTCTGCGCGAGCAGGCTGCGGATGCAGGCCCTCACGAAGCGCTCACTGTTGTACACGGGGACGATGACGGAGACCAACGGGTTCATCGGGGTGTGTTGCCTTTCGTCCTCATCGCGGCGTCGCACGCGCCCGGCGCAGCCGGGCGGCGCCTTGCTCGAGCGCCGGCCTTCGCGAGCATGGTTGGGGGCCGTCCCGCATCGCATGCGGGGCGACCCCCTCGGGTGGTTGCTGGGCTCCAGGGGAGCGCAGCCGGCCATGACGGAAGCGGCGTCGCAGGTGCGCCGCACCGACTTCGCGCCTGCGGCCTACGCCGCGGCGTCCGAGACGTCAGTGGCGGGAGAGCCCAGCGAGCCGTTCGCGTCGACGGAGACGTCGGCGTCGGCCGTCTCGGTGTCAACGTCGGGGGACGCCTCGGCGGCGCCCGCCTGCGCCTGAGCCGTGGCCTGCGCGGCGGAATCGTCGGCAGCGGCCTGCTCGGCAGGGGCGTCGGCCGTGGCCTGCTCGGCGCCGGGCTCCTGGCTCACCTGGGACGTGCCCTCGGGCGCGCCCTGCAGCGAGCTCTCGCCTGCGTCGGCAGCAGTGGTCTGTGCGACGTCGGCAGCAGCGGTCTGTGCGACGCCAGCAGGCTCCGAACCGGCGGCGGGGGCGTCCCCGGAGGCGTCGGCGTCGGCCGGTGCTGCGACGCTCATCAGGCTGGCATGGGCAACGGTCGCGCCAGACGAGGAGGGCCGATAGGTCGTTCCGTCGGACGAGGACCAGGTGGTGCCGTCGACGGTCAGGCTACCCGCCAGCGACGCGCTGCCACTGCCCAGCTTGACCGAGGTGAGCGCCGTGCAGCCAGCGATGATGCCGTAGGAGTCGGCCTTGGAGTTGACGCTCGTCGCAGACAGGTCGATCGCGGTGAGGGAAGTGTCGTTCATGAACATGTAGCGAACCGACGTCGCCGCAGAGAGGTCGAGGTTCGTCAGGTCAACCGACTTGAGGTTGGGCAGGCTCGCGAACAGCTGGTCCGCGTCCGTGGGCTTCACCGCGTCGTCGACGACGACCCGCTTCACGTCGGCGCTGTTGGCGGTCGTCCACGGCACGACGCCCGTCAGGCTCTCGATGCCGCCCCAGCGGCCGACCAGCGTCCCCCCGACCGTCACCTTGCCGAACTGGTCGACGGTCAGGCGGCCCCCACGCGACGCGTCGGGGACGCCGCCGCGCTGCAGGACGAGCGTGCCGTCGCTGTACAGCATGCCATACGCAGGGACGTTCGAGAGCGCATCCTGGTCGACCAGCGCCAGCATCTTAGCGGTCTCCGCGCGCGTGGCAAGCGCATGCGGGTTGAGCGAGCCGCCGCTGCCGATGATGCCGAGGGACGCCCCCCAGCCCATCGCCGCGACCGCATAGTCGTCGACGGAGTTGCAGTCGGGCATCGACTTGTAGGCGCTGTCGTCGTAGCCGAGCACCTGGCCGTCGCCGACGTCGATGCTCATGACACGGGCGAACCGATACAGCATGGTCGCGAGCTCCTCGCGCTTGATCGGGTCGTACGGGCGAACCGTGCCCGTGGGTTGTCCATCGCGCGTGTCGCCCGTCATGATGCCGGTGCGATAGCACCACTCGATTGCCGCGGTGTAGTACTCCCCGGTCCGCTCGTCGCTGAACGTCGCCGTCGTGCCAAAGTGCTGCGCGTTCGTCGTCGCATCGCTGTCCGGGTTCGCCATGCGGTACAGGGTCGTCGCGAGGTCGCAGCGCAGGATGTCGTCATCGGGGCTGAACTGGCCAGTCAGTTTCCCGTTCTCCGTGCGCCCCGTCATGATCCCGTGGCTCGCGACGTAGTCGATCCAGTTCGCCCCGCCGGCGTTAGGGTCGCTGACCGCCCAGTGGCCCGCTACGTCGTAGAAGCTCGCCGAGGAGAGTGCCTGCGCTTGTCCCGATGCCGCCGAGCACCCGACCACCGCAAGCACCAGCGCCATGACCGCCGCGACGAGCGCTCGGGCGCCTCCCCGGCCCCTTCGATCGCAGGCCCCTCTCATCGCTTGTGACTGCATTCCCTCTTCCCTTCTCGTTTCCGCACCGTCACGCACCGGGCCCGTACCGGCACGCCCGCCCCGCCTCGTTCGCGAGCGGTCACTCGAGGTAGCTCGGAAGACCGAACCCGACGATGGACGGGTCGCCGAGCGTATAGGTGTGCTCGAGGATGCCGCCCGCCGCCGCGCCAATCGAGGTGACCTGCGTGTCCGTGACCGAGGTGACGATCTCGACGTGGCACGACGACAGGCCGAGCTGCTCACCGTAGTCGCCAGGGTTGTTGAAGAAGATGAGCGACCCCACCTGCGGCTCGTCGCTCATGAGTCCCTGCTGCAAGTACCAGTCGGAGAGCTCGTACGACCAGGCGGGAACCATCCCGTCGCACAGCGCATGCCCCAGCCCCGCCTTGTCGAAGAAGTGCCACACGACGCTGGCGCACGGGCCGTACTCGCACCACGTGGCGCCATGCTCGTCGCAGGCGTCCTTCATGTACGCCCATGCCTGCTCCTCGCCCTCGCCGACGCTGTCCTGCGCCGCCTGGAGCACCCGGTCACGCATCTCGTCGGAGGTGAGGTCCCTGCCCAGGGAGGCATCGTAATACGCCCAACCCTGCGCCGTGCGGTGCTCCCCCGCTTGACTCGCCGTGGCATCGGACGCGCTCGACGACGCGTCCCAGGCGGAGGACGACTTCCGGGCAATGTCCCCAGCGGTGCTCGTGGCGGGAGCCACGATGCCGTCCTTCGCCTCGGATGCGCCCGGGGCGTCCGCTCCGGACGCCGGCTCGGCGTTCTCCGCGATTGCGACGGCGCCGCTCAGGCACATCGCGACAGCGAGCCCGGCGACGCACAGCTTCATGCTGGTGCCGCCCCAGCGCCCCGAGGCGCCGTCATCTTCGAGGCGGTCCTCACGAAGGTTCCCGTCCACACCCACGCTCCTTTCCGCGCGTACCAAAGGAGAGCCAGCTGTCACCGGCACGTACCCTGGATTCAGCACGATTGACCTAATATAGGTAGAACTCAGGAACGCCGTAGCCCACGACGTACTGCATGTAGAGCACCTTCTCTTGGATGCCACCGACCAAGGCCCCGATCGAGGAGACGCTTCCGTCGGCGTTGACGGATGAAATGATTTCGCAGTGGCTGGCGGAGAGGCCCAGGTCCGCAGCGAAACTACCAGGATAGTTGACGAACACTATCTCCCCCACGCGAGGCGTCCACGTGATGCGGCCGCGGGCGGCGAGCCAGTCGTACGCCAGGTGCGGCCAGCCGGGCACCAGGTCGCCGGTGAAGAAGTGGGGCATGCCCGCCTCGGCGAAGAAGTGCCACACCGTGGCGGTGCACGGGCCGTACTCGCACCACTCCGCGCCGTAGTTCACGTGGGCGTCCCACAGCAGGTTCCACGCGTCCTGCTCGGACTCGCCCAGGTGCGCGTAGGCGCGCGCGAGGACGCGCTGGACGCACTCGCTGGCGCTGAGCATGTGGCCGTCGCCGGTGTCGAAGTAGCGCCAGTGGCCGGCGGCGTAGATCTCGCCGGTCTGCAGCGCGCCGGCGGCGTCGTACAGGTAGGTCCGCGAGCCCACGTCGCTCAGGCCCGTCATCATCGTGCCGTCGGAGTCGAAGCCCCTCCAGGCGCCGTCGACCCACTGGGCGCCGGTCTGCGCCGCGCCGTCGGCGCCGTAGCGGCGCACGTCGCCGGGCGCCACCTCGACGAACTCCGACTTGGCCGCGGCCCCGGTCGACGGGGCGTTGTTGCGCCCCGCCGCCTCGCCGGTGCCCACGGCGCCGGCCTTCCCGTAGCGCCCCCCCGGCCACGTCGCCCACCAGGCCAACGCCCCGGGGGTGGGGTGGAACCAGCGCCAGGCGCCGTCGACGAAGACGCTGCCCGTGACCTTCGAGCCCAGGGCGTCGCGGTAGCCCCTCGCCCCGCCGGCGAGGGAGAGCCAGCCGGCGGCGGGGGCGGGCGCGGCCTCGG
>CAIFEU010000190.1 GCA_903789505.1 uncultured Coriobacteriales bacterium
CGGGCGAGGCGTCACCGCGGGCGCCCCTCACCGCCGCGCCCGCGCATGCGGCCCACGCGGGGCCGGCACGGACCGCGTCGCCTCTGTCCGCCACCGTCACCAGCAGCTTCGAGGGGAGCGTGAGATAGATGTCACTCGCAGAGCTCGAACCCGCCTATGGCAGCGCGCTGCGCGGCGCGGCCGACGCCGGCACGGCGCAGGGTCGCGTGGCACGGCGCGGGGCAGCCAGCGCCGCCGGAATCGCCGCCGGGAGCCGCCGCGGCATCAGCGCGGTGATGCGCTCCAACCGCAGGCGCCTGGTCATCATCGCGCTGCTCGCGATCGCGGCGTGCGCGCTGTACATGACCATCGGCGTCAACTTCGCCAAGCCCAAGCTCATGAACTACTCGCTCTCGATCCGCGCCCCCAAGCTCGCCGCGATGCTGATCACGGCCCTCGCCATCGGCGGGGCCACGGTGGTGTTCCAGTCCATCATCCGCAACAACATCGTGACGCCCTGTCTGCTCGGCATGAACTCGCTGTACACGCTCGTGCACACGGCCATCGCCTTCGTAATCGGGACGGGCAGCGCGCTGGTGCTCAACGAGAACCTCTCCTTCGCGATCGACCTGGCGGTCATGGCCGTGGCGTCAATGCTGATCTACGGCTGGCTGTTCGAGAAGACGCACTACAACGTGCTGTACGTGCTGCTCATCGGCACGGTGCTGACCTCACTGTTCGGCAGCATCCAGTCGACGCTGGTGCGGGTGATGGACCCCAACGAGTACGAGACGCTGCTGACCCAGCTGGTCGCGAGCTTCTCCGACGTCAACGCCTCGGTGATCGTGGCCTCGGTCGTGGTGCTCGCCCTGGTAGTCCTGTGGCTGCGGCGCGACCTCGCCCTGCTCGACGTCATCACGCTCGGCAAGGACCAGGCCATCAACCTGGGCGTCGACTACGACCGCACGATCCGGCGCCTGCTGCTGGGCGTCACGCTGGCGATTGCCGTGGCCACCGCGCTGGTGGGCCCCATCTCGTTCCTCGGGCTGATCATCGCCAACCTCTCGCGGCAGTTCCTCAAGACGTATCGGCACACCTACCTCGTCGCCGGGTCGGCCCTGTTCGGCATGGTCGCGCTGGTGGCAGGCCAGCTCGTGAGCGAGCGCGTCTTCCATTACCTGGTGCCGGTCAGCACGTTCGTCTCCATCGTCGGCGGCGTCTACTTCCTGGTGCTGCTGCTCACCACGAAGCGCTCCTGACCCCCGGCGGGGGCGGCGGGCCGGGGCGCACGGGTCGTGGCGGGCCCCGCACCCACACGAGCGCTCGCCCGTCCCGCATGCCCGTCCCTAGCGCTCGCACGCCCTACCGCACGCACGCCCCGACCGAACGCGGCCCGCGCACCGACGAACTCCGAGGAGGACCCGGATGCTGAGCATCAAGAACCTGACAAAGCGCTACGACGACCGGACGGTGGTCGACGACGTGTCACTGGACATCCCCAAGGGCAGCGTCGTCTCGTTCATCGGCCCGAACGGCGCCGGCAAGTCCACCGTCATGGCGATGATCTCGCGCCTGATCGCCCGCGACGGCGGGTCGGTCGAGCTCGAGGGCGCCGACCTGGGCTCGTTCAGGAGCCGCGACCTGTCCAAGCGCCTGTCGATCCTGACGCAGTCCAACAACGTCGACATGAAGCTGACGGTGCGTGAGCTCGTCTCGTTCGGCCGCTTCCCCTACTCGGGCGGCCACCTCACCGACCAGGACGAGCGCATCGTGAGCGACGCCATCGACTTCCTCGAGCTCGGCGAGTTCCAGGACGCCTTCATCGACGAGCTCTCCGGCGGCCAGCGCCAGCGCGCCTTCATCGCCATGGTGATCGCGCAGGACACCGAGTACGTGCTGCTCGACGAGCCCACCAACAACCTGGACATCTACCACGCGACGAACCTCATGAGGACCGTGCGCCGGCTGTGCGACGAGCTGGGCAAGACGGTGATCCTCGTGCTGCACGAGATCAACTACGCCGCCTTCTACTCCGACTACATCTGCGCCTTCAAGAACGGCAAGGTCGCCGCCTGGGGCACCGTCGACCAGGTCGTGAACGAGGAGACGCTCAAGCGCATCTACGGCGTCGACTTCACGATCATGCGCATCGAGGACAGACCCCTGACGATCTACTACTGAGCCCCTCCGACCGGCCTCTGCCGGGCCTTCGACGCCGGCGTCCCCGACCAAGCCCACCGCGCCCCCACAGCTCACCCCGCGCCGCCGCACGACCAGGCGCGTCACGAGAATCGTTTATCAACCCCTACGGGAAGGAGCACCACATGCACGACGCACGCATCTCCAACGCCCTCGCCAGCACCGACTCCCGACTCTCGAGGAGGTCGTTCGTCGCGGCCTGCGTCACGGGGCTCGCGGCGCTCGCCGTGGCCGGCGCGGCGTCCGGCCTGCGGGGCGGCGTCGCCCGCGCCAGCGAGCAGGGGGACACGATCACGATCGAGGCCCTCGGCGCCGACGAGAAGCCACTCGAGGTCGAGGTCCCCTACGACCCGCAGCGCATCGCCATCCTCGACTTCGCCGCGTTCGACATCATCGGCACGCTCGGACTGGCCGACCGCGTCGTGGGCTGCGCGTCGACCACCGTCGACTACCTCAACGACTATCTCGGCGGCCGCACCGACGTCGCCGCGCTCGGCACGATCAAGGAGGCCGACCTCGAGGCCACGATGGGCTGCGAGCCCGACATCATCTTCATCGGCGGCCGCCTCGCCAAGTCCTATGACGACCTCGCCGAGATCGCGCCCGTGGTGCTGCTGACCACCGACGAGGAGATTGGCCTGGTCGAGAGCGTCCGCAAGAACGCCACCACGATCGCCTCGATCTTCGGCCTGGAGGACCAGATCGCCGACAAGATGGCCGGCTTCGACGCCGAGATCGAGAAGATCAAGGCCATCGGCGACGAGCACACCGCCATCATCGGCATGGTCACCAGCGGAAGCTTCAACGCGCTGGCCAACGACGGACGCCTGTCCCTGATCGTGAACGAGTGCGGGTTCACCAACGTCGCCGTCGGCACCGACCTGATCCAGGAGAGCGGTGGCCACGGCGGGAGCGCCGGGAGCGCCTCGGCCGACGGCAGCGCGAAGTCCGAGGGCCATGGGCATGGGGCGGCGAGCTCCGCTGCCGACTCCAGCTCCGCCGACGGCTCGTCCAGCACCCTGCCCTCGGGCTCGACCAACCCGCACGGCGAGGAGGCGTCCTTCGAGACGATCGTCAGCCTGGACCCCGACTACATCTTCGTCATGGACCGCGACGCCGCGATCGGCACCGAGGGCGCCCAGTACGCCCGCGACGTGATGGACAACGAGCTGGTCAACTCCACGCGCGCCTACGCCGACGGCCACATCGTCTACCTCGAGCACCCCGCCGTCTGGTACACCGTCGAGGGCGGCATCACCGCCCTGGAGGTCATGATCGAGGACCTCAACGCCGGCCTCGGGATCGAGTAGGCCGAGCATGGCATAGACCCGAACGGCCCACTCACCCGCGCTGCGCCATGCCGGTGAGAGGGCCGCTTCCCCCCCCGGCCCCCCCCGGCCCGCCGGGCTCGCCCGCTCCGCTCGCCATGTCCGAATCCGGGAGAATCGCCCCTCCCTCCCCGAGCTGTCGCCCACAAGAGTAAACTATGGTCAACATCATCCGTTTCGCCTCGCCGTGCAAACCGCCGAGCTCCCCGTGCCTCGCCTCGCGCGGCAGGCGTCGGCGCGGGCCCCGCCTGCGCGGGCACCACCGGTGCGAGGCGGCACGCGAGGAGGGCAATCGGCGCATGGGCGAGCGACATGTGGACATGGGCAACGGGACGGCACCCCGCGCGGAAGCGGGCTCGGGCATGGGCCCGGGTGCGGGCGTCACGGCCAACGGGCTCGACGTCGGCGTCTACCACGACCTCGTACAGAGCATCGTCTCGGCGCTCGAGGCGCGCGACCCGCACGCCGCCGAGCACTCCCTGCGCGTGGGGGACATGACCGAGCGGACCTGCCTGCTGATGGGCCTCGAGCCCGAGCGCGCCGCGACCATCCACATGGCCGCCCACGTGCACGACATCGGCAAGATCGGCATTCCCGACGCCGTGCTGCTCAAGCGCGGCCGGCTCACGCCCGAGGAGCGTGAGGTGCTGCAGGGCCACGCGCGCATCGGCGCCCAGATCATCGGCAGCTGCCCGAGCCTGGCCGGGATCGCCCGCATCGTGCTGCACCATCACGAGCGCTGGGACGGGTCGGGCTACCCCGACGGCCTCGCCGGGACCGACATCCCGCTGGGATCGCGCATCATCGCCGTGACCGACTCGATCGACGCCATGCTCGGCAAGCGGGTGGCGCGCAAGTCGCTCACGCAGTCGGAGTGCTCCGCCGAGATTCGCTCGGGGGCGGGTAGCGCGTACGATCCCGCCATCACCAGGTTCGTGCTCGACCATTGGGACCAGATCGTCGGCCCCGTCGACTTCCGCGACTCGGACGACTTCGACAAGGGTCGCCTGCTCGCCCTCGCGCCGCGCCCCGCCCTGCACTGCGCGGTCC
>CAIFEU010000191.1 GCA_903789505.1 uncultured Coriobacteriales bacterium
GCGCAGGCGCGCGGAGGCGACGACGGGTTGGCGGCCGGCGATGGCGTCGGCGACGAGGCGGAGGCTGCGGCCGAGGGTGCCGCGGGCGAGACGGGGGAGACGCAGGTGCCCATCACGATTGCGGTCGCAAGTGACCCGCACTTCCTCTCCCCGCGGCTCACCGACCACGGCGCGTGCTTCGAGAGCGCCATACGCTCGTCGGATGCCAAGTGCATGGAGTACTCCGAGCAGATCGTCGACGCGTTCGTCGCTCAGGTGCTCGCCGAGCGGCCCGACGCCGTCGCCATCACCGGCGACCTCACCTACAACGGTGCGCTCGAGAGCCATCAGGACATGGCGGCGAAGCTGCGCGGGCTCGTCGACGCGGGGATTCCCGTGTTCGTCGTCGCCGGCAACCATGACGTCAACTGCGAGTACGCCGCCCGGTTCGAGGGCGACGAGCGGCTCAGCGTGGCGAGCGCGACCCCCGAGCAGTTCGCGCAGATCTACGCGGACTTCGGCTACGCTGGCGCGCTGGCGCGCGACGACGCCTCGCTGAGCTATGTCGCCGAGCTCGACGCCGACGACCGCGGTAGGCTGCGGCTGCTGTTCGTCGACGTCAACGGCGTGGACGAACCGGGGACGGTGGGCGCTTCGACGCTGGCCTGGGTGCGCGACCAGCTCGAGGCGGCGCGCGCCGACGGCGTCGCAGTCGTCTCGCTGACCCACCAGAACCTGCTCGACCAGGCTTTCGTCTCCAAGGGCTACACGATCGACAACGCGGCGGACCTGCTGGCGCTCTACGACGATCTCGGCGTGCGCTTCAACCTCTCGGGGCACCTGCACTGCCAGCACTACGCCCAGTCGGACTCCGGGCTGGTCGACATGGCCACCTCCGCCCTGTGCGTGACCCCGGTGCAGCTCGCCCGCGTGCGCGTGAGCGGCCTGGGTGCGGGCGGGTCGGCGTCGGCGGGTGAAGGCGCACGGGCGGGTTCGGGCGGCGCGCGGCTCGACTACGAGACCGTGCCGCTGGACATGCGCTCCTGGGCGCTCGCGCAGCCCGACGCCTCCGTGTCGGCCAACCCCGACCTGCTCGACTTCCCCGCCTACGCCCGCGACTTCTTCGCGCACACGTCCTACGACCAGGTCTACGCCGGGGCCGTGGGAGCGGGCTACGACGAGGCGTCCGCGGCGGCGCTGGCCCAGTACGCGACCGACGCCGTCTGCCTGTGGTTCGCCGGCAGGCTCGACACCCTGGAGCGCGACGTCGACTGCGAGAGCGAGATCTCGGCGTTCTCGCCGATGGTGGGGTACTTCTTTGCCTACTCGCTCGACGAGCACGCGCCCCGCAACGAGAACGTCGTCAGCGTCGCCCTCTGACGCCGGGCGCGTCGGGCTCCCCAGCCAGGTCCCCGTCGGAGCCCGCCCGGCATCCCTCGCCCGCCCCTCGCCCGCCCCGCGCCGCGCCCCATCGCCGCGCCGCATGCACCGCGCCCGCACCCGCCGGCCGACTGCCGGCAGACAACGAAAGGACCGCACCATGTCCGACACCACCCTGACACCGGCCGACGTCGACCGGCTGCTCGGCCCCGACTACCTCGGGAAGTCGACGCCCAAGCTCGGGTTCGGCCTCATGCGCCTGCCCAAGGACGCCGAGGGGGCAATCGACGTCGCGCAGACCAGCGACATGGTCGACGCGTTCCTCGACGCCGGCTTCACCTACTTCGACACGGCGTTCGCCTACACGGGCAGCGAGGAGGCGGCGCGCGCGGCGCTCGTCGAGCGTCACCCGCGCGACTCGTTCACGCTGGCGACCAAGCTGTTCGCGCTCGTCTCGCCCACGCCCGAGGCCGCCCGCGCGCAGTTCGAGACGTCGCTGGAGCGCTCGGGGGCGGGGTACTTCGACTACTACCTGCTGCACAACCTGGGCGGCCCGCGCACGCAGCGCTACGAGGACTGGGGGCTGTGGGACTTCGCGCGCGACCTCAGGGAGCGGGGGCTGATACGGCACCTGGGCTTCTCGATGCACTCCGACGCCGACGAGCTTGACGCGGTCCTGACGGCGCACCCCGAGGCGGAGTTCGTGCAGCTGCAGGTCAACACGCCGACTGGGAGAGCCCCACGGTCCAGTCGCGCCGCGTGTGGGAGACCGCGATGCGCCACGGCAAGCCCGTCGTCATCATGGAGCCGGTCAAGGGCGGCCTGCTCGCGAACCCACCCGCGCCGGTCGCCGCCCCGCTGCACGCCGTCGACCCCGACGCGAGCCCGGCGAGCTGGGCGCTGCGCTTCTCGGCGAGCCTGCCCGGCGTCGTCACGGTGCTGTCGGGCATGAGCGACATGGCGCAGATGCGCGACAACCTGGCGACGTTTTGCGACTTCCGCCCGCTGGGCGAGCGGGAGCGCGCGGCGGTGCGCCGGGCGCAGGGGGCGATGGACGAGCTCGACCAGATTCCCTGCACCAACTGCCGCTACTGCACCAAGGTGTGCCCGACGGGCATCCCGATCCCCTCGGTCTTCGACGCCTGCAACTCCCTGACCGTCTACGGCGACCGGGAGTTCTCGCGCAAGGACTACGAGTTCGCGACGCGCGACGCCGGGGCGAAGGCGTCCGACTGCGTCGGCTGCGGGAGCTGCGAGGCGGCCTGCCCGCAGGGTCTGCCGATAATCGAGCTGCTCGAGCGCGCCGCGGCGACGTTCGAGTAGGGCACTCCCGTCGCCGCCCCGCGCGTCAGCGCCCGCGGGAGCCCGTGCGCTCGTCCGTGCGCCCCCGTCCCGGGCCTGCCGGACCCCGCGCGCATGGACGACGCGTGCCGGGGCGGCTCGTGCCGGCACCCGCCCCGCCGCCGCGCCTCAGCACGTCCCGCGGATGACCAGGGCCGACAGCTCCTGCAGCGAGCGCTTGAGCTCGTCGGGGGACTCCGTGCCCCGGCGCGTCTGCCACCACGTGCGGGTCGTCTGCAGGATGCCCCCCGCCAGGAAGCTCGCCGCGTCGATGGCGCTGACGCCCGCCGACGCGCCCGCCGTCCCCGCGGGGCCCTCCGCCCGGGCGCGGGCTATCCTGCGCGCTACCTCCGCCTGGATCAGGTCGAACAGCTCCTCGACCAGCATGCCGCTCACGTTGCTCGACAGGATGCTGTCCACGAGCGCCTCGTTCTCGCAGAGGAAGTCGACCAGCTCTGCGTCCATCCCCATCTCGTACTCGAGCGGGGTCGCCGGCTGGCTGTCGGCGGCCCTCTTGTCGATGCGCCGGTGGAACCGCTCCTGGAACGTGGACAGGTAGAAGCGGAAGAACTCCTGCTTGTCGGCGAAGTGCTTGTAGAAGGTCGTGCGGCGGATCATGGCCTCGTCGCATAGCTCGCTGATGCTGATCTGCTCGTAGGGCTGCCGCTCGAGCAGGCGCGTGAACGCGTCGACCAGCGAGCGGTAGGTGCGCTCGATGCGCAAGTCGAGCCGACCTTCGCCGCCCGCCGCCCGCTCGGCCGCGCCCATCGTCGCCATGTCCGCCATATGCCCTCCACACGTAGGGAAACGTTTGCCCGGAATCGCGAGATAGGTGACGAAACGCCCGCATCTGTCTCTTGCGCCCCGCACTCAGACGCCGATAGTGTACCCAGATAAGTTACAAGTGTCATTTATCTAACGAATGAACATTATCGGTCGAATCCCGACGCCCCGGCGCGATGCCCGGCGCTCCGACCTCGCGGGCAGGCCCGCGGGCGGCGCGTCGTCACCCCGCCGTCGAGCGGCCGGGCGAAAGGCGGCGGTGGTGGGGATGGCACGGCAGGGCTTTCGCGCGGGCTCGCTCAAGTGTCGGCTGTTCGGGGCGGTCGTGCGGCACCGCCGTGCGGTCATCGCGGTCTTCGTCGCGCTCACGGTGCTCGGCGCCGTCGGCCGCCAGATGGTCGACGTCGACTACGACATGAACGACTACCTGCCCAGCGACGCCGCCTCCACGCGGGCGCTCGACGTCATGGAGGAGCAGTTCTCCTCGGGCATCCCCAACGCCCGCGTCATGGTCGCCGTCTCGTCGGTGGCGCAGGGGGAGCAGGTCAAGGGGCAGATTGAGGCCATCGACGGGGTGGAGGGCGTCACCTGGCTCGACGACGTGGTCGACGTCGACGAGCCGCTCGAGGTCCAGGACCAGGACACCGTCGAGCGCTACTACAAGGACGGCCAGGCGCTGTACAGCGTGGTCATCAGCGATGAGAAGGCCGTGAGCGCGGTCACGCAGATTCGCGAGCTGATTGGCGACGACGGTGCCATGACCGGCTCGGCGGTGTCGACCGCGGTGGCGACGGAGACGACGACGTCGCAGGTCAAGGTCATCACGCTACTGGCGGTGCTGGTCATCGTCGCGGTGCTCGCGCTGACCACCACCTCCTGGGTGGAGCCGCTGCTGGTCCTACTCGCGCTTGGCGCCGCCGTCATGATCAACGGTGGCTCCAACCTGATGTTCGGCACGATCTCGTTCGTGACCAACGCGGCGGGCACCGTGCTGCAGGTGGGCATCTCGCTGGAC
>CAIFEU010000192.1:0-3580 GCA_903789505.1 uncultured Coriobacteriales bacterium
TTCGTGCGGCCGTTGGCGGTGGTGGGGGAACGCGACCTCTCCCGCGCCCTCGACGACGCGAGGGACGACCTCCAGAGGGCGCGCCAGAGGCTCTCGAAGTTCCTGCTGAGGAGGGGCTACGTCTTCAGTGAGACCAACCCCCTCGGCCAGAGGAAGGGCACGTGGTCCCGCGCCCACTGGAGGTGGATCGGCGAGGTCAGGCTCGAGGGTGTGTTTGATAGCCTCGGAGTTGCGGGTTTGAGCATCGGAAGGTTTCGGGTCTGAGCACGAAAAACTTTCGGGTATGAGCATGGGCACGTCGACCACCCGCGGTCGGCCCGACAATGTCGTTGCTTCGGTCTGCGACGTTAGGAGGGCCAGAGAGGAATGATCGACGTGGACAAGATAGAGGATATACGCAAGAGGGCCAGGGGTGGAGAGCCGATTGCGGCGATCGCGAGGGCGGCCGGGGTCTCGGAGCCGACGGCGAGGAAGTACGCGAAGATGGACGACCTCTCGCCCGAGATGCCGAGGGCGAGGAGGCCGGAGAGCGGGCTGCTCGCGCCCTACGAGGAGACGATAGACTCCTGGCTCGACGACGACCGCGGGAACTGGCGCAAGCAGCGCCACACGGCCGTGAGGGTCTACGTCAGGCTCCGCGACGAGCTCGGCTACGAGGGGTCCTACTCCACCGTGCAGCGCTACGTGAGGCGCAGGCGCGAGGAGATGGCCCGCGAGCGCGACCGCAGGGACGCCGAGGGCTTCCTGGCCCGGGCTGGCTGCCCGGCGAGGCGCGGGTCGACTTCGGCGAGGCGGACCTCGGGGTGCGCGGCGTCCTCACCAGGGGGAAGTACCCGGCCGTCACCTTCCCGCACTCCAACGCGGGGCTCACCCAGGTCTTCTGGGGCGAGACGTCCGAGTGCGTCTGCCAGGGGCTGCCCGACGTCTTCGAGTTCGTGGGCGGCGTGCCCAGGAGGGCGGTCTTCGACAACGCCACCGAGGTCGGCAGGAGGGTCGGGGGCGAGGTCAGGACCTCGGGGCTCTTCCGGCTCTTCGCGGCGCACTACGGGCTCGACTACACCTTCACCAACCCCTACTCGGGAAACGAGAAGGGCAACGTCGAGAACAAGGTCGGCTTCCACAGGAGGAACCTCTTCGTGCCCGTGCCGTCGTTCAGCGACGTCGGGTCGTTCAACGGGAGGCTGCTCCGCGACTGCCTGGACCTCAGCGAGGGCAGGCGCCACTACAGGCTCGGCACGCCGGAGTCGGAGCTCTTCGAGGAGGACAGGGAGGCGCTCTCGCCCCTGCCGCCGGCGCGGTTCTCGTGCGTGAGGTGGGAGACCAGGAGGTGCAGCAAGCAGGGCGTGTTCACGGTCGGCGGCGTGCACCGCTACTCGGCCGGCCCCGCCTACGCGCGCCGCGAGGTCGCCGTCGCGCTCGGCGCCTTCGACGTCACGGTCTGCGACCGCGAGACCGGCGAGGGCGTCGCCAGGTACCCCCGGCGGTGGGGCGAGGCGCCGACCGACAGCTCCGACCCGACGCTGCGGCCGGGGCTCCTGTGCATGAGGCCCGCCGGCTGGAGGGACTCGACCGTGCGGGAGTCGCTGCCCGCCGAGCTCGTGGCCTTCCTGGACTCCGAGCCCCCGGCCGGCCGCGCCGCCGACCTGAGGGTGCTGCGCGACGAGAGCGCGGAGCGCGGCTGGGCCGCCGCCGTGGAGGGCATGTCGCGCTCGCTCGCGGCGACCGGCGGCCTCGACCGCGCCAGCGTCGCGCTGTCCGCGGCCAGGGCCGCCTCGGGCGACGAGCGCGTCGAGTACGACGAGGAGGTCGACCTGGGCGTCTACGACGGGGCGCCGGGGCTGCTCGAGGGAGGCGACCGCCGTGCCGCAGACGAGCTCGGAGCGTGAGGCCGCGCAGGCGGCCTTCCGCGGCGCCGCGAGGGCGCTCTTCATATCCGGCGACACCATCGGGGACTTCCTCGACGCCGCGACGCCCGGCCAGGTCGCGGCGTGCACCTCGATGCTCGAGTCGGAGATCGCCCACCGCGACAGGGCGAAGCGGGCACGCCTGCCCGGGCAGGCGCGGTTCCCCGTGCCGAAGTCCATCGAGGGGTTCGACTGGTCGAACGTCACCTTCCCCGACGGCTGGGGCCGCGAGGACATGTGCTCCCTCGCGTTCGTGCGCGACGCGGAGGACCTCGTCTTCTACGGGCAGACGGGGCGCGGCAAGACGCACATGGCCACGGCGCTCGGGATCGCCGCGACCTCGGCGGGCTACCCGGTGAGGTTCTGGCAGACCGCGCAGCTGGTGCTCCAGCTCGGCAAGGCCAAGCGCGACGGCACGCTCGACAGGCTGCTCGCCGACGTGGCCAAGGCAAGGCTCCTGGTCCTCGACGAGTTCGGCTACGTGCCCTTCGACGTGGACGGGGCGAGGCTTCTCTACCAGGTGATATCCGAGAGCTACGAGAGGAGGAGCGTGATATTCACGACCAACGTCGAGTTCTCGAAGTGGGGCACGGTCTTCGCCGACGACAAGCTTGCCGCCGCGATCGTGGACCGCGTCGTGCACCACGGCAGGCTCGTCGAGTTCGGCGGACCCAGCCACAGGCTGGAGGAGAGCCTCATGCTGGGCAAGTCAGGCAGGTAGGGGCGGCGGCGTGCCCGTGACGAAACCCGCAAAAGTTTCGTGCGCGAACCCGAAAGAAATCCGTGCTCAAAACCGAAAGCCAGGGTTGACTAAACACACTCGAGGGCGCCGCGCGCGTCACCTACACCCACTACGTGACGGCCGCGAGGTGCGCCGAGGCCGACAAGCGCGAGCTCGAGAAGGCGGTCGCGGCGGAGGCCGCCACGGACAGGTGGGCGCCGGTGGTGCGCGCCGTGTCCACCATCAAGGGCATCGACGTGGCGAGCGCCTTCTGCCTCGCGGCGGAGGCGGGATGCTTCTCGAGGTTCGGGTCCGCCGGGGAGTACGCGAGCTGGTGCGGGCTCGTCCCCTCCGAGCACTCCTCCGGGGAGAGGGAGTCGCACGGCCACATAACCAAGACGGGGAACGCGGCCTCGAGGAGGACGCTCGTCGAGGCCGCGTGGCACTTCGCCAGCTGCTCGGGGAGGCCCAAGAGGCTGCCGGACGGGTGGGAGGTCCCGGCCGAGATCAGGAGGCGGGGCAACGACTGCACGAGGCGCCTCGCGAGGAGGCACGGCGAGCTCGCGGGGTCGGGGCACAACAGGTGCGTCGCCAACGTCGCCGTGGCCAGGGAGCTCGCCTGCTGGGTCTGGGAGATCGGGTGCCGCGCCGAGGGCACCTACCGGTCCTAGCGACCCACGCATAGCCCCTCTGCCGGAGTGACCCCTCTCGACGCGGGGCTGGGACCCGCTCACGCGCTTTACATCGGACAACCCCCGGGTGGCGTCCGCCGTGGAGACTGGACTTCGCAACGAGGGTCCCAGACGGAGAATCGAACTGCGGTACCACGTCCCCTCACATAAGGCTTGCCGCTGGTGCGGACGTGGACAAGAGCCCGCGAATATTAGCTTGCCAGGCAAGCGCCGACTAAGGATTGCAAGACAGGGGTTCCCTCCGGCTCAAGGAAGTGGGGGGG
>CAIFEU010000192.1:3590-4458 GCA_903789505.1 uncultured Coriobacteriales bacterium
GTCCCGAGGAAAATCCGGGACCTGCCACGTCATGCCGCTTGACAATGCTTGGCTCATATTAGATAAAGAGGCGCTACCGCGTGGTGCAGTCGTTCCCCTCCGAGTCGTCGATGCTGCGCCTCGCGTGCTCGACCCTCCTGGAGCTCGAGGGCTCGTGGGCAACGCACAGGACGTTCTCGGAGTCCCTGGCGGCGAAGGGGTTCGAGGCGCCGGCGGCCAGGCCGCCGATGTCCGAGGGGAGGAGGCGCGCCCTCGGCCGCAGGGCCGAGCAGATCGTCTCCGAGATAGCCGAGAGGTACGGGGAGAAGAAGGAGTAGGATACACGCCGAGGACGGCCGGCGATGCCGACTCTTACACCACGGTTATGCGCACGATCAATACTCCCGCTCTTCACCCCAATAATAATACGTATACCTGTAATAGAGCTCATTCCCATCCTGGTCGTAAGCCCCATTATCGGATGCCTGAAGACTATATGTACCCGTTGTCTCGTTCATCGACCCCGATATGTCAACAACAAAAATCACGTTGGCATTAGTGTGGGTCGTCTTCGAGGATGCCGAACCCGTTACACTCAGCTTGATCGTGCCGCCATATACATTTTTGTTCGCATCCGTAAGCGGACTGACCGTCTTACTGATTGTCGGACCAGTTGTATCAGTTGTATCGGCAAACGCCGGCACGGCGCCAAACAGGGCCACGGCAACGGCTGCGAACACCGAGAGTGCGACCATCCCGAAAGACCTACGGAAGGAGCGTGCGCCCTTCTCCCCCGGCCTCGCGTCTGTCTTGTTGTTGCGTTTCATCTTCACATGCATCCCCGATTGGCCTGAGTGTGACCGGCAGTCCGCCTAGCCCCTTCCTGCTT
>CAIFEU010000193.1 GCA_903789505.1 uncultured Coriobacteriales bacterium
CGGGGCAATTCGTCCAGCCGCTTTGATTCTCCCCCCCCCTGTCTGGTTCCCCCCCCCCCCCCCGCCGGGGCGGGCCCGGGCCCGCCTCGCCCTCCCC
This sequence comes from uncultured Coriobacteriales bacterium, assembly GCA_903789505.1. Taxonomy (GTDB): domain Bacteria; phylum Actinomycetota; class Coriobacteriia; order Coriobacteriales; family UMGS124; genus CAIFEU01. Next base: position 98 of record CAIFEU010000193.1, read on the forward strand.
CCCACCCCCCGCGCGATCCCGACGCGCGCGACGCCCGGGACGCCGCTGGGACGCGGCGCGCGAACGGGGACACGGAGCGGGCCGGATGAGAGAATCTTGCCGGGCGGGGGCGGGCAGGCATCGGTTCTTTTTCTCGAGTGGGCGCCGGTCGGCGAAGTCATGAATAACGGATGACGCCCGCGACCTGGGAAGGAGGACAATGTGGGGATGGCTCGCGGCAGGGGGGCGCCGCCGACGCGGCGCGCGGGCGCCCGTGCCGGCGGGAGCCGGGAAGGGGCCGCCGCGAGCGGCGCGCGAACCCGGCGGGGCGGCACGTCAGGAAGGGGGAGGGCGCTTGATCAGGCTTCTCGACCAGGCGGTCGAGGCGATAGGCCTCGGGGACCGCATGCACATGAACCCCGTGCTCGCCGCGGTCAACGTGCCGGGCCTCGCGATCCCGCTGTTCCTCGTGCTCGTGCGCGCGCACGACGCCGGCGCGGCATGCGGGTCCGCGACGACCGCGTCCAACGTCGCCTTCGGCCTGGGCGTCTTCCTCCTCACCCTGGTGGCGGGCTGCTCACGCAAGCAGCGCCTGCTCTACTACGCGAGCCCGAGCGGGGCGGTCGTCACGCTGACGGTCCTCGCTGCCGCCATCGGCCTGCCCGAGGTCGTCGACGCCGCGCTGTACGGGGGCGGGGACGCCGCCGCGGGGGCGCCGATGGCGCGGACCGTCCTGTTCGTGGTCTGCTCGTTCGCGTTCGGGGCGGCGCTGGGGGCGACGTTCATCCACTGGAGCGAGGCGTACGCGCGCATGTACGTCAGCGACATCATCACCCTCTCGATGCTCTCCGCGGGGCTGGGGGTGATCGGCTACATGCTGGCCGCCGCCGCGCCGGCTGACGCCGCGCACGGGCCCTGGGTCGTCGCGATCGGGGTGATCCTCGTCGCCGTGGACGCGGCGCTGCTGCACTACGCGCTGGCGAACCCGCCCGCTACCAGCGACGACCTCTCCCAGCGGTTCCTGACCTTCCACGCGCGCCGCGGGGAGTGGGCGCTGTTCCTCCAGAAGATCACGCTGCCCACGCTGTGCGTCGGCGTCGTCATGCGCGTGTTCTTCTCGCACCTGGCGACCGTGACCGAGGGAAGCCCGTCGCTGGTGCTGGACGTCGTCTCGGTGGCCGTGATGGTCGTGGTGGCGATGATGGTCATCTGCTTCGGCGCCTACCACGTGCGCCGGTTCGGCCACCAGTTCTCCGGCTTCCTCGCGTTCCTCATCCCCCTGATCGCGCTGATCTCGGTGCCGCTGACGCCGGCGGCAAGCGATGGCACGACGAGCCCCCTCAACCCCGAGATCGCGACCGCCCTGTGCGCCCTGGTGGCGCTGACCTGGTCGTTCATCGAGAACGCCGCGCTGGGCTACCTTCTGCTGCCCGCGGCGATGTGCGCGCTGACGATCGCCAGCGTCTGCGCGGGGTTCTTCCTGGGGACGCCGATCGCCGCGATGGTCACCAACGGCAGCGAGGCCGGCTCGCTGGTCATGAGCGTCGTGTGCCTGCTGATGGCGCTGGGGTTCTTCCCGCCGCGGCCGGCGCCCAACCTCTCGCGCAGCTCCAACGTGAGCCCGGACCGCGCGCGCGAGGACGCCGAGCGCGAGGCGGGCTCGCCCGGTGCCGCAGGGGCGCCCGGGGCGGCCGGGCCCTTCGGGGCGGCGCCAGGCGGGGGGCAGGGACACCGCAAGGTGCGGTTCCAGCGCAGGTGCCAGGCGGTGGCCGACCTCTACCAGCTCTCGCCGCGCGAGGCGCAGGTGCTCGTCTTCCTCGGGAAGGGGCGCAGCATCAGCGCGATCAAGGACGAGCTCGCCATCAGCGAGGGCACCGCCAAGACCCACATCAACCACGTGTACAAGAAGCTCGACGTGCACTCGCGCAACGAGCTGATCGAGCTGATCGAGTCGATGCCGATCGACGAGCGGTGAGGCGCCCGGGGCCGGCGGGCGGCACGCCATGTGGCGTGCGGCGTGGCGTGCTAAGATGGACCGACGCGCCATCCGGCGCGACCGCGCCGCCCGCGGGCATGCCCGCGTTGACATTCGCATACGGGACGGGCGCCTAATCGACTGGGCGTTCATCGAGGGGAACCAGGTGGGAATCCTGGACAGGGAATCATTACCGTGTGAGGCCGCGCCGCAGGGCGCCGCCTCGAGCCGGGCTGCCTTACCCGTCCCGCCGTGGCCGCAGCGCCACGGGGTTGCGGCCTCCGTGTTCCCGGGGGCGCGCCGCCGGAGATTCCGGGACAGCCCGCGCACCCTGCGCTGACGGCTCGCCCCGGGCCTGGTCATGCGCGCCAATCGGAAGACCATCCGAGGCGGCGCGCCCAATTCGCAGGCGGGCATCGCGCCCGCAGGGGGAAGGGAGACCAGGCATCATGAACGGAATGAACGGCGCCAGCGGCGCAGCGAGGGCGAGCGGGTTCTCGCGTCGCGCCTTCGCGTGGATGGCGGCAACGGGCATCGTGGGGGGAACCATGACAATCGCCACGGCGGCGCAGGCCGCCTCCGCCGAGGAGGCGAGCCCGACGGCGCAGACCGCCCACAGGCCCGTCATCCTCGTCGTGAGCTTCGGGACCAGCTACAACGACAGCCGTCACATCACGATCGGCGCGATCGAGGACACGATTCGCGAGCGGTACTACCCCGACTACGAGGTCCGGCGCGCCTTCACCGCGCAGACGATCATCGACAAGCTCGCCGAGCGCGACGGCGTCACGGTCGACAACGTCGAGCAGGCGCTCGACCGCATCGTCGAGGACGGCGTGGACACCCTCGTCGTGCAGCCCACGCACCTGATGGCGGGCAAGGAGTACACCGACCTCGCGTCGACGCTGCAGGGCTACTCCGACAAGATCGCCAGCATCGCGCTCGGGCAGCCGCTGCTGACCTCGGACGACGACTACGAGGCGGTGATCAGCGCCATCACCGACGCCATGGAGCCCTACGACGACGGCCAGACCGCGATCTGCCTGATGGGCCACGGCACCGAGGCGGACTCCAACGCGGACTACACCACCCTGCAGGAGAAGCTCACCGCCGACGGCCTGACCCAGTACTTCGTCGCGACCGTGGAGGCCACGCCCACCTTCGACGACGTCGTGAGCGCCGTCGCGCAGGCGGGCTACAAGAAGGCCGCGCTGCGCCCCCTGATGGTCGTCGCCGGCGACCACGCCAACAACGACATGGCCGATACGGGCGACCCCGACTCGTTCGCGAGCAAGTTCGTCGCCGCGGGCATCGAGCCCACCTGCGTGATCGAGGGCCTCGGCCAGCTGGTCGCCATCGACCAGATCTACGCGGACCACGTCGCGGCCTCCATCGCCGCGCTCTAGGCGCCAAGGGCGGGCCGCCCCTCGACGACGCGCCGCGCCCTGGGCGCCTCGGGGCGGGCGGGTCCCCGTACCGCGGGCACCCCCCCGGCGCCCCGGCGGCATCTCCACCCAACGGCCCCCGCGGCCCCGGCCGCCCCCGCCCCGGCAGGCGGGGCGCGCGGGCCCATCGCCACAAGGAGCGACAGAAGATGCAGGAAAGTTCTCGCCGGCGTCGCGCGCGAAGCGGCGCGCCCAAGCTCGCCGCGGTTGCCCTCGCAGGCGCCCTCGCCCTGGCGGCGGGGACGGCCGCGACGGCGCTCTGCCCCGGCCAGGCCCACGCGGGCCTCACGATCGTGGGCGCTTCGGAGGACGGCGCCATCAGCGACGCGCTCTCGCGCGACGGCGTCGTCGCGTCGTCGAGCGCGCCGGACGCCTCGGCGGCGGCCGGTGCGGGCTCGGCGCGGCACCTGTCCGCAGGCCAGATAGCCGACGGCGACTACGACATCCAGGTCGACTCGAGCTCGAGCATGTTCCGCGTCGTCGCGGCGCGGCTGCACGTGAGCGGCGACCGGATGACCTGCACGCTCACGCTGGGCGGGACCGGCTACGGCAAGCTCTTCATGGGGACGAGCGAGCAGGCGGGCGAGGCGTCGGAGGACGAGTGCGTCCCGTACGTCGAGGACGACCAGGGCGCCTACACCTACACGGTCGACGTCGACGAGCTCAACGTCGACACCGCCTGCGCCGCCTGGAGCACGCGCAAGCAGCGCTGGTACGACCGTACGCTGGTGTTCCGCTCCGACTCGATCCCCGCATACGCCATCGAGGGGGGCGCCGGGGCGGGGACGGCGTCCGCGCCGCCCGACGGCGCCGCGGCGAGCGACGCGGGCAAGGGCGCCTCGGAGGCCGGCGGGTACACCGCCGGGGACGACGCGGGCTCCTCGTCGGGCGTCTCGGCGGACCAGGACGGCATGACGGGAGCCGGCGGGGCGCTCGCGGACGGGACCTACG
>CAIFEU010000194.1 GCA_903789505.1 uncultured Coriobacteriales bacterium
CCCTCGTCGTCCCTCGCGTCAGTGGCTCGGAGTCCCGCCGCTACTCCCAGTGCCCGACCTCGTCGTGGTGCACGACGTGGGTCACCGCGTCGTGGTGGACGGTCCTGTACGTCGCCGGCACCGTCTTCTCCTCGGTGTGGGTCACCGCGTCGTGGTGGACGGTCTGATAAGTCGGCTGGTTGATCCAGTTCGTCTGGTCTACACCTGCCCTTGTCAGCGCAATAGAATGCATGGCTGCGTCATCGTCGTCAGTCGCGATGTACCCGTCATAAGGGAAATAGAGTACGTACACGCACACCGTCTCGTCGTAGGCCTCCTGGTCGGTGATGGTCACGGTCTCGGTGTGCTCGGGGACGTCGACGACCTGCTCGTCGTAGGCCTCCTTGTCGACGACCGTCTCGTCGAAGGCGGGGGTGTCGACGACCCAGCGCCTGGCCGAGGACGAGCCGGAGTCGGCCTTGGACGAGGCGGAGCTCCCGGAGTCGACCTTTGACGAGGCCGAGCTTCCGGAATCCGCCTTGGACGAGGCCGAGCTCCCGGAGTCGGCCTTGGAGCCGGCCGCCGAGCTCCCGGAGTCGGCCTTGGACGAGGCGGAGCCGCCCGCGTCCGCCTTGGAGCTGGCCGCGGAGCTTCCGGAGTCGGACTTCGAGCTGGCGGCCGACCCGCCCGCGTCCGCCTTGGAGGACGCCGAGGCGCCGGCGTCGGCCGACGAGGAGGCGCCCGAGGCGTAGCGGGCGCTCAGGCGCACGACCATGGCCGCGGCCTCGCTGCGAAGCGTGGTGTCCCGGGGCCTCAGCATGCCGGTGCCGGAGTCGCCGGTGATGATGCCGGCCCCGTCGGCCCAGGCCATGGCGTCCTTGGCGTAGGCGTCCACCGAGCCCGAGTCGGGATGCGTCGACCCTGCCGGCACGACCTCGCTGACCCCCAGCACCGAGTGCACGTAGCGCGACAGCATCGTGGCTGCCTCCTCGCGGGTGACCGCGTCGTCGGGGCGGAAGGTGCCGGTGGGGTCGCCGGAGGCGTCGGTGTCGCCGGTGACGACGCCGGCGTCGCGGCACCAGGCCACGCCAGAGGAGTACCACTGGCCGGACGCGCAGTCTGAGAAGCCCTCGCAGGCCCCGTAGGCGTCCGACGCCGTGGCGCCGGTGGCCGCGCGGTACAGGATCGTGGCCAGCTGCGCGCGGGTCAGGCTGTCGTAGGGGTGGAAGAGTCCGTCGTCGGTGTAGCCGGTCATGAGGCCGAGGTCGCTCGCCTGGTCGATGTAGGGCGCGCTCCACCCGTCGGCGCCCGAGTCGGGGAACTGGCGCGCCATCGCCGCCGGCGCTGCCGCCCCCGACACCGCCAGGGCAAGCCCCAGCCCTGCCGCCGCCGCCGCCAGCGCGGCCCTGCCGCCGCGCGCCCTCGCCCTGCCGTCATCCTTCGTCATCGCCATGCGCTTCCCTTCGGTTGGATTCCTCGCCTGCTCCGGACGTTCTGAAAACGTTAAAGGCATACATACTTTTAGTCCTTTTTGACTTTGGAGTAAACGCTCGGTCCGAGCTGGAATGGCGGGGGATTGGGGCGGGCGGAAGGCCCGAATTGCCTTCGCTGCTCTTTTCAATCTAGCGTCTCCTGAGCGTGTCCCCGGGCCGGAGCACCCTCCAAGAGTTGGGCCCTCGTAGAGAGAGGGGCTTCCGTCTCTGGCGCTGACGCCTGCGAGCAACCTGCCCAATGCGTGCTGGCAGGTGGGTCGGAGCCGGGCGTCGCTCGCGGGGGCGGCGCGACCGTTTCCCTGCGTCAGCCTGCAACAAGTGGAGTCCACCGAGTCATGGCAATCCGTCGCGCTCTCTTGCTCGCAGCCTTCCCGAGTCGCTTATTCGATGCGATTCGTGCATGAGAGACTGACGATGCGGCATTGTACATCTGCGTGTTCTCAGCTGACACTATGCATGTACGTTACGGACAAGCCGAAAGGCCGACGACGCGCGCCGCGCATGTTTCGCATATGTGTCGTGTCAGGGCGAACGGGGGTCAAGATGAGAGAGGGCGTCGATGCCATGGGCGGGGACGAGCAGAGCCGTGAGGAGTCCGGGCTCACGCGCAGGGAGCTGGTCGCCGGGGCGGCGGGGATGGCAATAGCGGCGGGCGTCGCGGGCGTGTCGATGGCGTGGCCGCGCCCGTTCGGGACGCAAGCCTCCGATAGCGCGCTCACATCGGAGGGCGCGGGCGACGGCGTAGCGGCGTCGGCGGGGGAGGACGCGGGCGGCGACCCGCGACCGCGGGGCTACGTCTTCGCCCCCACCGACGGGGAGCCCGGTCGCGAGCTTGGCCAGGGCATACGCGGCATGTGGGGCGTCGTGCGCACGTACTCGACGGGCGTGCCCATGGTCGACCGGGTCGTCGTGGAGTATGACGGTGACGTCGACCCGGCGCTTGCCGACTCGAACCCGGCGTCGGCGTTCTCGTTCACCGACGGCGACCAGGTGCGTGACGTCGTCGAGGTCGCCGTCTCGGCGGCGCCCGACGCTGCGCGTGGCGACGCCTCGCAGGCGGGCAGGTACGTGACCGCCTGGCTGCGGCCGGAGGAGAACCCCGACCCGTCGGACGGGCAGGCGTGGCGCTCCACGACCAGTGGGGGCGTCGCGGTGACCTTCGAGGGCGAGCGTTCCGTCTTTCGCCTGGACTTCGCCTCCGTCGACGTCGAGCAGCTCGTCGACGTCGTCGGCGCCGACGGGTCGACGTTGCGGCCCGCCGGCGCGCTGCCGGGGTTGCGAAGGCAGGACCTGGTGTGGTCCCAGCATGCGGGGTTCTCGGTCGACGAGGTGTTCTCCGGGCAGACGGGCGACGTCCACTACAGCTGGCGCGCCCCGCTCGCCTTCGACGAATCGGCGACGTCCGGGTACGCGCTGATGGTGGCGCTGCCCGGGTACAACGGACTGCTGCTTTCCGACGATGACCGGACGCGCGGCGTGAACGCCTTCTGTGACCTCGCCGTCGTGACGTTCGCCCAGGCGGACCCCCAGACCTTCGTGCTGGCGCCCCAGGTCCGCAGCTGGGACGAGGCGTCCGCCCAGCAGGTTATCGAGCTGGTCGAGGCGTTCCTCGTCGCTCACCCGCAGGTCGACGCGACGCGCGTGCACGGGGCGGGCTACTCGGGGGGAGGCGAGACCATGAGCCGGGTGGTCGCGGAGCGGCCCGAGCTGTTCGCCTCCTACCTGCACGGCTCCTCGCAGTGGGACGGGTCGTTCGAAACGGTGGCCCAGGCGGGGACTGCCGTCTACGTCCTGATGGCGCAGAGCGATGAGTACTACGGCTCCGAGCGCGCGGAGCAGGCGGCGCAGGGGCTGCGCGACGCCTATGCCGCCGCCGGGGCAGACGACGCGACGATCGACTCTCGCGTGGTGCTCGACCTTCGCAGCGACGCGTTCTGCAACTCCTATGGCGCCTACTACTATCATGGCGGCGCGCAGTGCGCCTACCAGGACCCGGCGCTACTGAGCTGGCTCCTGCGCAAGGCCCGCGGGGCGGACGGCGCCTACGACCTGCCCGACGACCCCACGCAGGCGGGGGACGGGCAGGCGTCGGGCGACCCCGCCGCCGATGGCTCGGCAACCGCGGCGTCCGGTCGCATTCTGGTAGCGTACTTCTCGCGCGCCGGGGAGAACAACTACGGCACCGACACGCACGTGATGCTCGACGTGGGCTACACGCAGACGGTCGCCGGGTACATCTCGGACTTCCTGGGCTGCGACTCCTTCAAGATCCAGGAGGCCGACCCGTACCCCGTGAGCTACTCGGACACCGTCGCGCGCAACGTCCAGGAGCAGCGCGCCGATGCGCGTCCCGCGATCGCCAACCTTGCTGACCTGCCTGACATCTCGGGCTATGACACGATCCTGGTGGGCTCGCCGATCTGGAACGTGCGCCCGCCGATGATCATGCGCACCTTCCTGGAGAGCTACGATTTCGCCGGCAAGACCGTCGCTCCGTTCGTCACCTATGACATGAGCGGTCTGGGCCAGACGGTCTCCGACTATGTCGAGGAGCTTCCCGACTCCATGGTCGTATCCGGCGACCTGGCCGTGTACGAGAAGGACGCGCAGACCGAGGACGGCCGTGCGCAGGCGCGCGACTGGCTCGTGTCCCTCGGGCTGCTCGACCCCGGCGCGGACGCTTAGGCGCCCGGGCCCCATCCGCGTCGGGCGCCGGGCGCAGGCCCGGGGGCTCGACGCCTCCTGTCGGCATGTGTGCGGGCGCTGGTCTGAGCCGTGTCGGGGCCGAGATGCGCGTGCCTCGAATGTAGGATGGTGACCGGACGGCATGGCGATGGGAGGCCGCACAGCGCACCTGCGGCGGGGCGGTCACCGACGGCTCGGGAGAGAGTGCGGTCGGGGCGCTGGGGGAGGATGGGGGCAACCGACGAGATGGGGCTCTTCGGTCATCGTGA
>CAIFEU010000195.1 GCA_903789505.1 uncultured Coriobacteriales bacterium
GGTCCGAGGCGGGCGGGCGGCGCAACGACGCCGACACCTACGACCCGGCCACCGATGACCCCCGCAATGCGAGCTGGAACGCCACCAGCGACGGACGCAACGATGCCGCGACGTACGACCCCTCGCAGGCCCCGGCGATATCGCTGCGCTGACGGCGCGGACGACACGTCGCGCTCACACGATGAGGGCCCGCGTCCCCCACCACAAGGGAGACGCGAGCCCTCATCCATGCAATACCGTGAATCGCCCACCGATTGTCCCGCACTCTCCCGTCATCGAGGAGAAGGTGCGGAATCGGTTCGTCAGGCGCTCAGGTCGCCGTCGCCGCCGACCGCCGTGCGAGAAGAGGCGCGCTTGCGCCCCGACCCCGCGGAACCGCCATGCGGGGGCTCGACGACGTTGGTGGTGTTCACGCGCAGGGGCTTCTCGGTGCCCTCCACGGAGTCAGCGGTCACGATGATCTCGGTGACGCCCGGCTCGCTCGGCAGGTCGTACATGGTGTCGAGCAGCACGTCCTCGCAGATGGCGCGAAGGCCGCGTGCGCCGGTGCCGTGCTTAATCGCCTTGTGGGCAATCGCGCGCAGGGCGTCAGGAGTGAACGTCAGCTTCACGCCCTCCATCCTGAACATGCGCACATACTGCTTGACGAGGGCGTTCTTCGGCTTCGTCAGGATGGTGACCAGGTCGTCCTCTGTCAGCCCGCGCGTCGCGGTGATGACCGGCACGCGCCCCACGAACTCGGGAATCATGCCGAACTTGTGCAGGTCCTCCGGCAGGCACTGGGCGATCAGGTCGTCGGACTGGTCGGACACCTTCTGGCGCAGCTCGGAATTGAAGCCCACCCCACGCTTGCCTATGCGGTCGGCGATGATCTGGTCGAGTCCGACGAACGCCCCGCCCAGGATGAACAGGATGTTCGTCGTGTCGATCTGAATCAGCTGCTGCTGGGGATGCTTGCGCCCACCCTGCGGCGGGACGCTCGCGATGGTCCCCTCCAGAATCTTGAGCAGCGCCTGCTGGACGCCTTCCCCCGACACGTCGCGCGTGATGGAGACGTTCTCCGCCTTCTTGGCAATCTTGTCGATCTCGTCCACGTAGACGATGCCGGTCTGCGCGCGCTTGACGTCGCCGTCAGCGGCATTGATGAGCTTGAGCAGGATGTTCTCGACGTCCTCGCCCACGTACCCGGCCTCGGTCAGGGTCGTGGCGTCGGCGATGGCAAACGGCACCTGCAGGAAGCGTGCGAGGGTCTGCGCCAGGAGCGTCTTGCCGGTGCCGGTGGGCCCCAGAATCAGGATGTTGCTCTTCGCGAGCTCGACGTCATCGTCGTCCCCGTCGAACTCCTGATCGGCGCCGATGCGCCGATAGTGGTTGTACACCGCAACCGAGAGCGCGCGCTTCGCGGCCTCCTGCCCCATCACGTACTGCGAGAGCTCGGCGTAGATCTCGTGGGGGGTCGGAAGGTTGGCGAAGTCGACCGTCTCGTCCTCGATCGGCTCGACCTGCCCGGACTTGCCCTCCTCGATCATCTCGCGGCACGTCTCGATGCACTCGTCGCAGATGAACACGCCGTTGGGGCCGGCGACCAGCTTGGCCACCTGGCTCTGCGGCTTTCCGCAGAACGAGCAGTGTAGCTCGGGATTTGTGGGGTAATCATCCATTGCCATTGCGCTGCATTCCCGCCTTAGGCTTCGTTCATCGGCTTGCCAGCGGGCAGGTCGCCCCCGGCACGATTGACGATCACGCGGTCGGCAAGGCCGTACTCGACGGCCTCCTGCGCGGTCATGTAGTTGTCGCGCTCCGTGTCGCGCTGAATCGTCTCGAGGCTCTGGCCAGTGTTTGCCGCCAGGATGCCATTGAGACGATCGCGGGTCTTCTTCATGAAGTCGGCGACGATCTCGATCTCGGTCTGCTGGCCCTGTGCGCCACCGGAGGGCTGGTGAATCAGAACCATCGAGTTGGGCAGGACGAAGCGCTTGCCCTTGGTGCCGTTGCTCAGCAGAACGGCGGCCATGGAGGCGCACTCGCCCAGGCAGATCGTCGACACGTCACACTTGATGTAGTTCATCGTGTCGAGAATCGCCAATCCGGCGGTAACCGAGCCGCCCGGGGAGTTGATGTACAGCGAGATGTCCTTGTCGGCGTCCTGGCTCTCCAGATGCAGCAGCTGGGCGACGACGAGGTTCGCGGTCGTGTCAGTGACCTCCTCGCCCAGGAAGACGATGCGGTCGTTGAGCAGCCGCGAGAAGATGTCATAGCTGCGCTCCCCGCGCGGCGACTGCTCGACGACGTAGGGGACCAGGGCGGAGCTCGGCATAGAGATGTTGCTGGACAATGGATGCGCCTCCCAAATGCGACAAGACGGGCTTACTCGGCCTTGGTCTCGTCGTCCTTCTTGGCCTCCGCCGTCTTGGCGGAAGCGGCCTTCTTGGTGCCCGCGGACTTCTTGGCAGCCGGCTTCTTCGCGGCGGGCTTGTCCTGCTCGGCCTCGTCGGTCGCGGCGGCCGCGGCCTTCTTGGCGCTGGGCTTGCGGGTGGTCTTCTTGGCGGGCTTGGCCTCGTCGGCTGCCTTAGCGTCGTCGGCGGGAGCCTGGTCCTTCTCGGCGGCCTTCTTGGAGCTGGACTTGCGAGTCGTCTTCTTGGCGGGCTTCGCCTCGTCCTTGGCAGGCTCGGCAGCCTCGTCTGCCGCCGCGGCATCGGGGTCGACGTCAGAGATCGTCACGTTCGCGGTCTCGAGCAGCCAGTCGATGGCCTTGTTACGACGGATGGAGACGCGCACCGCGGGCATGCGGCCCTCGTCGAGGAACTCCTTCTTGGTGGCCTCCCAGTCCGGGACGCCCGCCTTCTTGAACTCCTCGTCGATGTCCTCCTCAGTGCAGTCGAAGCCCTTCTCGGCGACCAGCGCGTCGAGGGCGAGCGACTCGGAAGCGATGTCGGTCGCCTGCCTGTTCAGGTCGCTCATGAAGTCCTGAGGCTGCATGCCGTTTGCCGCGAGCCAGCCGTCGAGCGTCATGCCGCGCGACTGCAGCTGCGTCATGAAGTTCTGGCCCAGCTCCTGGAAAACGGTCTGGACGTAGGACGGCGTCGGCTCCCCGTCGAGGCGCTTGGCGAGCGCGCCGGTCACGCGGTTCTCCTTGACCTGCGGCAGCTGCGCCTTCTTCTGGTCGCCGATCTCCTTGCTGATTGCCTCGCGCATCGCCTTGACGTCGTCGAAGCCGAACTTGTCCTTGGCGAACTGGTCGTCGAGCTCGGGAAGGACGTGCTCCACGAGCCTGTTCAGCGTGACGTCGAGCTTGACCGTCTCGGGCTCCGGCGCCTCCTCGCCCTCGGCGGGCGCGCCCTGGGGCAGCTCGATGGTGACGTCCTTCTTCTCCTCACCCGGCTTCATGCCCAGCAGCGCCTGGTCGAACGCCTCGGGCATCATGCCGCTGCCGAGCTTATACAGGCGGTTCTCGAAGTTGAGCTGCTTGTACTCCTCGGGCGCGGACAGCTTGATGTAGGTGTAGTCGTCTGCCTCGACGCCGCGGCCCTCGATGTCCTCGTACTTGCCGAAGTACCCGCGGAACGTCTCAATCTGGTTGTTGACCTCGTCCTCGCTCGCCTCGTCACTGGGCAGGACGATGTCGACGGGGTCATAGGAGTTCAGCTTGAGCTCGGGACGCACCTCGTACTGGACCTTGAACACGAAGTCCTTGCCGGGCTCCACGGTCGCGGGCTCGGGATACTGGGCGTCTCCCACGGGGACGACGTCCTCCTTCTCGCGGACCTGGGGCTCGACCTTCTCCACGAGCTCCTGGCTTGCCTGGGCCATGACCGCATCGTGGCCCAGCTGGCTATCGATGACGGGACGAGGAGCATGACCCGGGCGGAATCCTGGGAACCGATACCTCTTGGCCAAATCCTTGTAAGTGCTGGCAATGGCCTTGTCAACGTCCTGGGCGCCAACCGTGACGGTGACCTCGACCTTGTTGTTCTCCAGACGCTCTGCCGATGTCTCCAACGTTCCTCCAACTTGACTTTGTCCGGGCGGTGCCGCCCACCTAATGGTGCGGACGAAAGGACTCGAACCTTCACGGGTTGCCCCACTGGAACCTAAATCCAGCGCGTCTGCCAATTCCGCCACGTCCGCATTTTCCAACAATTAGTGGATAGTACCAGAACGGCGCCATTACGGGGAGCTTGTACCCAGGTCGGCGCAAAAACGCAGCGAGATTCGGCATTTGTGACGTCGCTGTGTCCCGCTGTCGAACAGCCGCCGGACCACGGGAAGCGTCTGACCGGATGCCCCCTCGAGCTGCGCGCGATTTGGGACAGGCACGTGCACGCGGTCCGCCCCGCATGACTCCCGCGCCGCGTATGTAGC
>CAIFEU010000196.1:0-2960 GCA_903789505.1 uncultured Coriobacteriales bacterium
GCTCAACCAGCTCCTGACCGAGATGGACGGCTTCGACAACCACAAGGGCATCGTGGTTCTCGCCGCGACCAACCGCCCCGAGACCCTGGACCCCGCGCTCCTGCGCCCGGGCCGCTTCGACAGGCGCATCCCGGTCGAGCTGCCCGACCTCGCCGGGCGCACCGCAATCCTCAAGCTGCACGCGAAGAACGTCAAAATGGCAGGGCCGATCGACTTCGGCGTGATAGCGCGCTCCACCTCGGGGGCCTCCGGCGCCGACCTTGCGAACATCGTCAACGAGGCCGCCCTGCGCGCGGTCCGCGAGGGCAGAAAGGGCATCATCCAGGAGGACCTGCAGGAGTCGGTCGAGGTCGTCATCGCCGGTCAGCAGCGCAAGAGCATGGTGCTGTCCGAGGAGGAGAAGAAGATCGTCGCCTACCACGAAATCGGCCACGCGCTGGTTGCCGCCAAGCAGAAGGGTACCGCGCCGGTCACCAAGATCACGATCGTGCCGCGCACCTCGGGTGCGCTGGGCTACACGATGCAAGTCGAGGAGGACGAGAAGTTCCTGACGACCAAGGAGGAGGCGCTCCAGCAGTTGGCGACCCTGTGCGGTGGGCGCTCCGCCGAGGAGGTTATCTTCAACACCTGCACGACGGGTGCCTCCAACGACATCGAGAAGGCCACCAAGCTCGCGCGCAACATGATTACGCGCTTCGGCATGTCCGAGGAGTTCGGCATGGTCGCGCTCGGCACCGTCAACAACCCATACCTGAACTCCGACACCTCGCTCACCTGCTCGGACGGTACCGCGGAGAAGGTCGACCAGGCGGTCGTGGAAATCGTCGAGGACGCGCACCAGCGGGCGCTGAAGATTCTGCGCGAGAACAAGTTCAAGCTCCACGAGCTCGCCGCCTACCTCATGAAGCAGGAGAGCATCACCGGGGAGGAGTTCATGAAGATCCTCAACGACTCCCCCGCTTCGATACCCCCTGTGACCGGAGGCGTCGAGAAGGGTTAGGTACGGCAGCGCGACGACGGTCCCCGTCGTCGAAGAGGACGGTCGCGGACGACGGTCGGGGCGTGGGGCGACGACAGGAGCCGACTCGCGCCCCGACCCCTTTCGAGCGGACACCGTCCGACGCGCGCGACGGCACCCGGCAGGGTAGCCCACACGGGCGCTTCCCCGCCGTCCTCGAGCCCGCCACGGCGACGAGCGAGGCTTCCGTGGACCTGAAATGCGCGTAGCGTTGTGTCCTTACGGTTGTGCTACGTCAATGGGCTCGCCTTCGATGAACTTCTCATACTTGTGTTCTATATTGTCAGCCGTCATCCGAGATAATCCGTAGTCAGTTGTCGAACTGGAGCGCGGCGACCGCAAGGCGCGGAGCGCTCGAAACCGGCACCGTTTAGCCCGCAAAGGACCATCATCCGTGATTAGCAGGTCACGCTACTCATATACCGAACAGCGACAGGAAGTCGACGCCCCCGAGGGACGAGGCGTCGGGTCGCGCCACCGGTCGACCGTCAATCTGGTGTGCGGCGCAATTCTGGGGGCACTTCTCGTCATCTACCTCGCGGGGTGCGTGTTCTTCGCCACGCACCTGTTCCCCAACACCACGGTCAGGGGCGTCGACGTCTCGCTCATGACGGCCTCGAAGGCAGCACAGGCGATCTCGGACGCGCTCGACCAGACGAGCGTGCACGTGAGCGGGGACGGCGTCGACTTCACGCTCGACTCCGACAGCACGGGCTTCAGCATCAACGCCGACGACGCCGTCGACGCCATGTTCGATGACGTCGTCATCTGGGCCTGGCCCGTCCTCGTGATGGTCGACCACAACGAGAGCGCCAAGCTCGCGTCGTCCTATGACGCGCAGGCCATTCGCTCCTCGGTGGACGCACAGGTGGCCTCCTTCAACGCGACCGCGTCCGACCCCGTCGACGCGTCGGTCAGCTACAGCGAGGACTCCGGCGGGTTCATCGTGAACCCCGGCTCCCTGGGGACCAAGGTCGACGTCGACACCGTGACCTCCCAGGTCATCGACACGCTGGCACAGGACAGCTCCTCGCTGACGCTCACCAGCACCTCGCTGGTTCAGCAGAGCGTGACTGCCGACGACCCCGCCCTGGTCTCCGCCGCCGCGCAGGCAAACGCGTACCTTGCCTGCAACATCAACTACACGCTCAACGGCACCACGATCGCCACCGAGGACGCGAGCGTCGTCAAGGACTGGATATCGGTAGACGCGTCTGGCCAGGTCACGGTCGACGAGACTGCGATGACGACATGGGCGAGCGAGCTGGAGTCCAAGCTGAATTCGGTGGGAGGGACGGTCACCTACACGCGTCCCGACGGCAAGGTGGTGACCGTCAGCGGCGGGACCTACGGCTGGAGCGTCGACAACGGCATCCTCGAGGCCATGGTGAGGGACACCGTGTACAACTCGTACACGGGTGACCAGGAGCTGCCGATGACCCAGACCGCCGCGGTGTACAACCCCGGAGGCCAGTCGTGGGGCAAGCGCTACATCGATGTCGACATATCCGAGCAGCACGTTCGCTTCTACGATTCCGACGGGTCGCTCATCTGGGAGTCCGACTGCATCACGGGCGCGAACTACGACAACCGCGACACCCCCACTGGCGTCTACTCGATCAACAACAAGCAGACCAACACGACGCTAATCGGCGCGAACGACCCCACCACTGGGCAGCCATCGTACAAGACGCCGGTCTCATACTGGATGCCGTTCATCGGCAACACGGTGGGACTGCACGACGCTTCATGGCAGCCCGGCTTCGGTGGTACGCTATACCAGCAGGGCTATGGCTCACATGGGTGCGTGAACCTGCCCTCCGACGCCGCCGCACAGCTCTACGAGCTCGTCCAGATCGGCGACGTCGTCGTCGTTCACAACTAGAGGTCTCCCGTCGCCCCCTAGGGGGGGCGCCCCCCGCCCCGGCGGGGGGTTCGCCGC
>CAIFEU010000196.1:2970-4303 GCA_903789505.1 uncultured Coriobacteriales bacterium
GGGGGACGACACGCGCCCCTGCGAGTCTTCCGCAGCCGGCGCGACTCACGCAACGTGATGCGACCTTGTTCCGGGAGGGGCACATGGATGCACCGGCGCACTTCGCACCAGAACCGTCGCGGCCAGCGCGCGGCGACCATCTCGCCCTTAAGGTGGTCGGAGCCATCAGCGCCGCGCTCATTGCGCTGATTATCGCTGCCTATATCGCTGGCTGTGTCTACTTCTCGAACCACCTCTGGCCAAACACCAGCGCAATCGGCATCGACCTGTCACTGGCGACCCAGGACCAGGCGGCCCGCGCACTCGAGAGCCAGCTCGGCCAGATCAGCGTGCGCGTCACCGGGGATGGCGTCGACTTCACGCTCGACCCCGAGCAGACGGGCATCTCCCGCAACTCGTCGACCGCAGTGAGCGCCATGGCGAAGTCCGTCAACCCGCTCACCTGGCCCGTGAACGCCCTGGACGACCATGACGAGAGCTCGCTGGTCGCCACGACGTTCGATGTCGCGAAGGTGCACGACGCGGTCTCGGCGGCGCTCGCCCCGTACAACGCAAGCGCGACCGCGCCCGTGGACGCCTCCCTGACATTCGACCAGACGACGCTTTCCTACCGAATCGACCCGGGGACGAGCGGGAACCTCATCGACGCGCAGGCGGTCAGCGACCTGGTGGTGCAAGCGCTTGAGAGAGGGGCGCAGAACGTCCGCATCGACGGCTCCGTCTTCGTGACGCAGTCGGTCACCCCCGATGACGGGCGTCTCGTGAGCGCGATGACGACGGCAAACGGCTATCTGTCCTGTGACCTCGACTTCACGCTCAACGGCAAGGTCGTCGAGACGCTTGACGCCTCCGTCGTCAAGGACTGGGTCAGCATCGGGGACGACTACACCGTGACACTGGACGACGCGCAGCTCGCCGCCTTCGCCGACCGGATCGAGACCGCAGTCGACGACGTGGGCGAACAGCGCACCTACACGCGCCCCGACGGCAAGACGGTCACCGTGAGCGGGGGGACCTACGGGTGGATCTCGAACGGAGACCTCCTCGA
Organism: uncultured Coriobacteriales bacterium; assembly: GCA_903789505.1. Taxonomy (GTDB): domain Bacteria; phylum Actinomycetota; class Coriobacteriia; order Coriobacteriales; family UMGS124; genus CAIFEU01. Next base: position 4,019 of record CAIFEU010000196.1, read on the forward strand.
CGCGATGGTGCGCGACACGGTCGCGAACGGATACACCGGCCAGCAGGAGATTCCCTGCAAGCAGACCGCCGCCGTCTACCTGCCCGGAGGCCAGGACTGGGGAAGCCGTTACATCGACGTCGACCTGATGGAGCAGCATGTGCGCATGTACGGCTCGGACGGCACGCTCGTGTGGGAGTCCCACTGCGTCTCGGGATCGCCTTCGGACGGGCACTCCAAGCCCACGGGCGACTAAAAGGACAACACAAATGCCACCCGGGTGACGCTGATCGGAAAGACCCCCCC
>CAIFEU010000197.1 GCA_903789505.1 uncultured Coriobacteriales bacterium
GCGTCGCGGGGGGGGGGGGGGTCGGCATGGGGGGGGGGTTGGGGGGGAGGGCGTGGCGGGCCGGGGCCGCGGGCGAGGGCGCGCGGGAGGTCACGAACGAGGGAGGGAGAACGTATGGCTAAGCTCACGATGAGCCGCCGCAACTTCGTAAAGGCGTCCGCGATCACCGCGGCCGCCGTCGCTCTCGCCGGCACCGAGACCAAGCCGCTGCAGGCCCTGGCCGAGGGCGCCGACGAGTCAGCGGGCGAGGTCAAGCGCATCCGCACCTGCTGTCGCGCCTGCGGCAAGATCGAGTGCGGCGTGTGGGTGACGGTCCAGGACGGCAAGGCCGTGAAGATCGAGGGCGACGAGTCGTCCAACCACTCGCGCGGCCACAGCTGCTCCAAGTCCCAGGCGTCGCTGCAGGCCTGCTACCATCCCGACCGCCTGCGCTACCCGGTCAAGCGCACCAACCCCAAGGGCGAGGACGACCCCGGCTGGGTCCGCATCACCCTCGACGAGGCGTTCGAGCTCGCCGGTCAGGGCCTGGGCGAGTGCGTCGACAAGTACGGCGGGCAGTCCATCTTCGTCATGTGCGGCACCAGCCGCGTCTGGTCGCTCGGTCCCTACCAGGGCATGAAGCAGCTGTTCGGCACCCCCAACGCGCACCTCGCCTACCAGGTCTGCAAGGGCCCGCGCCACTTCGCCGGCATCCTGACCGACGAGATGGGCAGCCCCTGGATGGAGGTCGAGCAGGAGCCCAAGGTCTACGTGCAGTGGGGCACCGAGGTCGCCATCTCCAACTACGACACGAACAACCGCACGATCAACGACGTGTGCCAGCACGCCGAGCATCACATCCTGATCGACCCGCGCATCTGCCCCTCGGGCAAGGAGGCCGACGTCTGGCTCCCCGTGCGCCCCGGCACCGACGGCGCCATCGCCTTCTCCTGGCTCAAGTGGATCATCGAGAACGAGGCCTACGACGACACGATGGTGCGCCGCTGGTCCAACGCCCCGTTCCTGTTCGTCGAGGACAAGCCCTGGAAGACCGAGGGCTGGCTCGCCGAGGGCAACGGCGGCATCGACATGAAGACCAAGCTGCTGACCGAGGCCGACATCAAGGAGGGCGGCAAGTACCAGCGCTTCATGGTCTGGGACGAGGCCAACGAGCGCCTGACCTACTGGGACGCCGAGCTCGGCAAGTGGGAGGGCGAGGAGCACCGCATCCCCACCACCGGCAAGTGGATCGAGAGCCCCTACAAGCCACTGGTCGGCGACTGCTGGCTACCCGACGAGTCGAGCTTCGCCGACCCCGAGACCGAGCCCGACCGCTTCCCCGACGGCTCGCAGGACTGCAACCCCAAGGGCCTGCCCAAGCAGCCCGCGCTGTTCCCCGGTGAGGTCGAGGTCACGCTGCGCGACGGCAAGACCTACAAGGCGCGCACCGTGTGGGACGCGTTCCACGACGTCGTCGACCCGTTCGACTTCGACTACACCGAGCAGGTCACCGGCGTGTCCGCCGCCGACAACGAGAAGGCGGTCAAGCTCTGGACCACGCGCATCGACCCCGACCACGGCAACGGCGGTCTGCACTTCCAGCTCGCCACCGACCAGAACGGCAACGCGATCCAGCAGATCCGCGCGCTGCAGATCATGAGCGAGATCACCGGCAACGCCGACGAGCCTGCCGGCAACCGCGGCTCCTCCAAGTCGCAGTTCGACGGCAACCCCGGCCGCTCCAACATGCAGGCGCCCACCGACTACGGCGACGAGGCCAAGACCTGGGAGGGCCGCGACCTCGACCTGCAGGAGGTCGCCGACTGGATGAAGGACTACGTCAAGTACCTCATCGACAACGACTCCCCGCTGGCCGAGCGCTACGGCAACCACGAGCTGTCCGACGACGAGGCGGTCATCGTCGCCAAGCGCATCGGCGGAGCGTTCCGCCCGTCGAAGTACTGGCCCAACCCCAAGACGATCTTCGACCGCAACGAGGGCGAGATCGACGCCGAGCGCTACCCGCTCAACCGCTACTGGGCGCGCTGGGTCGACGCGGCGACGGTCTGGGACGGGTGCAACAACAAGAACGGCGTGCCCTACCAGCTGCACGGCGGCGTGTGCCAGTCCGGCGACTTCATGAACATGGCCAACATCAACGAGGCGTGGGAGGGCCTGACCAAGCTCGACTTCTTCGTCGACATCAACCTGTGGCTGTGCCCCAACAACGGCAACGCCGACGTCATCTTCCCGTGCTACCACTGGCTCGAGATCGACACCACGCGCGTCTCCCAGGGCGCGGGCGGCCTGTTCGGCTGCGGCCAGGCCTGCGTCGAGGCTCCGGGCGAGTGCATCTACGACCCCGACTGGAACGTGGGCATGTACAAGGCGATGGGCGTGCCGTGGAACACCAAGGACCCCGACGCCGAGCCCTCGACCCTGTTCAACTTCGAGCCGCAGTGCCAGACCTTCATCGACAAGTGGAGCTCCCAGCTCGGCGACGAGTGGACCACCGGCGAGAGCTACCTGTGGCCCAGCCGCTCGCGCGTGCTCAAGGACAACGTCGACGCCTGGAAGACCGAGGAGTTCCCCGACGGCCCGACCTTCGAGCAGGCGGCGGAGAAGTTCCAGGAGCAGGGCTGGTTCGACTGCCGCACGTGGCACCCGGAGCGCTGGGGCACCTACCGCCGCCACGAGATGTGCATGCGCCGGCAGCAGGGTGGCTTCAACCTGTTCCCGCTGGTCGACAATCACCCCGGCTTCATGACCCCGTCCGGCCTGGTCGAGGTCTGGTCGCTGACCTGCGAGGCCTACCTCGGTGACGAGGAGCGCCTGCCCAACTACCGCGAGCCCGTCGACTCGATCGTCAGCCACCCCGAGTACTACGACGCCTCCAAGGCCGACGAGATCGACGACTCGATGTTCCTCAACGACACCTACATCGACTCCCTCAAGCAGTATCCGGACAACTCGTTCACGATGACGACGGGCTCGCGCCAGCCGGTCTACTTCCACTCCGAGCACCGTCAGCTGCCGTGGTGCCGCGAGCTGTGGCCCGCGCCGCGCATCCAGATCAACCCCAACGACTGCGCCCGCATGGGCCTGGAGCAGGGCGACTGGGTCTGGATCGAGTCCCCGTGGGGCAAGGTCCGCGAGACCGTCGACGTCTACTACGGCATCAAGCAGGGCGTCGTCAACGCCAACCACGGCTGGTGGTACCCCGAGATCGACACCGCCAAGCACGGGTTCGACCTGGTCAACATCAACTGCCTCGAGGACCCCTACGGCGGCTGCCCGATCTGCGGTTCGCACTGCGCCCGCTGCATCCCCGTCGTCATCTATAAGGCGACTGAGGACAACTCGCCGTTCGGCAACCCCGTGCCGTGCGACCCCGACGGTAACCCCGTCATCTACGAGGCGACCGACCAGCGCCTGAAGGACTGGATGATCACCGGGCTGCGCGCGCGCGTCGAGGGCGAGCCCGCGTGGGAAGGGACGGAGGCCTAAGATGTCACAGTACGCAATCGTCACCGACCTCAACCGCTGCACCGGCTGCCTCTCGTGCACCGTCGCGTGCAAGCTCAACAACGACGTGCCGGTGGGCAACTTCTGGATCCGCACGCTGCGCGTGGGCCCCACGCCCAAGGAGGACGGCTCGGGCGACTTCCCCGACGTCGACATGTACTACCTGCCGATGCAGTGCCAGCACTGCGCCACGCCCGAGTGCGTGACCGTGTGCCCCACCGGGGCGTCGCAGAAGCTGGACGACGGGACCGTGCAGATCGACAAGGAGGTCTGCATCGGCTGCCAGGCCTGCATCCCGGCCTGCCCCTACGGCGTGCGCTACCTCAACGAGGACCTCAACGTCGTCGAGAAGTGCACGATGTGCTCCCAGCTGATCGCCGAGGGCGGCCTGCCCGCGTGCGTGGAGACCTGCGGCGGGCGCGCCCGGTTCTTCGGCGACCTCGACGAGGGGATCGAGTCCTTCAAGGGGCCGTGGCGCCCCGAGCAGGCGGGCACCTACGACGAGCAGGAGAAGGTGCGCGTGCTGATCGGCGACGCGATCGAGCCCTACGAGGAGGACGACATGTACCACTTCCCCGACCAGGGCAACGGGCCGCAGAACGTCTACATCCTGCGCCACCACTATGGTGACCGTCGCGACCGCGAGTGGCAGGGCGTCTAGGAGCCCCGCGCGCGATGTAGGCAGGTAGGTCAGGGGGCGCCCCGGCGCGTGGGCCCGGCGGGGCCTGCGCGCCCGGCCCCCCCCGCGCTCGCGCCGCGCGCCCGGCGGTG
>CAIFEU010000198.1 GCA_903789505.1 uncultured Coriobacteriales bacterium
ACCTGCACCTCAAGCCATGGATGTTCTCGGAGGCGGACCGTCTGCTGGAGCAGGGCGTCGCCGATGGGGCGGTCTGCCTGGGCGATTTGCCGGTGCGCAGGAGATCGTGACTAGGCACGAGCTCACCGACGTCGACGAGCAGATCAGGCGCGACGCGATCATGCTCGCAGAGCGGTGGTCTGCCCGCGACGTCGCACTCGACCTCGACCTTGACGGCCTGCCCATCGAGACCGACCCCGACCTGACCCACCAGATATGGATCAACCTGCTCGACAACGCCTACAAGTACACCCCCGACGGAGGGAGCATCCACGTGGAGAGCCGCACGCTGCCCGACGGCGTGGAGGTCCGCGTGCGCGACACGGGTCGGGGTATGGCCCCTGACGAGGTTGCCCACGCGTTCGATTGCTTCTACCAGGCGGACCGCTCGCACTCGCAGGGAGGCAGCGGCCTGGGCCTGTCGATCGTCGGGCGCATCTGCGACCTTCTGGGCGGCAGCGTCGCCTGCCGGAGCGTGCCCGGCGAGGGGACCGCGATGACCGTGTGGCTGCCGCGCACACCCGCCTAGGCGACCGGCGGCGAGGCGCGCAGCCTGGCCCCGGTCGCCGCCGCCATGGCCGCCGGTGCCGGCGCGCGGTCACGCTCCGCCCGCCTCGCGCTGGGCGCCTCGCGCGTGTGCGGATGCGCCGACGCCACCAAACTCACCCCTGCTCCCGATCCCTCGCGCCCAATTGTGTGAGGATAATCTACCGCGTCCCGCGGCGCGCGCGTCGCGTCGCCGCGGGACGTACCATCACGGGCGACGTCCCGCTGGGAGGCGGGCGCCGGATGGGTCGGGAACGAGATGGGAGGCCCTTCGTGCTTTCGTATGACGAGGGCGTGCGCCTCGCGACGCTGCTGCGCGAGGAGTTCGGGCTGGACTTCGCTGCGGTGTCGCTGCTCGGCGAGCTCGACAACGAGCGCACGCTCACCTGGAACTGCGTGGCGGGAAACACGAACGACCGCTACAAGCGCATCTTCCTGCCTGACGGAGTCGGCGTCCTGGGCATGGTGTACTCGGCGTGCCGGCCGCTGCTGGTGGGCTCGGTCGAGGACGACATCGCGCGCGAGGACCTGTTCCGTTACCCCATCATCGCCGCCGAGGGGCTCGAGAGCCTGGTGGCGTTCCCCCTCGCGGACCTCTCGGGTCGCGACGACCTCGGCTCGGGCGGCGACGCCGGCACGGCTCGACCGCGCGACATCCGCGCGATCTGCCTGTGTGCGAGCCGTTCTCCGCAGGCGTTTTGCCCCGAGGACCTGGTGCGGCTGCGCTCCCGCGCCGCCCAGGCGACCGGTCTCGTCGCGGCGGGGCGCGGCTACATGACGCCCGGAAGCCAGGGAGGGCGCGCGGCGGACTCGCCGACGGTCGCCCACCGGGTGATCCGGGCGCAGGAGGACGAGCGCAAGCGCATCGCCCGCGAACTGCACGACGGGCTCGCGCAGGAGCTGCTCCTCGTGCAGATAGAGCTGCGCAAGAGCAAGTACCTGGGCCCGCAGGAGAAGGACGCCGCGATCGACGAGGCGTCGGAGCGCCTCCGCCAGTGCATGAGGCACATCAGCTCGATCACCGCCGACCTGCGCCCGGAGTCGCTCGACGAGCTCGGGCTTGCCGCCGCCATCTCGGCGCACTGCGTGCAGGTGCAGCGCGGCTTCGGCGTGAGGGTCGACCGGGACGTCCGCGACGTGGGGTCGTTGTCCTCCGACGTCATGACGGCGCTGTACCGCATCTACCAGGAGGCCATCTCGAACGCCTGCAAGTACTCGCGCTCCGACAGCGTCTCGGTGTTGCTCCGCCGTACGGGCGACGAGGTGGAGCTCGTGGTGCGCGACTTCGGCGTCGGGTTCGACCCCGGCGCCCCGACCGTGCGCGGGGGCGGGCTGGGCCTGCTCGGCATGCGCGAGCGCGTGGACGCGCTGGGCGGGACGCTGACCATCGAGTCGAGGCTGGGGGCGGGCACCGAGGTGCGCGTCCGCGTTGATGCGGAGGGCGGGATATGATCCGGGTCGTGCTCGCGGACGACCATCGCATGGTGCGCATGGGGTTCCGCATGATCGTCGAGCAGCAGATGGACATCCGCGTGGTGGGGGAGGCGTCCGACGTCGACGAGGCGCTGCAGGCGGTTCTCGAGAGCCACCCCGACGTCCTGGTAACCGACATCTCGATGGGCGGGGAGAAGAACGGCCTGCTGCTCGCAGAGCGACTCGCGGAGTCGCACGCGGACTGCCGCGTGCTCGTCCTGACGATGCACGCGGAGCAGGAGTACCTGCGTCAGGCGCTCGAGCGCGGCGCCCTCGGGTACGTCCTGAAGAGCTCGTCGGACGAGACGCTCGTGCGCGCGATTCGCGAGGTGGCGCGCGGTGGCACGTTCATATGCGAGGAGATGCTCGGCGACTTCATCAAGGACGCCCTGGCGGGTGTGGACCCGCTCGCCGAGGCGCTCACGCCCCGCGAGGCGGCACTCGTCTCGTACGCGGTCAAGGGCTACTCCAACCAGACGATCGCCGAGTCGCTCGGCGTCTCCGTCAAGACGGTGGAGAGCCAGAAGACTCACGTGATGGCCAAGCTGGGGCTGCACTCCAAGCCCGAGCTGTTCGACTACGCGGTGTCGCATGGTCTCGTTACCCTGTAGCGCCCTCGTGTCGTCCCGCATCCCCACGCCTTCCGTTTGGGATGGCGTCCGGTGGGGCGCCTCTGCGGCGGCTCCGCCGCTCCTACGCACCCGCTAGGGATTTCCCGCGCATCGCAGAGGGAAAACCCCGTTTCGGCGCCGTCGCTGGCTTCCTAACCTGATTGCCGTATCGCAACCGGCATCTGAGTGGGAGGCTCGAGCGAGATGGCACGAGAGGAATCCGGCCCCGTCGGGGCAGAGTCGGGACGTCTGTCGCGCAAGGAGGTCCTCGCACGCTGGGACCCCGAGGACGAGGCGTTCTGGGACGGGTACGGCAGGCACGTGGCAACGCGCAACCTGGTGGTCTCGATCATCGCGCTGCTGATATCGTTCTGCATCAACACGCTGTGCGCCCTGGTGAGCGCTCAGCTGGGCAACGCGGGCTTCGCGTTCACCTCCGACCAGCTCTTCCTGCTCACGGCGCTGCCGGGGCTGATTGGCGCCACCGGACGCCTGGTGTACACGTACCTGCCGGCGATCTTCGGCGGGCGCAGGTTCACGTTCGTGAGCACGGCCATTCTGCTGGTGCCGCTGATCGGCCTGGGGATGGCGGTCCAGGATCCCTCGACGTCGTTCGGGGTGTTCTGCGTGTGGTTCTCGCTGCTGGGCCTGGCGTTGTCCAACTTCTCCGCCTCGATGGCCAACATCGGCTACTTCTTCCCGATCTCCAAGAAGGGCACGGCCAACGGCCTGAACGCGGGCATCGGCAACCTGGGCGTCGCCGTCACGTACTTCGTGACGCCGATCGTCATCGGTAGGTCGATGGGGCTGGGCTCGGGCGTCACGACGCCCGCGGGCACCGTGATGTACCTGCAGAACGCCTGCTTCGTCTGGGTGATCCCCACGCTGGTGACGCTCGTGCTCATCGCCCTGCTCATGGACGACCTGCCCATGCCGCGCCAGAGCTTCAAGCAGCTCACCGCCATCTTCAGGAACAAGCACACCTGGTACATGACGTGGATCTACACCTGCGGCTTCGGCTCGTTCATCGGCTACTCGATGGCGCTCGCGCTGATCATCCGCATGGTGTTCCCCCAGGTGGACGCCAGCTACATGATGTTCCTGGGGCCGCTAATCGGGGCTGGCCTGCGTCCGGTGGGCGGCTGGCTCGCCGACAAGGTCGACTCGGGTGCCAAGGTGACGTTCGTATCGCTGGTTCTGATGCTGGCGGCGACGCTGGCGGTTATCGCGGGCATCCGCGCCAACGCGTTCGCGCTGTTCTTCGGCGCCTTCCTCGTGCTGTTCATGACGACGGGCTTCGTCAACGGCGCTTCGTTCCGCATGATTCCCAACATCTTCCGCGACCGCGCGCAGGCGTCGCAGGTCACGGGATTCACCGCGGGCATCGCGGCGTACGGGGCGTTCCTGGTGCCGATCCTGTTCCGCGGCGACTACCAGACGGCACTGGTGATCCTGGCGGTGTTCACGGCGCTCACGATAGCGCTGACCTGGGTCGCCTACGCGCGTCCGGGCGCGAAGATCAAGTGCTAGCGGGAGGCGGGGCGGCCGGCGTTCGGCCGCGTCGCCCCGCCCCGTGTCGGTGAAGGCAGAGACGAGAGAGGAC
>CAIFEU010000199.1 GCA_903789505.1 uncultured Coriobacteriales bacterium
GGGCATCGCGGCGTGCCGGGGCGGGGCGCCGCGGCGGGAGAGCCTAGCGCAGCAGCTCGGCGACCTCGCCCAGCATCGGCTCGAACGACACGCCGCGCATCTCGTAGTCGGGCTGGTAGCGAGTGATCTCCATGCAGTCGCGCACGAACTCGCCGGCGAACTGGGCGGACTCGACGAGCCCGCGGCCGCACATCACGGCGGCGGTCAGCGCGGAGGCGTACAGGTCGCCGGTGCCGTGCAGCATGTAGGGGAGCTTGTCGTGGACGAGCTCGTAGGTGTCGTCGAGGCCCTCGCCGGCGACGTAGTTGCGCAGCTTGCCATCCTCGCGGTCGACCCCCTTGAGGATAACGTGGCGCGCGCCGAGCTTGAGCAGGCGGTCGACGAGGTCCTGCACCGCGGCGTCGTCGATGTTCTGCCCGGGGTAGTCGATGCCCGCCAGGATCGAGGCCTCGGTGATGTTGGGGGTCAGGACGTCGGCGCCGTTGGCCAGGGCGCCCATCGCCTCGCACAGCTCGGGCGTGTAGGTGGTGTAGATCTGGCCGGCGTCGCCCATCACGGGGTCCACGACGCGCAGCGCGTGGGCGTAGTCGCCGTAGAGGCGCTGGATGATGGCGACCTGCTCCGGGCTGCCGAGGAAGCCCGAGTAAACGGCGTCGATGTCGACGCCCTCCTTCTGCCAGGCGTCGAGGTAGCCGGGCAGGATCTCGGTCGTGTCGTGCATCGTGAACACGGGGTAGCGCGTGTGGGCCGAGAAGAGCGAGGTGGGGACGGGGCACACGTCGCACCCGCCGGCGGAAAGCACGGGAATCGCGACGGTGAGCGAGCACTTTCCGTAGCCGCACATGTCGTGGACGGCGGCGACGCGCGGGATGTAGTGCTCCGGACGCTCGTAGAGGACGACGTCATTGGAAACCGATTGATGCCTCATGTGGTGCTCTCCTATCGATGTGGGCCTCTTCGCCCCGCCGGGCGGGACGCCGCGAGGGCCGCGCCTCGGGCGATGCCCGGGCGGGGTGCCCGGAGCGTCCGGGGCAGGGCCGTCGTGTCGAGAGATATCCTACCGTGTTGGTGGGCCCGATGACAGGCCGGCGCGTTGCAATCCGGTAACGACATGCGCTGCCCCGCAGGCGTCCCACCCTGTCCGCTGCCCCGTCTGTGCCCGCGGCCGGTCGAGCCCCCGCCCGCGCCCGCCGGCCCCCGGTTCGACCGCTCCCGCGGCGCCCTCGCCCCGCCACCGCTACGCCCGCTGCCGGCCACCGCCCCGCCCGCGTGCCGTGTGCACTCCGCGCGAACCTCCCCGCCTGCACGCGGCGCCGCCGGCAGTGCCGTATGATTACTCAGAAATTGCAAGCGATGTGGTACGAGAACGCTTTTTGCGCGCGCGGGGCGCGTCCGGGCGAGGCCCGCGCGCCGTCTGCTGCCAAGGCCGCGCGCGCAGAACAGGAGTTACCCGCGATGCTCTCAGAACGACTTCTCTCCGCCGCCGTCCGTGCCCTGGGCGGCAAGTACTTCAGGCTCGAGGCGACCGAGGGCCTCACCGAGCTGCCCGACCCCGAGCCCGGCGTCAGGTACATGCTCTACATGCACGTGCCGTTCTGCGAGGTGCTGTGCCCGTACTGCTCGTTCAACCGCTTCCCCTTCTCGGAGGACCGCGCCAAGGCCTACTTCAGATCGATGCGCGAGGAGATGCGCATGCTCGCCGACAAGGGGTACACGTTCTACGAGGTGTACGTCGGCGGCGGCACCCCCACGGTCGACATGGACGAGCTCGCCAAGACCATCGGTCTGGCGCGCGAGCTCTTCCCCACGATTGGCGACGTCAGCAGCGAGACCAACCCCAACCACCTGGTGCCCGGCTACCTGGAGAAGCTCTCCAGCCTGGTGCAGCGCCTGTCGGTGGGCGTGCAGAGCTTCGACGACGGCCTGCTCAAGCGTATGGCGCGCTACGGGAAGTACGGCAGCTCGCAGCAGATCCTCGAGCGCATCCAGGCGGTGTCCGACGCGCGCCTGTTCAAGTCGCTCAACGTGGACATGATCTTCAACTTCCCCGGGCAGACGCCCGAGATGATCGACCACGACATCGCCTGCGTGAAGGCCAGCGGCGCCACGCAGACGACGTTCTACCCGCTGATGGTGTCGCCGGCCAGCCGCGCCTCGATCGAGAAGACGGTCGGCCACGTCACCTACGACAACGAGGCCAAGTTCTACCACCAGATCTACGACAGCTTCTGCGGGGGCGACCACCCCGAGTTCAGGCCGAGCAGCTGCTACACCTTCTCGCGCGAGGAGGGGCAGATGATCGACGAGTACGTCGTGAACTACGAGCAGTACCCCGCCATCGGCTCGGGCGGCATCTCGTACCTCAACGGCAGCCTGTACATCAACACGTTCTCCCTGCGCGACTATCGGGACCGCATCGCCCGGGGCGACATGTCGGTGATGGCGCGCACCGACTTCCCCAAGCGCGACGAGATGCGCTACCGCTTCATGATGGGGCTGTTCGGCCTGGAGATCGACAAGCGCGAGTGGCGCGAGCGCTTCGGCTGCTCGGTGGCGCGGGGCCTGCCCGTGGAGTACGCGTTCATGAAGGCGAACGGCGCGTTCGACCGCGACGACGACGAGAAGCTGACGCTGACGCCCAAGGGCCGCTACCTGATGGTCGTGATGATGCGCCAGTTCTTCATCGGCGTGAACAGCCTGCGCGACCAGGCGCGCGCCGCGCTCCCCGAGGACGAGGCCAGGCTGGTGTTCGACGGCATCGAGGCGGGCCGCTCCGACGCGCGGTGCCCGATGGCCTCCGGCGCCGCCGCGGCCTCCGCCGTTCCGGCGTCCCAGGCGTAGGCGGCGCCCCGGCCCGCCCGGGCAGGCGGGGGCTCGCGGCGCGCCTCGGGCGGGTGCCCACGGCTACCGGCGCATGAGGCCTACCGGCGCATGAGGCCTACCGGCGACCGGGTGGGCAGAAGACGCGGGGACGGCGTCACTCGTCGGGCGTCGCCTTGGCCCTGGCGAGCTGCCGCTCGACCCCGGTGAGGTTCATCGCCTCGATGTAGATGCGCTTGGCCTGGGGGAACTTCGCCGTGAGTGCGGCTTCGATGCGGTCGATTGCCGCGATGATTCCCTCGTTGGTGATGCCCTCCCGGAAGGTCACGTCGACGGTCACGAGCATCGTGTCCGGACCGAAGTACATCGTCAGGACGCCGCCCGCCTTGACGACGTCGGGGTCGGCCTCGACCAGCGTGCGCGCGACCAGCAGCTCGTCGCGCGTCATGCCCTCGCCCACGAGCAGCCCCTTGGACTCGCCCAGCATGACGAACGACACGCTCATGAGCAGCAGGCCGATGACGATCGAGGCGACGCCGTCCCACACCGCGTTGCCGGTGACGGTCGTCAGGATGAGGCCGACCAGCGCGAACACCAGGCCGCACTCGGCGGCCGTGTCCTCGAGCACCACCGAGTACAGGCTCGGGTCCTTGCAGTCGTGGATGTAGCGCAGCGGGCCCTTGTCGCCGCGCGCCGCGTTGAACTGCCTAAGCCCCACGTACAGCGACGAGCCCTCGATCGCCATCGCGGCGAGCAGCACGACGAAACTCATGACCATCGAGCCGTGCTCGACGTTGCCGGCGAGCGCCGCCTTCACGGCGTTGATGCCGTCCATCAGCGAGATGCCGCCGCCCAGCGCGAAGATCGACACGGCGACGACGAGCGTCCAGAAGTACAGCTCCTTGCCGAAGCCGAACGGGTGCTCGACCGTCGCGGGCCGCTTGGCGCGGTGCAGCCCGTGCAGGATCAGGATGCCGTTGCCCGAGTCGACGATCGAGTGGATGCCCTCCGACATCATCGCCGACGACCCCGAGATTCCGGCGGCGATGAACTTGACGATGCCGACGGCGATGTTCGCGGCGATTGCGGCGATTACCGAGATGGTGCCGCCCGAGCGCTTCTTTGCCGGTTCGGACGGCTGGGCGGCGTTGCCGGCGGGCGCGCCGCCGGCGCTTGCAGGGCCTGCGGGGCTCGCGGGGTCGCTCGAGGCATCGGGGGAGTTTTGCGCGTGCGTCTCGCTCATGGGCGCTCGATTCTGTGGTGGTCTTCATGACGGTTGGCCGGCAACAGGCGCGGGGGGCGCGGGCTGGCGACCGGGGAGAACTCCCCACGATTGTAGCCACATCCCCCGCCCTGTCCGACGAGGCCGTGTGTCCCGATTGTATCGCTACCCTGCGCGGATGCGCGGGGTTCTGTTTGGGCGCGGATGCGCGGGGTTCTGCCAAGAAT
>CAIFEU010000200.1 GCA_903789505.1 uncultured Coriobacteriales bacterium
GGGGGGGGCGGGGGCGGCGGCTGCCGCGGCCTTGGCGGGGGTCCCGGTGCCGGCGGGCGCCTTGCCCGCGGCGCGGCGGCGCTTCCGGGCCTGCGCCTTGCGCTGGTCAGCCTTGCTCGCCGACCTGATGCCCAGCAGCGACTGGACGAGCGGCACCGTGCAGACCCACGAGCAGAACGCCCTGCCGAACACGACGATCAGCACCGCCGCGATGACGACGCTGACCAGGGCGCGCGGGATGAGCGCCTTGCTCGACAGCATCACCGAGAGCGCGCCGACCGGGCAGATCGCCGAGATCGCGTCCCACCCGAACGACGAGATGTTGCCCAGCGGGACGTTGGCGACGAACGCGACCGAGCACACGACGAGCACGACGACCGGCATCCAAGTGCGCAGGCGCGTGAGCCCGGAGGCCTTCCTCTTGCCCTTGCCGCTGCCCTTAGCAGGCTTGCCCTTGGCAGGCTGGCCCTTGCCCGCGCCCTTTGCCGGCTGGCCCTTGCCGCCGCCCGCCTCGGCAGTCTTCGCCGCGCGGGCCGCCTCGGGGGCACCGTCCCGGGTGGCGCGCCCGCGCGCCGCCTCTTCCCTCTCCTCGGCGCTCATCACGCGTTCACCTCCCCGCCCTGGCCCACGGGCACGATGATGATCGCGCGATGGGTCGCCCCGGGAACGGGCGTGCCGGCGGTCATCGACTTGCAGGCGTGCTCGCACTCGCCGCAGCCGTTGCAGTTGTCCCACACGATGTGGGGGCGCTCGGCGTCGTCGAGCTCGATGGCGTCGAGCGGGCAGGCGTTGTAGCAGTCGCGGCAGTGGGTGAGCCGGTACGCCAGGCACCAGTCCTTGACCAGCAGCGGCTCGCCGATGACCGTGCTCCGCCTGGTGGCGATGGCGGAGAGCTTGAGCGCGCCGGTGGGGCACGCCGCGACGCACAGCGGGCGCTCCCCGTTCTCGTCGGCGCAGTAGTCGCAGTCGCCCGCGTGGTAGTCCATCGTGGGCGTGCGCATGCTCAGGAACCCGCCCTCGAGGCCCACCGGCACGATCGCCTCGCGCGGGCACGCCTCGGTGCACTTCTGGCAGCGCAGGCACTTCGAGAGCAGGTCGTCCTCGTCCTGGCCGCCCGGCGGGCGCAGCACAGCCTCGCCCGCGAACGCCTTCGACGCCGCCCCGATGCCGAACAGGGCCACCGTCCCGCCCACGCCCAGCACGACCTCGCGGCGCGTGATGCCCGCGCGCTTCTCTTCCCCGTCGTTCGCGGGGCGCCGCGGCGCGTCAGCCCCGGCCCGCGCGGCGGGTCCTTCCTTCCTCGTCCCCATGGCGCATCTCCCCATCCAAGAGCCTCTCCAGAACCCCTTATGGGCAAATGTACGCTATTGGGCGTCAGACTCTTCGAGCATATCGGCCAACGCCTCGCGCTCCGTCTGGACAAAGCCCAGCAGCAGCTCGCCGGCGCCGCGGTAGAAGTCGGTCTGCGACCACCGCATGATGTCCTCGACGAAGATCGGGACCCAGTTGGCCAGGTGGTTCTCGACGAAGTCGCGCTGCGTGCGCAGCATCTCGATGGCGTCGTCCTCGCGGTACTCGGCGAGCGCCTTGGCGGTGCGCCCGGCCATGACCTGCATGAACTCGAGCTCCAGCGCGATGTGGTCCTCGCAGTCGCGCCACCTCTCGTCCTTCTTGAGGTTGTTGGCGCGGTAGATCGCCAGAACCTCATCGCGCGCGCCCTGCATCAGCAGGCGCTTCTCGGAGGTGTGCACGCTCTCGTAGGGATAGGCGGCGGAGCGGCCGTTGACGCCGTGCCCGATGAAGGTGCGCATGTAGTCGCGCGCCAGGTCGAGCTGCGTGTCCTCCCACACGCCGCGCAGGTAGTTGCACATCAGCCGGTAGCCCCTGTCCGCGTGGACGTTGCCCGTGGACGTGGGGAACCTCATCGACCGCAGCTCGCAGACGAACTCCTCGTCCGCCTCGACACGAAAGATGCGCGCGAGCATGCCGTAGGTACGGGAGCGGCCCTTCATGAAGTCGGAGAGCTCCTTGGGGCTCGCCTCCCCGGCGTCCTGCGGGGAGGGGGCGGCGACCGCGGGGTCGGCGGGGGCGGGGCGGTCGGCGACCGCCACGTCGGCATCGGTGGTTCTCATGGTTACCTCCCTTGTGGGTGAGTGCCCGGGCGCCCGCTAGGCGCGGACGGCGTCCAGGTAGCGCTGGCCGAGCTCGGTGGTATGCCAGCCCCGGTCGCGCCACACCAGGGCGCCGCACGCCTCGAGGCCGTCGACGAAGTGGATGCCGTAGCGGCGGGGGCTCTGGACGAGCGGGTCCCCGTCGATCAGCGCGCCGATCTGCGCGCTCGTGCGTCCCTGCTCGGCGCAGTACCCCAGTAGCCGCTCGTAGATCTCGCGATACTGCGACTCGGACTCCACCAGCTCGCGCACCTCGGAGCCCTCCCGCGACTCGGAGAGCACCTCCAGGCCGTCCTCGGTCGACGTCCACGTCGCCTCGGGGGCGTCCCTGACCTCGAGGTACTCGGCGCCGTCCTCGTCGACGCCCTCGTCGGCGCTCTCAGGGACCTCCGACCTCAGCGCCCCGGCGCTCTCCAGGATGCGGCACAGCGACAGCGTCGTGTAGACGGAGAAGTTGTCCCTCTGCACCCCCTCGACGACCTGCGCCACCTCGCTGGTGGTGTGCGGGTCGTTGCAGAAGTCGATGATTGCGAGGAAGACCTGGCGGCGACCGGGGTTGCGCCTGAACAGCTCGCGCAGCGCGTCGCGCGGGCTGTCGAAGCGGCTCTTGTCGAAGACGCTCGCGTGCCGGTGCGACTCGGGCATCTCCTTCACCACGGGCAGGTCGTCGACCTCGTCTGCCGCCTGCGCGTCGATGTCGTCGACGTCGGGCGCGAATGGGTCGAACTCCTCCTCGTCGAGGATCTCGAACGAATCCGCGCTCCCGGGGTCGGGCGACGTGCCGTCGTCCCCGTACCGCGCGCCGGGCGCCGCGGGCGCCCGCCCCATGCTGTTGTCCGCCATGCGAACCACCCTCTCCTTGGTGTTTCGACTCGGCTCTCTCTGCCACGTGCGACCCGCGCGGGAGGCCCCGGCGGGGTGATGCGCGCGCCGTCCCTTTCGGGTGGCGGGCACGAGCCCATCGTAGGAAACCGCAGGCGGGGGCACTCATGCGTGAGGGATGATTTGGCCCTCGGGCGCCGCCCCGCGGGCGCCCCCGGCCCGTCGGCGCCCCATACGTCGCTTTGGATGATGCCGCTCACCAGGCGCGACGCCGCCCCCCCCCCGCAGACCGCCGGGCCGGGCCGCGCCCGGCCGGCGACGGGGCGCCCTACGCCAGGCTCGGCAGCAGCGCGCCGAAGCACAGCATCCCGCACGCCAGCGCCGCGCACCCCACGACCCCGATCGCCAGCAGCGCGCCGCGGCGGTGCGCCGCCAGGGCCGCGCCGCCCGCGGCGAGGGGCACCGCGAGCCCGCACGCCACCGCGCCCGCCCAGAACAGGGCGGCGTTGGCGGCGATGGTGTCGGCCAGGACCTGAGAGGCGGAGACCGTGGTCGCCTGCGCCGCGGCGGAGCCGATCACGAACGTCGTCGACATGTCGTTCTTCGCCGCCTGGGCCACCACCCGTGCGTCGCCCGAGTTCGCGAACCACAGCAGGTAGCAGCCGAACGCCAGCGCCGCCAGGGCGGTCATCGCCAGCGCCGCGTGCCTGCCCAGCGCCATGCCCTCCTCGTCGCCGAGGGCACCGGCGAGCGCGAGCATCGCGAACGACCCGATCGCCAGCGAGCACGCGAGGAAGTACGCGAGCAGCACGAAGTAGCGGTCGGAGATCTTCGCCAGGGCGCTCTGCTGGTAGCCCAGCGTGGCGCAGCACACGAGCAGGACCGACGCGACGACGGCGAGCGCCCCCAGCCAGCGGGGGAAGTCCGAGCCCTCCCGGCGGCGCGCCACCACCGCATACGCCACGGCGACGATGACGAACGCCACGGTCGCGTACAGCAGCAGCGCGATCCCGGTGGTGACGTGTCTGAACATCCCGAAGAACCGCGACGGGTTGCCGTACATCACCGCGTACAGCGCCAGCCCCGCCACCGCGCAGCACGCCGCGATGACCGCGGCGGGCAGGTTGAGCCGGGGCGACCGGAGCCGGCAGGCCTGCAGCCCCTGCATGAAGAGCAACCCGGCGCCGAGCGCCACGAGCAGCACGAACCCCGCGAGCAACATGTCGACTCCCCCTCGAATGCCGTGGACGCG
>CAIFEU010000201.1 GCA_903789505.1 uncultured Coriobacteriales bacterium
GCTGTGCGGCGGGCGTGGAGCTCACCGCGCCGGCTCGGTGCCATTCCCAGCAGGCCCGCGGGTCGCGTTGCCGACCTGCGGGCCTGCCTGTGGGGGCGGGGCTGCCCGCGCTCGCGGGAAATGGCGCGTCCGCCGATGCGGGCGGCGATGTGCCGGTGGGGATTGCGGGGAAATTGCCCGCTCGCGGCAAGAACCGGGCGTCTCGTATGTCCTCGGGGAGCCGAAACCCCCTGACCCTCCGCGTCGCCGACAGCGCGCTCGACGTTTCCCCAGGTCAGAGGCTTGCCGTCAGGTGAGGGGCGGCGCTTCGCGCGCCGCAGCCCGACCGGTGGACGTACGCAATCCCCGATTCTTGACGCATCCGCCGCATCCGCCGCGCCCCGCATCCGCCGCACCCGCACCTGCGCCCGCCGCGCCCGCACCCGCCGCGCCCCGCACCCGCCGCATCCGCCGCATCCGCACCGGCGGTGCCGCGGGCGTGCCGAGGCGTCTTCGCGCTACGCGATGTCGTCCACGGCGCCGGCGGCGTGCTTGCCCGCGACGCGGCCGCTGGTCAGCGCGTTGCCCATGTTGTTGCCGGCGCTCGGGGTGTTGTAGGCGTTGCCGTAGCGCTCGCCCATCGTGTTGCCCACGGCGTACAGGCCGGGGATGACGGCGTCCTTGTTGGCGTTCAGGACGCGGTAGTAGCTGTCGACGCACAGGCCGGCCAGCGTGTTCAGGCCCGGGCCGTACAGGCGCTGGGTGCCCTGCGCGGCGACGTAGAAGGGGGCCTCGTCGATCGGGATCAGCAGGTCGGCGTCCTTGCCGAAGTCGGTGTCCTTTCCGGCGGCGCACATCTCGTTGTAGCGCTCGACGCTCGCCTTGGCGGCCTCGAGCGCGTCACCGGCCAGGCCGGCGTTGGTCAGCGCGTTCTCGAGGGTCTCGCCCACGTAGACGGTGCCGGGCATGCCGCCGCCCATCTGCGCGATCTCCAGGCCCATGACGTCGCCGGAGCCCACCGAGGGGTCGAGGGCGTCCATGTCGGCCTGGTACTGCTCGATGCCTTCCTCCCAGCCCCAGTTGGGCGCGCCGTGGTCGAGGCCGGCGCGCTGGATGTACTGCATGTGCTTGGAGTCCATGATGGCGAAGTTGCCCACCATGCCGGCGTCGAGGTCGATGGGCTGGCGCACGGCCTGCGCCAGCGAGAGCCCGGCGAACTCCTCGTTCATGTAGCGCTGTCCCTTGCAGTTCAGCCACAGGCAGGGCGTGGAGCCCCACGGCCCGAAGGCGATGCTCGGCGCGTCGCCGGCGACCGGGCGCGGGTGGCTCTCGATGGCGCCGCCCGCCCAGCAGCCCATCTTGTGGCCGCTGCCGTCGCAGTCGGTCATGCCCGTGAGCTTGTCGCGCTCAACGCCGTGGCGCATGGCGTTCTCGGCGCACTCGCTGCACAGCTCCCAGACCATGTCGGTGTTGGCGCCGAAGTCGCCGGTCGCCAGAATGACGCCCTTGGCGGCGTCGAACTGGGCGTACGTGCCGTCGGAGTCCTGCGCGATCACGCCGGTCACCGCGCCGTCTGCGTCGGTCACGCACTCGATGGCGGTGTACCCGCAGAACCAGGTCGCGCCCAGGCGCTCCGCCTCGTCGCGGCAGTAGGTCTCGATCTCGGTCAGGCGGCTGACGCCGGTGAGGCCGGCCTTGCCCACGGGGTTGGGGTTCTTGGTGCCCACGGTCTGCAGTGTGGACGCCCACATCTTGTAGCCGCCGCGCTCCAGCGGGTAGCTGCTGCCGTCGGGCGTGTCGTAGGCGATCTGAACGATGCACTGTCCGCCGTCGCGGTCGAGCAGGTTGGAGGTGTCGGGAATCAGCGAGACGATGTTGTTCATCATGTCGGCCGAGTTGTACACGAAGCGGCGAATCACGCCGGTGTTGCAGCGGCCGTTTGCCCGGCGGACGTACTCGTTGACGATCTCGTCGAGGTCATAGGGACCGAACCCCCAGCCGAGCATGAGGTCGGAGTTGTAGCTGCAGATGTCGTCGCCGCGGTAGATGATCTCACCGTCGGCGTGCTTCTCGATGACGGCGACCTTCGCGCCGTTCTGGGCGGCCGCCAGCGCTGCCTGGGTGCCGGCGTGCCCGCCGCCCACGACGACGACGTCGAACGACTGCGTCGAGGCGATGTCGCCCTTGGCGATCGCGGGCGCGCTGCCCAGCCAGTCCTCGTCGCACATGTAGTAGTCGGGCCGCGTCGTGCCCGTTGATGACGAGGCGCCGTCCCCGGATGCGGAGGCCGACGCCGCCTTCTCGGAAGCCATCGCGCACGAGGCTCCCGCCGCGGCGGTGCCTGCCGCGACTGCCCCGGCGGCCGCGACGAACGAACGACGAGTCATGTCATTGCTGGACATCTATGCCACTCGCTTTCTCTCGTGGTTCCCCTGCCGGACGGAGGGCGCCGCTTTCGAGCGCGGACGGGCGCCGCCGCGCGGCTGTCTACCACGTGTCCACCGCCTCGCGCGCCCATGGCGGGCCTGCGCGTCCGGATGTCTCCGCCCATGATGCGCACGGGCCCCCGCGGCGTCGTGATGCAAAGCGTTGAGATTGGACGAGGGCGCCTTGACCTGCGACGACGCCGCGGTCTCGACGTTTGGGATGACGCGCCGACCGCAGCACCGCACGCCGCCCGGGAGCCGCGCAGGGCACCGTGAGGCGCCTCTCGACGCATCATGGGGCCGGTGGTCTTGCGGCGGGGTTCGGCGCCTCCGTGGGGGCGATGCGCGCGGGGTGACGCGGGGGAGGGCGCCGCTCGCGAGCGAAGGGGGCGCCGCCGCGCGCTGATGCGGAGGCCGCGCCCACCGGGCCCCGTGGGGCGCGGCCTTTCGAGGTAGTCTGGGCGGGACGCGGGCGCGACTGGGCACGCCCTTCACGGACAGGGGGTTCTTCTGGTGACTGGGGCGAGAGGCGGGTCGGGGAGCGCCGCGGGGGCGTCCCCCGCTCGGGCGCGGGCAGCTTCCGCCGGCGACCGGGGCGACGCCGGCGCGCGTGAAGCAGGCGGCCATAGGGGCGGTGCGCGCGGGACCGGCGCCCGCGAGGCGGGCGAGGCGCTGCTCTGCGGGGCAGGGCTGGCGTGCCTGCTCGGGACCTACCCGCTGTGCTCGACGACCGTGACCCCGCTCCAGCGCTTCGACGCCATCTCGTCATGGATCGGCCCGTGCGCGATCCGCATGCAGGCGATAGCGGTCGTTGCCTGCGCGATCGTCCTGATCTGGCGCGTCCTGGGGCTGCATCGCCCGGGGGACGTCCCCCTCGCGCTCGTCGGTGGCGGGCTGTTCGCGCTCGGGAGCGCCGCGTTCTCCGCCGCGGCGGTCTACGGCATGCCGGGCGCGCTCGCCGGAGGGGCGGGGGTGTGGCTGGTCGCGCTCCTGGTGGGCGTGGGCGGGGTGCTGTTCGCGCTGAGCTGGGGGCGCGTCGCCGCGGGCATGAGCCGGCGGGCGTCGCTGGGGGCGGTCGGCGTCGGTGCGGTGGGCCAGGCGGGCATCGGCGTGCTGGTGAGCGCCCTGCCGGGCGCGCCGACGGTCGTCGCCTACGCCGGCTTCGCGCTGTGCTCGCTCGCGCTCGCGCTGGTCGCGACGCTCGCCTTGCGCGCCGACCCCGACGGCGACGCCTCGGGCGCCGGGGAGGTCGCCGGGGCCGTGGACGACGTCACGCGGCAGTCCGGGCACGACCCGCTCGAGCGCCTGCGCTCGTTCCTCGCGGTCTCGGGCACCGCGATCCTGGGGATGGTCGCCTACGCCTTCGTGACCGGGACGATGCGCGCCCTGGTGATGGGGCACTACACGGTGCAGGTGTGCTCGCTTGCGCTGTGCGGCTTGGTGCTGGTCGCGGCGTGCCTCGCGTGGCCGAGGCGCCGCGGCTCGTTCCTGCGCGTCGCGAGCCGCGTGGCGATTCCGCTGCTGTGCCTGCTCGTGCTCTCGGTGGGCAACATCGCCGCCGCGCTCGGCATGGCGCCGTACTCCCTGGTGACGCCCACCTACCTGCTGTACACGTTCGCCGCGCTGCTCACCCTGGCGATGCTCGCGGCGATGGCGCACGCGCGGGAGTTCGACCCGGACGTTATCTTCGCGACGCTGGTGGCGACGTTCTGCCTGACGTCGTTCGCCGGCATCGCGCTCGCGGAGGCGCTGAGCGACGGCCAGGTCCTCGTCCTGATGACGGTCGTGACGACGCTCTACGCGATCGCCACGGTGCTCTCCGCGCTGGTGGGG
>CAIFEU010000202.1 GCA_903789505.1 uncultured Coriobacteriales bacterium
AGATGGAGGCGCGCGGGGACGCGTACTCGTTCCTGGCGCGTGTGCTGAGCGACGACGAGGCGGGCGTCGATTTCCTCGAGGCGCTGCGCGACGACCCGCCGCAGACCGGCACCGCCCTGGACGACTTCGCCTCCTCGCTGGCAGGCCGCGACGCCGACGCGCTCTAGGCGGTGCGGCGCGAGTCTGCCGCCGACCACGCCCAGACTCTGCTCGGAATGAGCGCCCACCCCGCGTCACCGTTCGAGTCGGTCTACCTCAGCGGCGTGCATCTGATGATGCAAGCG
Organism: uncultured Coriobacteriales bacterium; assembly: GCA_903789505.1. Taxonomy (GTDB): domain Bacteria; phylum Actinomycetota; class Coriobacteriia; order Coriobacteriales; family UMGS124; genus CAIFEU01. The sequence goes on from CAIFEU010000202.1 coordinate 285, forward strand.
AGCCGCGACGAGGTCCGCGCCGCCTACGCCGCCGCCGGGTGCGCGAAGTCCGACGACTACCGCATGCCCGACGACCACGTGAGCCTCGAGCTCGACTTCATGGCCGTGCTCTCCTCCCGCGCCACGCAGGCGCTGCGCGCGCTGGCGACGAACGGCGCCGGGGCCGAGCTGCCCGACGGCACGAGCGCCGAGCAGGCAGCCCAGGACTCCCTCAACGCCCAGCTCTCGTTCGTTGACGACCACCTGGCGAGGTGGATCCCCCAGTTCTGCGAGGCCCTCGAGCGGCAGGCGACGACCGACCTGTACCGCGGCGCCGCGCAGATGCTCGACCGGCTCGTGGAGCAGGACGCGCTGATGCTGCACGCGCTGTCCGCCGACGACGGGCAGGGCGCCCCGGACCAGGAGGAATAGGGCGGGAGGGCGGGGCGGCACCCGGGCCGGGAGGTCTGGGCGTGAGGAGGGCCGGGCGCTCCCGGTGCGGCCGGCGTCGCCATTCGAGGCCCCTTTCGCCTTCGGGATGGTCAGGAAATGACGGAATGCGAGCCGAAACGGCCTCAAGGCGCGGCGAGGGAGGGACGCGCTTTTCCGGACGACCCACCTGACCTGCACCGATTCCAGCGTCTGTCTGAGGGCGACTCACCGGCGGGCCGCACGACGCTCGCATTCCGTCATGACTTGACCAGAAAGGGCGACTTTCGGACCCCTCTCAGGCCCCGCGATCGCATTTCGTCCTTTCTTGACCATCCACATGGTCCCCTTCGCCCGCCGCCTCGCCGCCGCTCCGCTCGACCGCCTCCCCGGCCCCCGCCGCCCCCCTCCGCGACAGCCCGCCCAGCTGCTCCCAAACGACATCCAACTTGGAAAATGGGCGCCCACCCCTCGCATCGGCGCGCGACTATACGTACAATCTGCGCGAACGCTTTCGCGACAGAATCGGCGAAAGCGTCGGCTGCCGGGCGCACCGCACCCGGACCGCGCGCATGGTGCCGGCAGGCGCGCGGCTCACCGACCACGCCCGGCAACTCTCGCGGAGGGGACCGCCATGACTGGCATACCGTTGATAGTCGCGTTCGTGATTGCGATCGCGGTCATGATCGTGATGATCTCGAAGTTCAAGATCCACCCGTTCATCTCGATCATGCTGGTGGCGCTCGTGCTCGGCCTCGTCGCCGGCATCCCGCTGGCAGACGTGACCACCGTCGCTGCCGACGGCACCAAGACCACCACGCCGGGCATCGCCACGGTCATCGGCCAGGGCTTCTCGAGCACCTTCACGAGCATCGGCATCGTGATCATCCTGGGCGCGCTGGTTGGCTCGATCCTGGAGGCGACCGGCGGCGCGCTCAAGCTCGCCGACATGATGGTCAGGCTCGTGGGCAAGAAGCATCCCGAGCTCGCCGTCGAGCTGATGGGCTGGATCGTCTCGATCCCCGTGTTCTGCGACTCCGGCTTCGTCATCCTCAACCCGATCCGCAAGGCGATCGTGCAGCGCACCGGCGCCTCCAGCGTCATGCTGAGCGTCGCGCTGGCGTGCGGCCTGTACACCAGCCACGTGTTCATCCCGCCGACGCCCGGCCCCATCGCCGCCGCCGGCAGCCTCGGCCTGGGCGACAACCTGCTGCTCGTGATGGGCATCGGCGCGCTGGCGTCGATCCTACCGCTGGTGGCGGGCATCGTCTACGCACGGTTCATCGGGAAGCGCGTCAAGTCGTCCGACGAGGCCGACCAGGGCGAGACCACGAAGACCTACGAGGAGCTGATCGCCGAGTACGGCAAGCTGCCGAGCGGCTGGATGGCGCTGGCGCCCATCCTGGTGCCGATTCTGCTCATGGCCCTGGGTTCGGTGGCGAGCATGGCCAAGTGGACCGGGTTCGGCGCGCAGCTGTGCGCGTTCCTGGGCGCCCCGATGATCTCGCTGGCCGTCGGCGTGGTGTTCGCGGTCATCGAGCTGGGCAGCATGGGCAGGATCGACCAGTTCTACAAGCTCACCGAGGAGACCCTCAAGACCGTCGGCCCGATTCTGTTCATCACCGCCGCGGGCGGCGTGCTCGGCAAGGTCATCGCGGCCTCTGACATGGTGAACTTCATCAAGTCCAACGCCTCCACGTTCGAGACGCTCGGAATCTTCTTCCCGTTCCTGCTCGCGGCAATCCTCAAGACGGCGCAGGGCTCCTCCACCGTGGCGATCACCACGACCGCCGGCATCCTGTCGTCGCTGCTGATCCCGCTGGGCTTCACCACCCCCGTCGACGCCGCGCTGGTCGTGGCGGCCATCGGCGCCGGTGCGATGACCGTCTCCCACGCCAACGACTCCTACTTCTGGGTGGTCACCAACTTCGGCGCGATGACGCCTGACCAGGGCTACCGCACGCAGACGGTCGCCACCGGCATCATCGGTGTCGCGGGCATCATCGGCGTGTGGATCATGTACCTGATCTTCGGGGCGATGGGCATCGCGTAGCGCCCCTCGCGAGCGACCGGACGGCCGCGAGGGGAGGCCCCGGTGGCCCCGCCGCGGCCGCCTTCCGCAGGCGGGCGCGCCGCCATCCCCACGCCTCCATCCGACGGGCGGGCGGTACCGGGCACGTCCCGTGCCGCCCGCTCCCGCAAGCCAATGCCCAGCAAGGAGGGCGCCGTGAACTCCAACTTCCTGATCGTCCCCGACTCGTTCAAGGGGACCATGAGCGCCATCGACGTCTGCCGCATCATGGCGGAGACACTGCAGGAGCGCTTCCCCGACGCGACGATTCGCACGATACCCGTGGCGGACGGCGGGGAGGGCAGCGTCGACGCGTTCCTGGCGGCGCTTCCCGGCAGGCGCATGACGGCGACCTGCTGCGGCCCCTACCGCGACTCGATCGAGGGGTACTACGGGCTGCTCGACAACGGCACCGCCGTGGTCGAGATGGCGGCCGCGGCGGGGCTGCCGCTGGTGGGCGAGGACCGCAGGGTCGAGCAGACCACGACCTACGGGGTGGGCCAGCTGGTGCGCGACGCAATGGACCACGGCGCCGACAAGGTGATCATGGGGCTGGGCGGCAGCTGCACCAACGACGGCGGCTGCGGCATGGCGGCCGCGCTCGGCGTGCGCTTCGTCGACCAGACGGGCGAGGCCTTCATCCCCACCGGCGGGACGCTCGGCCACATCGCCCACATCGACATGGGCGGCATCGACTCGCGCATCGCGAGCGGGCAGGTGCGGTTCGTCACGATGTGCGACATCGACAACCCCCTGTGCGGCACCACCGGTGCGGCGGCGATCTTCGCCCCGCAGAAGGGCGCCACGCCCCACCAGGTCGAGACGCTCGACGCCGGGCTCGCGCACCTGGCCGCCGTCATCAGGAAGGACCTGGGCAAGGACGTGATGATGGTCCCCGGCGCTGGCGCCGCGGGCGGCATGGGCGCCGGGATGGTCGCCTTCTTCGACTCCCCGCTGCAGATGGGCATCCAGACGGTGCTCGACACCGTCGGCTTCGACGACCTGCTGCGCGACGCCGACATGGTCTTCTCCGGCGAGGGATGCTTCGATGGGCAGTCGCTGCACGGCAAGGTCGTGGTGGGCGTGGCGAGCCGCTGCAAGCGCGCCGGCAAGCCCCTGATCGCCATCGCGGGTGTGATCGACGACACGGTGGTGCCCAGCGCCGTCGAGGCGGGCGTGAGTCACCTGTGCTGCATCAACCGCACCGGCGTGCCGCTCGACATCGCGATCCGCCATCCGCGCTCCAACCTCGCGCACACGATGGGACTGCTCTCCGAGCTGATCGCCCACACCCCCGAGGACGAGCTCCCCGCGAGGATCCACCTGCACGAGCACCACGGCAAGTGACGGCCGGCGCGCCGGGCAGGGC
>CAIFEU010000203.1 GCA_903789505.1 uncultured Coriobacteriales bacterium
GGGGAGCGCGTCACAGCGCCAGGGCGACCTCCTCGATGATCGCGCCGCGCCGCCCCCCGGGGGTCAGCCGCCTTCGTGATGGGACGACCGACGACCAGGTGGGTCGAGCCGGCGGCGATGGCGCCACCGGGGGTGGCGACGCGCGACTGGTCGCCCAGCGCCGAGCCGGCAGGGCGGACGCCGGGCGTCACGACGAGCGCGCCCTCGGGAAGCGCCGCACGCATGAGCGGCGCCTCCATCGGCGAGCACACCACACCGTCGGCGCCGTTGTCGCACGCGAGCCGCGCGAGCAGGCGCGCGTGGTCGGCGACGGGGCGGTCGACCCCGAGCCTTCCCAGCGCGTCCTGGTCGAGGCTCGTGAGCACCGTGACCGCAAGCAGCCTTGGCGCCCGAAGCCCCGCCTGGGACGCGCCCTGGTCGATGCCCTCCCGTGCCGCAGCCACCATGGCGTCGCCGCCGCCGGCGTGCACCGTGAGCATGTCTGCCCCCAGCGAGGACAGGACGCGCGCGGCGTTGCGGACGGTGTTGGGGATGTCGTGCAGCTTGAGGTCGAGGAAGACGTTCAGCCCGCGCCGCTTGAGCTCGCGCACCACGGGCGCCCCCTCGGCGTAGAACAGCTCCATGCCGACCTTCACCCAGCGCACCTCCTCACCCAGAAGGTCCGCAAGCTCCAGCGCGCGCTCCCCCGAGCAGTCGAGCGCCACGATGACGCGCTCGCGGGCCCGCTCCAGCGCGCTCTCGTCGGGTGTCTTGCGCGGCGCGACCGTCGCGCCCGTCCCGTCGCCTAGCATAGGAACGCCCCCCTGAGCTCGGAGATGTCGCTGACGCCCTGGCTCTGCGCCCACTGCTCGAGCTCGCGCAGGACGCGGATCGACGCCGCGGGCTCGACCATGCTCGCCATGCCCACCGACACCGCCGTGCAGCCCACGAGGATGAACTCCGCGGCGTCCCTGCCCGTCATGATTCCCCCGATGCCGCAGACCGGGATTGTCACGGCGTTGCACGCCTCCCATGCCATGCGCACCGCAATGGGATGGATCGCCGGCCCGGACAGACCCGCCGTCGGTCGTGAGAGGTATGAGCGGCGCGTGTCCACATCGATTGCCATCGCGGGAATCGTGTTGATCAGTGAGATCGCGTCCGCGCCCGCCTCCTGGACGGCGCTGGCGATCTCGGGGACACGGGTGGGTGCCAGCTTGACGACCAGCGGCCTGTTGGTGACCTGCCGACACTCGCGCACGACCTCGCTGGCGCCCTCGGGGGTCGAGCCCATGGCGGCGCCGCCCTTGGAGACGTTGGGGCACGAGATGTTGAGCTCGAATCCCGCCGCCCAAGGAGTCAGCTCGTCGTAGAGCGCCAGGGCATCCACGTACTCCTGGACGGAGTGGCCCGCCACCTGGCATATGACCGACGTCTTGCCGGAGAGGGCCTCCAGGTAGTCGCCGTACTTCTCGACCATCCCGCGCACGCCCGGGTTCATAAGGCCGACCGAGTTGAGCATCCCGGAGGTGACCTCGTGCATGCGTGGCTGAGGGTTGCCGGGCCAGGGCTGGGCGGAACAGCCCTTGCCCGTGACGGCGCCCAGCGCGGAGACGTCCATCATGTTCTCGAACTGCTTGCCAAACCCGAAGGTGCCCGAGGCCGTGTTTACGGGGTTCTTCATGGGGATGCCGCCGAGGTCGACGGCCATGTTGACCTTGCTCACCAGATGACCTCCTCCGCGTCGAAGACGGGGCCGTCGACGCAGACGCCCCTCTTCCCGTTGACCGTGTCGATGGCGCAGGTGGCGCAGGCGCCGAACCCACAGCCCATCCCCGTCTCCAGGGAGACCATGCAGGGCACGCCCGCCTTTCGGCAGAGCTCGGCGATTCCCCTCATCATCGGCTGGGGGCCACAGGCGTACACCTGGTCGTAGCACTCGGACGCGACCAAGCCCCCCACGACCGCCGTGGGGAACCCCTTGGTGCCGCGTGAGCCGTCGTCGGTCGTGACCTCGAACCGGGCGGCGCCCAGCGCGCGAATCTCGTTCTCGTAGATGACCTCGCGCGACGTGCGGGCGCCCTGGACGACATGGAACTCGACGTCCATCCGCGCGAGTCTGCCCGCGAGCGCCATCACCGGGGCGACCCCGGAGCCGCCCCCGACGATGAGCGCCCTGCGCATGCCCTCCGGGTAGCGCCAGCCGTGCCCGAGCGGCCCGATCAGGTCGGTGCGCGTGCCCGTCGGCAGACCCGCGAGCCGACGCGTCCCGTTGCCGACGATGCGGAAGGCGATCTCGACGGTGCCCTGGGAGGGGTCCGCGCCGACGTAGGACATGGGGATGCGCAGCAGCTCGCGCGCGTCGCCCGGCACCGAGATGTTGAAGAACTGGCCCGGCTGGATCTGGCAGGCAAGGTCGGGGCAGGCCAGGCTGGTCCTCATGAACCCGGGGGCCAGAGGCTCGCTGCCCAGGATCGTGACGGGCAGCACGCGCGCGTTCGATGGTGCTGACAAGGGGCACCTCTCCTCTCAAGCGTGTGCCGCCGCCCGCCCCCGGGGACGAGGCCAGGTGGGGACGGGCGGCGGCGGGGTTTGCTACTCCTGACGCGCCGCCTGGCGCTGCAACTCGGGGAGGTCCTGGACGGCGTACACCTCCAGGGGTCCCTTCTGCAGCTGGGCGATCGCCGCCACGAGGGCCTGTGCGGCCGACAGCGTCGTGGTGTAGCACAGCCCGTGGCGCACCGCCTCGCTGCGCAGCCTGAAGCCGTCGCCGCGCGTCTCCTGGCCGTGGGGGGTGTTGATCATGAGCTGGATCTGCCCCGAGGAGATCGCGTCGCCGATGTTGGGGTGCATCTCGCTCATGCGCCGGGTGACCGAGCACTCGACGCCCGCGGCGCGCAGGGTCTTCGCGGTGCCCGAGGTGGCAACGATGTCGAAGCCGAGGTTGACCAGGTCGCGCGCGATCGGCGAGATGTAGCGCTTGTCGCGGTCGCACACCGAGATGAAGGCGGTGCCGCTCGTCGGCAGCGAATAGTCGATCGCGAGCTGGGTCTTGGCGTAGGCGGCGGGGAACGTCCTGGCGACCCCCATCACCTCCCCGGTGGACTTCATCTCGGGGCCGAGGACCACGTCGGCACCCGGGAAGCGGCCGAAGGGCATGACCGCCTCCTTGACCGCGAAGTAGCCGAGCTCGCGGTCCTCGGGGGGAAGGCCGAGGTCCTCGATCGTCTCGCCGCTCATGATCCGAGCGGCGCACTGGGCCAGCGGCACGCCCGTCGCCTTGGACGAGAACGGCACCGTGCGACTCGCGCGTGGATTGAGCTCGATGACGAAGATTCCCTCGTCCTTGACCGCGTACTGGACGTTGAGGAGCCCCTTCACGTGGCAGGACAGCGCGAGGCGACGCGTGGTCTCGCGGACGAGGTCGACGAGCTTGTCGGACAGCGAGAACGGCGGCGTGCAGCAGGCGGAGTCGCCGGAGTGGATGCCGCACTCCTCTATGTGCTCCAGGATGGACCCGACGTAGCAGGTGTGGTCGTCGCACAGGGCGTCGACGTCGAGCTCGATCGCGTCCTCGAGGAACGAGTCGAGGTAGACGGGGTGGTCAGGCGTGATGCGGGCGGCCTCGTCCATGTAGGTGCGCAGGCTCCGGTCGTCGTAGACGATCGCCATGCCGCGCCCGCCCAGCACGTAGGAGGGGCGCACCAGCAGTGGGAAGCCGATGCTCCTCGCGACCTTGACCGCGTCCTCGAAGGTCTCCGCGGTCGAGGACGGGGGGTAGGCGATGCCCAGGTTGTCGAGCAGCTCGCTGAAGCGCTCGCGGTCCTCGGCGAGGTCAATCGCGTCAGGCTGCGTGCCCATGATCGGGACGCCGGCGCGCTCGAGGCGCCGCGCGAGCTTGATGGGCGTCTGGCCGCCCAGCGTGACGATGACGCCCTCGGGTCGCTCCATCTCGACGATGTCCATGACGTCCTCGTAGGTCAGCGGCTCGAAGTAGAGCCGGTCGGAGGTGTCGTAGTCGGTGGAGCAGGTCTCGGGGTTGCAGTTGACCATAACGGTCTCGTAGCCCTTCGCCTCAAGCGCGTA
>CAIFEU010000204.1 GCA_903789505.1 uncultured Coriobacteriales bacterium
TTCGACTCCAAGATCATCGACCAGGTAAAGGTTCAGCCGCTCGGCCACATGAGCTACGACTATGCCAACCAGAGCGACGACCAGCTGCAGCAGACCCTCGATGCGGCCTACGAGTCCTACAAGAACGGCGAGTTCTCCGCCTCCTCTGTCTCGACGGACGCCGATGCGGCCGCAGCGGGCGGCGCCACGGGGAACAAGGCGATGATGGGCGGCGCGACGCTGTACGCCGCCGACACCCTCGAGGAGCTCGCCGGCTTCCTGGGCTACGCGGGCGACGCCGTCGACAACTTCGTCGCGACCGTGAAGCGCTACAACGAGATGTGCGAGAAGGGCTACGACGAGGACTTCGGCAAGGACCCCGCGCTGCTGTTCCCGGTCGACGAGCCGCCCTACTACGGCTACTCCGGCACCAAGGCGGTCGGCGTGATCATGGTCACGACGTCCGGCCTGGTCGTCGACGAGGACAGCCGGGTGCTCGGTGACGACTACCGCCCGATTGAGGGACTGTTCGCCGCGGGCAACAATTCCGGCTGCCGCTTTGGCTACAGCTACTTCACCTCGATCGCCGGCCAGAGCCTGTCGTTCGCCGAGACGCAGGGCTACATGGCGGGCACGTTCGCTGCGACCGGCGCGCTTCCCGCCAACCCCAAGGTCGTCCACCTGGAGCAGTAGTAGCGTATAGCGTCACGGGAATTGCCCCGACGGGCCGCGGGCCGCGCGGGGGCGCGCTCACGAAGGGAGTGGAGGCCAGTTCGTTCGCCTCTGCGCCCCTCGCGCCCTCTGCGCCCGCGGCCCTCGCCCTCGCGGCGTTGCGCCCCGGCGCCCTTGGGTCCATGATGTCGTCACGTGCGCCCCGACCGTCCGATTCCGGGCGGCCGGGGCGTCTTGGTCAACGACAGCCTGTCGCGGCGGTGGCGGCGGGGGAGCCGTGCGTGGGGACGTGCGGCTCCCCGGATCGTCCGCCTCGGTCGCCGCGCACGCACCATGGGGGCAGCGATGCGCATCGAGCAGCTGGAGTACTTCGTGGCGGCGGCGGAGACGCTGAGCTTCACCGAGGCGGCGCGCCGCTGCCGCGTGGCGCAGCCCGCCATCAGCTAGCAGATCCACCGCCTCGAGGGCGAGCTGGGGTTCGAGCTGTTCTCCCGAGGCGCGCGGGGGCTCTCGCTGACCGACGCCGGGCGTCTGTACTACCGCGACGCCGTGGAGACCGTCGCGCGGCTCGACCAGGCGCGCCGGCGCGCCGCCAGCGTCGCCTGCGGTTCAACCGGCTCGCTCGTGGTCGGGGCGTGCGGGCCCACCCAGGGGTCCGACCTGGCGATTCTGCGCGACTTCATGCGTGAGAGCCCCGCCGTCGAGCTCTCGTTCTGCGGCGTCAACACCCGGCGACAGGCCGACCAGCTCGCCCGCGGAGCGTTCGACGTGGTGTACACCGACGTCGCGCAGATGGGCGCGCTTGAGGGGGTCGCGTTCGCGGGCGCCGCCGGCTGCGACCTGTGCCTGATGGCGAGCAGGCACGACCCTGCGGCGCGTCGCGGGGCGGGGATGACGTTCGACGAGGCGTGCGACCAGACCCTGATATTCGCGGAACCCAGCGACGCCGCGCTCGGGCCGTCCCCGTTTCAGCGTGGCGCGGGCAAGAGGCTGTACACCGACACCCAGGAGAACGTCCAGCTCATGGTGCGCCTCGGCATGGGGATGACGATTGCGCCGGAGGGGGTCGCGACCTCCGCCAGCGACGACATCAGGATCATCCCCGCCCGTGGCGACTGGCCCCGGCTCGAGCTGGGATGGGCCTACATGGCCGACAATCCCAACCCGGCGCTAGGGGCGTTCGTCGCGTTCCTGAGGGCGCGTGCCGAGCTTCGTAGTTGAAGTGAGCGAATCGCCTGCCTGTGCCATTTCAAACGCCCATGGCAGCGGGGGAAACGGGCTGCCATATTCTCCGATCCGGTGTTCTATGCTCGAGCTGTTCGCGAACGATGGGGATTGTTCGCGAACAAGTTGGGTTCGTTCGCGAACGTTCGCGAACGTTGGCGGTTCATTCGCGAACATAGCGCGAACGAAGCGGTTGCCCCCGAACCGCCTCTTCCAGGTGCGGAAGGCGTTGCTAAGCCCGCTGCCTGCCCTATCCGTGGCGCCGATGAAGCGAGAAAAGCGGTCGGTAATCTCATTTACATGCCCGAACGTTGAGAAAGCGCTCGCTTACCTGCGCTTATATCAAATGCTTATGACAGCGAAGAAAACGGATAGTGTCGCATCTGCGACGCCAGAACTACGCTCGAACCAAGGCCCCCATCGAGCGCTCGGGGGCTTGCGGAAGGGTTTGGTCTGACAAGGGGGAACACATGGGGAGCAGTGAGAGAAGCGCCTGCAATATCACGCGCAGGAACTTTGTCGCGGCGGCGGCCATAGCCGCCGGGGCGATGTCCGGGTCCGTTGCGGCGGGGCGGGCACAAGCGATGCAGTCCACGGGCGAGCGCGATGCGTTCGCTCCTTCCAAGGCGGCAAGCGGGGAACCCGAAGAGACTATCACGACGCAGGTCGTGATAGTCGGCGCGGGATGCGCAGGGATGATGGCCGCGTACGAGGCGGGGAAGGCGGGGGTGACCGATGTTCTGGTCGTCTCGAACTCCCAGAGCGCCCTCGACACCAACGGGTCGTTGATCTCGGGAACCTCTGCGGTCGAGACGTCGTACACCAAGGATGCCGGTGAGACCGAAACCATCGAGGACCTCTTCAAGCAGATGGTCGACTTCGCGCACTGGACGGCCAACGCTCGTCTGCTCAAGACATGCACCGAGTATCTCCCCGGCAACATCGAAGCGCTTCAGCAGATGGGCATCGACTTCCAGCTGGCGCCCGATCGAGGCGGCTTCGGATATCTGAACGTCCACCTGTTCAAGACCGAGGACAAGGGGGACGTAATTCAGGATTACCTGCAGGACAATTTCGGCACCCAGTTCATGTATGGGTTCGAGCTCGTCTCGCCCGTCATGGACGGGGAGGCGATCAAGGGAATCCAGGGGACCGACTCCGACGGTAGGCTCATAGAAATCGACGCTGACGCCGTGCTGCTGGCGTGTGGCGGGTACATGGACAACCCCGAGATGATCGCCGACACGTATGGCGACATGGAAATCGTCGCGTGCACCTCGGGGCACCAGGACGGGGCCGGAATCAAGGTCGCCGAGGCGGCAGGGGCATTTCGCGAGAGCGTGTACGGGCTCGGGATGAACGACATCTTCGGGTCGAACGCCAAGCTTGGCTTCAACATGTCAAACCAGCTGCTCGCCATCGCGTTCTATGGCGGGCTGTTGGTAAATGAGGATGGTGACCGCTTCACGAACGAGTACATGGTCGCCCAGGAGTCGATGGGCGGGGGCGGGGAGTCCCTGCTGCACGCCAAGAGCTACTACACGGTCATCAGCCAAGAGCTCGTCGATCAGCTCAAGACCCGGTCCTACTACGACATCATCGGCAGCCCCGAATACTGGCATTGCGGGCAGATTCTCTATACCGAGCCGATTGCCGACATCGATGACCTGCTTGCGGAGGCGGAAGAGACGGGATGGGTCATCAAGGCGGAAACGCTTTCGGAACTTGCGAAGAAGTCCAGCCTTGCCAATCTCGAGCAGACGGTGTCCGATTACAACGAGATGGCCCAGGCGGGGCAGGACACACTGTTCTACAAGCCCGTGGAGATGATGCGCCCCATCGAGACCGATGGCACGCTGTACCTCATCATGTACAACCCAGGCGCCTTCAATACCTTCGGCGGCTGCCGCACCGACATGTACACGCGTGCCCTTCGAGCTGATTTCAGCGTCATAGAGGGCCTCTACATCGCGGGCGTGGAGAACGGTAGCCTCTACAGCCGCCCGTATTACGAGGTGGGGGGATCTTGCTCGGGGCTTGCCCTGTCCAGCGGGCGCCTCGCCGGCCAGCAGATGGCGGCATACGTGAAGGGGAGGTAGCCCGGGGTTAGAGCCAGGGCGCGCTGGCAGACCTTACGGCAATGCTCGTGGGCCGCCCGTCCCTCTTGGAG
>CAIFEU010000205.1 GCA_903789505.1 uncultured Coriobacteriales bacterium
GCTCGGGGGCGTCTCCCCCGACGAGGGCGCCACCGCCCTGGCCGCCCGGCTGCGCGACGCCGTCACGTGCCCGCGCTTCGCGGCGGGGGGCGTGCGCGTGGGCGGGCTCGACGCGCTGATCGGCCAGACGCCCGACACGCTCGTGTTCGCGGGCATGGCCAACGGCCTGATTCCGCCGCGCGCGATGTTCGACCTCACCGAGGCGATGGCCGACGAGCAGGACCGCATGCGCGAGCAGCTCGTCAGGCGGCTGTACGCGGCATGCTCCGCGGCGCGGACGCGCATCGTGTGCTCCACGTTCGCGCAGGCGAGCGTCGAGCAGTCCGAGCGGCTGCGCCTGGACACCACGCGCGTGCGCCTCGCTCGGACCGGCCGCGTGTGCGACGTCTCGCGCAGCGTGTGCGTAGACTACATGAGCGGGGCGCAGGCCATCCGCTGACGCCGGGCGCGCCCACGCCCGGCACCCCTCGCGTCGTCGCCCCGCGCGCGAGGGGGCGGGGCCGCGTCATCGCGACCCCGCCCGTGCCACCCCATCCAGACCTCCCAAGGAGAATGGAGCTCCCCATGGACACCGCAAAGATCCTGCACGACTACCTCTACGAGCAGCCCGAGCACCCCGTCCCCCACGCCGGTGACGTCGTCCACCTGGTGTACCCGCCCCGTCCCGGCGACATCGGCGTCGTCGTGAACACCGCGGCCGACGACGTGGCCACCTTCACGATCGCCGTCCCCGCCGAGCTCATGACCGAGGCGGTCAACGACGCCTGCGCGGCGCTCGTGCGCTCCACCGGCGGCAGCGCCTCGTCGGCGGGCACCGTCGCCGCGCTGCGCGAGAGCATGGGCGAGCGCGCGTTCGACGAGCGCATCGGCAACATGGTGCGCCTGCAGTTCCTCTCGGTCGCGGTCATGCGCACCCGCGTGCTGCCGTTCCTGGCGCCGCGCATCCTGTCGTCGGGCGCCTATCGCGACGGGCACGACTACTCCTTCCAGGCGCAGGTCACGCTGAGGCCGAGCGCCGAGCTCACCGACTACTCCCCGGCGCGGGTCAGCCTACCCGAGCCCGTCGAGGTGAGCGACCGCGACGTGAACGGGCGCATCGGGGAGCTGATGGGCGGCGAGGTGCCCTGGGAGCAGGTGGGCGAGGCCCAGCCGGGCTCGAGCCTGGCGCGCATGCGCGACGAGGTGCGCGGCCAGCTCGAGGCCAAGGCGCGCGACGAGTGGCGCAACGCCTGCGCCGAGGCGTGCGCCGACGCGCTCGCCCCGCGCCTCACCAAGACGCCGCCGACCCGCCACGTCGAGATGCTGCGCGAGGTGATGGCCAACGACTACGCCGCCGATATCGTGGACGGCGGCCAGGACTGGGACGAGTACGTCGCCCGGCCCGAGTTCGACATGGAGGAGTTCAAGGCGCGCATGACCGAGATGGCGCTGACCTCGCTGCGCCGCGGGATGGTGCTCGACGCCGTGGCGGAGCGGGCGGGGGTCACGCTCTCCGAGGCGGAGGTCCGCGACGCCGTGGGGCTGGTCGCGCGCGGCCACGAGGACGAGGCGCTCGACGGGATGCTCAGGACCTGCCAGCTCCCCCAGCTGCTCGAGAGCACGCTGCGCATCAAGGCGGGCGACCTGATCGTGCGCCAGGCGCTCCGGGCGGCCGACGCCGGCGGCGAAGCTGCCGACGCGGACGACGCCCCCGCCGCCACGGGGGCCGACGCGGCCGATGCGCGCACCGGACGGGGGGAGGCGTAGCGCCCATGATCTCCTACAGCCTGCCCGACTTCACGGTGGCGCTCGATCTCAACCTGATGTTCGCGCAGCTCATGCGCCAGAGCCCCGAGATGTTCCTCGACGACGTGCGCGTGGCCAGCGTCTACGGGTGCTTCCCCGGCTGCGTCATGAACGGCGGGCGCGCGTTCGTCCGCGAGCGCTACGACGCCGCTCAGATCGACGCGACGTTCGCGGCGGTGGAGCGCGCCGGGCTCAAGACGCGCCTGACCTTCACGAACATGCTAGCGGGGGAGGAGCAGTTCGGCGACGAGTACTTCAACCTGATCCTGCACGTTGCCGACGACCACGACGTCGAGGTCATCGTGTACTCCGACGCGCTCGACGACTACATCGCCCGCGACCACAGCTTCGCGCGGACGCTGTCGACGACGCGGCAGATCCTCGATCCGGGAGAGATGAACGCGGCGCTGGGGCGCTACGACATGGTCGTGCTCAACTACGACCTCAACAAGAGCGACCTGTTCCTGATGCAGGTCAGCGACCCCACGCGCCTGGAGGTCATGCCCAACGAGCTGTGCAACCCCCACTGCCCCTACCGGCAGCGGCACTACCTGCACAACAGCGCCGACCAGCTCGCCGGGCGCGTCACGCCGTTCCGCCCCTGCAGCCACGAGGGCGCCGGCTTCACGACGCGCACGGCCGACTCGCCGACGCTGCTGGGCAACGACGACGTGCGTCGCCTGAACGCGACGTACGGCATCGAGAGCTTCAAGATCGTCGGTCGCGGCGTCACGAGCGACCTCACGCTGGAGTCGTACCTGTACTACCTGGTGCGGCCCGAGCACCGAGCCGGGCTCGAGGCGGCGCTGCGCCGAATGGGGCGGCCGGCGGGCGCGGGGAGGCCGGCGGCGGCCGAGTGAGCTGTGCCGGCGCGGGGGGCGCCGGCAAGCGGGGGCGCCGGGGGCGCGGCGTACCGGCGGATGGGTCGTCGGGAGGCGGGTGCCGGCATGCGACCGCCGGCACGCTGCCGGGGAGTTTCCCGTCCGCGTTGTCCTGACAACTGCGGGCGTGCCCCCGCGGGCATAGGATGCGCCAGTCGTCGGGGGCGCGCGGCGCCACGGTGCCCCGCGTCCCCGATCGCGCCCATGCCCGACCTCGACCCCCGATTGCGAGTGACGCCCATGCTTTCGTTCGCCCCCACGTGGATGCCGGGACTGGTGCAGGTCTTCCCGCTCGTCCTGGCGCTCTCCCTTTTGCTCGCGCGGCGGCTGCGCGCGCACCCCGGGACGTTCTACGCGCTCGTGGGCGGCGTCGTCGCAATCGCGAGCTGGGCCAACGTCGTGATGGCGGTCATGGGCGACGACGCGCCCGCCATCGTCGTCGCCTTCGACGCGGCGGTGGAGCAGGCGGGCCAGTCCAACCCGGTCGCGAGCCTCGTGCTGGCGCTGTGCACGTCCTCGTACGCGGGCGTGTCGATCTACCTCATCGTGATGTTCGTCGGCGCGCTGCCGCGCACGCCGGCGGTCAGGCGCCTGCTCTCGGTGCGCTCCGAGCTGTCGATACTCGGCGGCATCATCATCGCCGGCCACGTGCTGCGCGTGTTCGACTTCCCGTCGAACTTCTCGGACCCCATGTTCTCGCTGGTCTGGGGCGACGCCGCGTGCGCGTGGGTCTTCGTCGCCACGGCGGTGATCGGCCCCGCTCTCACGGTCGCCTTCGTCGTGCCGTGGGTGCTCTCGTTCCCGGCGGTGCGCCGGCGCATGAACCCACGCACCTGGAAGCGCGTGCAGCGCGCGTTCTGCTACCCGTTCATGGCGCTGATGCTCGCGCAGGGGTTCTGCCTGGCCGTGGGGCACGCGCTCATCGCCTACCCGTGGGATGGCGTCATGGCGCGGCGGATGCTCTCGGCGCCCCAGGAGTTCCTGGGGACGTTCGCCCAGCAGGTGGCGACCGCGTGGATATACGCCCTGCTGGCCGTGGCGTACGCCGCGCTGCGCATCGGCAAGGCGCTCGCCGACCGCAGGGCCCGCGCGTCCCGCGAGGCCGCCCGCGCCTCCCGCCGTCAGGCCCGCGTGGCCTCGCCGCCGGCGCCTGCCGCGGGGGCGGGCGGGGGCCGC
>CAIFEU010000206.1 GCA_903789505.1 uncultured Coriobacteriales bacterium
GACGATACCCGTGCCGCCGGCCGACGGTGTTCGGCGCCCGGCGGTGCGCGTGGCGCCCGACGATGCCCGCCGCCCGACCGCGCGCGGTTCGACCGGCGTCGCCCGGCCTCGTGCGGCCCGACCGCGCGGCGCGCGATGGGGACAAGGATAGCGCAGGGCGGCGGGGGCGCCCTCCCCGTGGGGCGCGCTCCCCCCGCCATGCCCACCCCCCAACCCCGCGCGTGGGGGATCCTGTTTAGGCCGCGCGACCGCGGGCGCGAGCGACGCGCCCCATGCCGCGGCGGCTGGCTCACGACAACCCGAGGGACGCGGTGACGCTCGCATGATGAACATCCAGCACGCAATCCTGCACGTCTTCGACTTCGAGACCGGCCAGCTCACGCTGTCGCGTCGCGAGCTCGACCTGGAGAACCGTTCGTCGAAGTCGTTCGTGCAGCGTCACATGCGCAAGATCTCGAACAGCGCCGACAGCCGTCACGGCGAGTTCACTCAGGAAAGCGGCTTTGCCGGCGAGCTCGAGCAGTACCTCGAGGGACGCACGGGTTTCGTCGACCTGTCGTGCCAGATCGCGCAGTTTTTGTTCGACGAGCTGCGCCGCGGCGACGACATCGAGCAGAGCGACCTGCTGGTGGTCGACTTCGAGGACGACGCTAAGGTGGACCCCTCCACCGTCAAGGTCGACGTCGCCGGGGCGTTCGACGGGGGAGACGCTGCCGACCTGGCCGACGCCGTGGACGTCGCGCTGCAGCAGGCGGCGTCGGCGGCCTACGAGGGGCACGGCGACCGCATGTTCGCGCTGGTCCTGATGCCGCGCAAGAAGTGCTTCGCCCACAACCTCACCGCCGACGCGTCGGGCGTCGCGTTCGCCGAGGTTGCGCGCAACGACAACATGCTGCCGAACCCCACGCAGAAGATCGACTCCTACGCCCTGGTCAACACGCGCACCTACGAGGTGTCGTTCTGCGACAAGCCGCGCTCGATTGCCGGCGAGCAGGCCTACGTCATCCCCGACGCCCTGCTGCAGTGCACCACCCACGCCTCGACGCGCGAGGTCATGAAGACGGTGACCAACATCGTCTCCGACGTCGCCGAGGAGTACGGGTCGGACTCCGCCGTCGCCGTGGCGGTCTCGAAGGCCAAGGCGTACATCGCCGAGAACGCGGCCGTCGCCGAGTCGTTCTCCCCCGACGAGCTGGGTGAGCGCGTCTTCGAGGACGAGCCCGTGATGCGCGAGCGCTACGAGGAGCGCGCCCACGAGCAGCAGCTCCCCGAGCGCGTCCCGGTGCGCCAGAGCGTGGCGACGCGCATGGCGGGCAGCCACAAGATCCGCACTGACACCGGCATCGAGATCACGTTCCCCAGCCAGTACACCTCGAACACCGACTTCATCGCCTTCTCCAAGCAGCCCGATGGCTCGATCAACATCGAGATCAGGGGAATCGGTCACATCGAGAACCGGTAGCGCCGGGCCGGTCGCGCTGGCAGGGGCGGGCGCCCGGGGCGTGGGCGGGCGGCGGCGCCGGTCGGGCCGCTCGGGCCGGCAGGGGCGGGCGGTCCGGGGCGGGCCTGCCGGGGACGGGACGTCCGCCGCCCGCCGCCCTCCGGGACGGGCCGGGGGGGGTCGCGCGCCGGGCGCCTACAGCTGGTAGATGGCCACCATGATCGGCATCGTCACGATGCAGCACAGGATCGTGACGACGTTGATGGCGCTCGCGTAGGCGGAGTCGCGCCCGTAGATCTGCGCGAACTGGTTGATCGTCGAGGCGGAGGGGCTGCTGGCCGCGAGCAGGGTGATCAGCAGGACCATGTCGCCGTTGGGCACCAGCGTGTGCAGCGGCGTGAGCTTGAGGAACGCCAGCGCGCACAGGGGCAGCGCGACCAGGCGCAGCACCGCCACCAGCGGCAGACGCTTGAACCGCTTGAAGTCACTGAACCTCGTCCCGCCCATGATCATGCCGGTGACCAGCATCGATGCGGGCCCGATCATACTGCCCACCGAGCTAATCGCGTCCTGGACGGGCGTGGGGAAGCGGATTCCGGTGAAGAAGAGCAGGGCGCCGACGTACATCGCCACCATGTTCACGTTGAGGAAGATCTGCCGCAGGTCGACGCTGTGCGAGCCGCGCATCAGGCTCTTGCCGTGGCTGAACATCGTGATCGTCTGGAACACCATGTAGGCAGTGCAGTACACCACCATGTTGTCCCCGAGGATCCACGACACCAGCGGGATGATCAGGTTGCCGGCGTTGGAGTAGATCACCGACGCGCGCTCCACCTCGGTGAGGCGCAGCGGCCGGGCGAGCACCCGCGTCACGAGCATGAACCCCGCCTGCACCACGGCCCCGGCGAGCAGGGCGACGAGGAATCCCATCTTGACCTCGTCGGTCATGTCGATCTGGAACGCCGAAATCAGCATGCACGGGGAGATGATGTAGAGGTTCGCCAGCGCGAGGCCCCGGCTTAGCTCGGGCTTCATGACGCCGGAGCGCACCAGCGCGAACCCCATTCCCATGATGATGAACAGGGAGAGTATCTTCTGGGCGAGGATGAGACTTAGCATGCGCCGAATTATAGGAAGCCCGTGCAGGTGGTCCCGCACGTGACGGATGCCAGACGTAATTCTCACGTTTGTTGACCTCGGGCGCGCCGCCGGGCGCAACGCGGGAGCGCACTGCGGGTACGACCGACGTCGGACTACGAGGGCGCCCGGGGCGTGCCGGGCGGCGCGTCGGACGGACGTCGGACGACGGGATTCGGGTGGTGAAGATGAGGCACTTCGGCAGGCGGCGAGGCGAGCAGGAGCAGGTCCACATCCCCGGGGAGGGCGAGGTCACGCGCCTGGGCGACGCCTGCTGGATCGAGGGGGTCGACCCGAAGGCCCCCGGCGAGCGCTTCCCCCACGGCGTGGCGGGCATGCCCCGGTTCGTCCGCGGGGGCAGGGGGCTGCCGCCGCGCGCGGTGAGCGGGACCGACCTGACGCCGCCCGTGGGGGACCAGCGCGGTCTGACCTGCCGCTACCTGTTCGCGACCCCTGCCGACAGGCGCGAGTGCCGCGAGACGGTCGAGGTCGCCAACGACGTACTCTCCGAGGCGACCGGCCGCATCCGCAAGCAGCTCAAGGACCTGAGCCGCCTGCGCAGCCTCGGCAAGGTGCGCGACCTTGCGTTTGTGCCCGACGCCGCCGGTCGCGACTTTACCTACGTGGACTTCGCCGACGTCGCCGGCCGCGGCAGGCTCATGCGTCTGACGTTCGTGAGCCTGGATGACGATGGCGCGCGCGGGTCGTTCACGGGCAGCATCGGCTTCGACGAGGGCGGGTACGTCGAGTCGGTCGACGTGACGAGCAAGACCGTCGGCGGCGACTACCGCGTGATCGCCACGCGCCTGCCCGAGGACGGCCTGGCGGTGCGTCAGGTGGTTCGCATCTCGGGAGCGGGCTTTCGTGGCATCATGTACGCGCAGGGAACCGACACCGCCGGCGCCGATGCTTCGGGCCGTGCTTCGGGCGGCGACGACTCGGGCGATGGGACCTCTGGCGCTGACGTCACGGGTGCGGGACGGCGCTGACGGCGCGTGCGACAGCCGCTGCCGCGGTCACGGCGCGGCGGCGTGCCTCAGGGGAGACGGGGGACGGGGATGGCCAAGGTCGATGAGGGCGTCGGGCGGGCACGCGCGCAGGGTGCCGGCGGCCGGGACGCCGTGGCGGCTCGCGGCGACGGTGCGCCGGGCGCGACCGGCGACGCGGGCGCTGCCATGACC
>CAIFEU010000207.1:0-3365 GCA_903789505.1 uncultured Coriobacteriales bacterium
CCCCCGCCCGGGCGGTCCCGGGACGGGGGCGGGCATGGGCACGCGCCGCCTACGACACGATCGTGGTCGGGGAGGTGCTCCCCTCAAGCCGCTTGCCGCCCTTCTCGGCGGCGAGGCTCTCCATGTCGGCCATCGTACCAAAGTGCAGCGCCTGGGTGGGGCAGGCGGCCACGCAGTGGGGCAGGCCCTCGGGCGTGCGCCCGCACTCGACGCACCCGTCGCACTTGTCCATCTTGCCCGTGTCGGGCAGATAGGTGGGCACGCCGAACGGGCATGCCGTGGCGCAGGTCTGGCAGCCGATGCAGGTGTCCTTGTCGACGATCACCAGGCCGTCCACCTCGCGCTTGGAGATCGCCCCGGCGGGGCACTGCTCCATGCAGGCGGGGTTCTCGCAGTGGTTGCAGGCGGTGGAGACGAAGGTGCGGTTCGCGTCGGGGAAGGTCCCGGTGTCGGTCTCCACCAGCCAGCGGCGCGCCACGGTGCCCGCCGGGATCTGGTTCCATTGCTTGCAGGCTACCTCGCAGGCCCAGCATTTGATGCAGCGGCTGGAGTCCACGTAGAAGGCGTAGGTCTCGCTCATGGTGCCATCCTCCTTGTCCGATCGTGTGCTCGCGTGCGGCCGGCGCCGTCAGCGCCGCCCACGGCTACGCCCGGGCCGTGCCGTCGGCGCCCGCCAGGGCCTCGGCGGGAGGCTGCTGGCCTGCGGCGTCGGCCGCGGTCGGGATCTCGGACTCGTCGAGCTTGCTGATCTTGACCAGGGTCTGCTTGGCCATCGCGGAGTGGAACGGGTCGAAGCCCGCGGGGTCGTCGGCGTACAGGACGTTGACCTCGCTGCCGCCGTCGCCGCAGCCGTAGCCGCACAGCCCCAGCTCCTGGCAGTCCTCCCACCAGCCGCGCCGCGCCATCAGCACGTCGGGCGCGATCGTCTCGAGGTAGCGCGCCACGAGCTTGACCCAACCGTGCGGGCTCTCGACGCGCACCCAGTCGCCGTCGGCGATGCCGTAGCGCTTGGCGGTGGCGGGGTTGATCTTGACCCACGGCTCGGGCTGCAGCTCGCGCAGGTAGGGGATGTTGACGTAGTAGCTGTGGTTGCACAGGCGGTACGCGTGGACGTCGGAGAAGGTCAGCGGGTACTCGTCGAGCAGCTCGGGGGTCTCCGAGGCGCTCTCCGCCGCGCCGCGGTAGACGGGCACGCGCGACAGCTCCCCGGTGCCGAGCGCGTCGGGCTTGCCGCCGATCCAGGAGTTGGCGCACTGCACCTTGCCGTCGGGCAGGTCGGCGAACATCTTCTCGTAGTCCTGGTAGGCGGGCTCGGTTGCCTCGGCCTTCTCCGGGCGCTCGACGAAGACCTCGCCCTTCTCGCGCAGCTCGTCCAGGTCGATGCCGGTGCCGTCGAGCTGCTCGCGCAGGCACTGGTCGAAGTCGCCGTTCCAGAAGTCGTCGCCGTAGCCCATGCGCACGGCCAGGTCGCAGTAGTAGTCCCAGTCGGAGTGGCTCTCGCCCAGGGGCTCGGCGATCTTCTGGTTGATGCCGAGCCAGGTGCCGGCCGCCGAGTTCTTGACCGCCATCTGCTCGCTGGTCTCGTAGTTGGTGCAGGCGGGCAGCACGATGTCGGCGTAGGCGCACGAGCTGTTCCACTCGGTGTCCATGACGACGTAGAAGTCGAGCTTCTTGAGCGCCTCGATGACCGTCTTGGGCTGACGCGTGGCCGACAGCGGGTTGGACGACTGGGCGAAGACGAACCTCAGCGGGTAGGGGTCGCCCGTGATGATGCTGCGCAGGCCCTTGCAGTAGGCGGCGGTGGGGCCGGACTCCTGCGTCTTGGCCGTCTGGAACCAGCGCGGCGTCTCGGGGGCGACCAGGTCGGCGACGCCCGCCATCCAGCCGTTGGCGGTGTCCTCGTCGCTGGCGGGAAGCCGGTCGGAGAGCACATCGATTTCGTTGAGCTTGATCAGCGGGTCGGGCTGCTTCATCGCGGCGCCCGCGCCACCCGCGATGCCGAGGTTGCCGGTGATCGCCTCGATGAGGTCGATGCAGGCGACGGTCCAGTGGCCGTCGGCGCTCTGGTCGCCCACGCCGTTGCCGATCAGGATTGCCATCGGGCTGGTGGTGCCCATCATCTGGGCTATCTGCGTGATCTGGTCGACCTCGAGCCCGGTCTTGTCGGCAGTCCACTCCGGCGTGCACTCGGTCAGCGACGCGGCGAGCTCGTCGAAGCCCGAGCACCAGTTGTCGACGAAGTCGTGGTCGTACAGGTCGTTGACGATGATGTAGTTGAGGATCCCCATCGCCAGCGCGCAGTCGGTGCCCGGCCGGATCGGCACCCACACGTCGGCCTTGGTGCCCAGCCCCTCGCGCATCGGGCGGATGTCGATGACCTGCTGACCCTTCTCGTGGCAGTTGAGCCGCGCGTAGGGGTTGCCCTGGTTGATAGCGGAGTTCTCCGAGTTGAAGCCCCACACCACCAGCAGCTTGGTCTTGTTGAGCTGACCCGGCAGGCTCTTGTTGCAGGCGAAGTGGTTCGCGCCGCCCAGCGTGACGAGGTTGGAGAACATGCGCTGCGAGTTGCAGATCGCCGAGTGCAGGTAGTTGGGGCTGCCGTGCACGTTGAGGAAGCGCCGCCCCAGCGTGCCGAGGACCGCGTAGTACTGCGGGCTCAGGACGCCGTAGCTCTTGGCGCCGTACTGCTCCTTCTGCTCCTTGAGCTTGTCGGCGATCTCGTCGAGCGCCTCGTCCCAGGTGATGTGCTCGAACTTGTTCTCGCCCTTCTCGCCCACGCGGCGCATGGGGTAGGCGATGCGGGTGGGGGAGTAGAGCACCCCCATGGCCGAGTTGCCCTTGGCGCACAGCGTGCGGCTCCCGCGGCCGTAGTTGTTTCCGG
The DNA here is from genome assembly GCA_903789505.1 of uncultured Coriobacteriales bacterium. Taxonomy (GTDB): domain Bacteria; phylum Actinomycetota; class Coriobacteriia; order Coriobacteriales; family UMGS124; genus CAIFEU01. The sequence goes on from CAIFEU010000207.1 coordinate 2,882, forward strand.
CCAGCGGGTTGCCCTCGACGTTGGTCCAGCGCCCGTCGCGCAGGTAGCACAGCGTGGCGCAGTGCGTCCGCGCCGGCCCGCACATCTGGCAGAACGCGTGGCGCACCTCTACGCCGGGCATGTCTGCCGACGACGCGATGCCTTCGGCGAGCAGCGCGGCGTTGTCGCCGGTGGCGGAGCCGGAGCCCGCCGCGGCCGCCGATGCGGCGGCGGACGCCTTGCCGTCGGGCAGCGACGACGCGGCCTCCTTGGCGCTCGCCAGATGGGACGACCCGATCAGGCTCCCCGCCGCCGCCAGGGCGCCCAGCGTCGCCCCGGCCTTGACGAACGAGCGGCGGTCGATTCCGTCCCGCAAAGTCGCGGCGGCTCCCGGGCCGCCCCTGCCGACGAGGCTGCTGACATCGAGCGTGCGTGTCATACGATCCCTCCCCTTTGTCGGACCCTCGCCCCCGCGCCCGGCGCGCCTGCGGGCGCACCTGCGGGC
>CAIFEU010000207.1:3375-3746 GCA_903789505.1 uncultured Coriobacteriales bacterium
CCATGCCAATTCTATGACAATAAACACCCCCCCCCCCCCTCCTGCGGGCCCACCTGCGGGCCACCCGCCGGGCCGGCGTGAGGCGTACGCGCGACGCGCGCCCGCTGCCGACCCTCCCCGGCCGGCCATACGCGCGATGCGACGCCCGCGCGCATGTCTCTCGCCACTCCTGCGACCAGCCCCGGCGACTCCTGACCACTCGCGATTCCCCTAGGCCCGCTGCGGTCCCTTTCGGCCCGTGACCCTCCCCGGTCGCGGGGGCTCCTGCTCCTCCGAGTGTAGGCGGACGTTGGATATAATCGGGTCACATGCGCATCGGATGATTCATATGATGCGGCATCGTCTCAGGTAGATGGGGGGATGTCGTGAGA
>CAIFEU010000208.1:0-840 GCA_903789505.1 uncultured Coriobacteriales bacterium
CCGTCGACCACCGCTTGCGCGTCGAGCCGCTCAGGCGCGAGCAGTCGTGCGTGCGCGGCGAGCGGGCGCGCGTGGCGATGACGCTCTCCAACGACGCGCCGCTGACCGCGTCGCACGTTGAGCTCGCGCTCTCGGTGGCCCGGCGCGCGGCGGACGCCGGGGCGGGCGCCCCCCCCCCCGGGGGCAGCCGGCACAAGACGGGCAGCCCCGCGCAGGAGGGCCCCGCCGAGCTGCGGCTGCGCGCCTGCCTGGGCCCGCGCTGCTCGCGCGAGGTGCCGCTCGAGGCGACGTTCGACCACGTGGGGACCTACGGGGTCAGCGTCGCGGGCATGGAGGTCTTCGACATGCTCGGCCTGCTCTCCCGCACGCGCGAGGGGCGCGAGGGCTGCGTCGTGCGCTGCCTGCCGCGCGTGGTGCGCCTCGACGCGATGGTGGGCCGCTCGCTCACCTCGAGCGACTCCCCCATGAGTGCGCGCACGGTGCTCTCCGACGACATGGACTACGCGTTCTCGCGCGAGTACGAGCAGGGCGACCCGCTCAAGACCGTCCACTGGAAGCTCTCGGCGCGCACCGACGGGCAGCTGTTCACCCGGCTCTACGAGTCGCACACCAACCCCGGGACCACCGTCGCGCTCGACCTCACCTGCACCGACCCCGACGCGCGCCATCGAGCCTGCATCTACGACGCGGCGCTGGAGTCGGCGTTCTCGACGCTCGCGTTCGCGCACGACGCCGGCATCCGGACCTGCCTGACCTTCCTGGACCGCTCCGGGAAGGCCCGGCGCGTGCGCGATAACGACCCGGAGCGCCTCTACCCGCTGGTCGACGAGATCCCGACGC
>CAIFEU010000208.1:850-2804 GCA_903789505.1 uncultured Coriobacteriales bacterium
CCCACCCCCCCGCCCCCCACGGAGCCCCCCACGCCCGCGGCCGACGACTCCGAGGTCGCCGACATGCTGCGCCAGGACGCGCTGCGCGCCGACGCGGGCGCCAACCTCTTGCTGGTGTGCTGCGAGCCCTCCGAGAGGACGGCGCAGGCCCTGGTCGAGCAGCACGACGCCCGCCGCGGCGTGACCGTGCTGCGCGTCGAGGCCCCCGGGGCGCCGGCGGGGGCGGGAGGCGCCGCGTTCGCGCGCGTCGAGCGGGCGGGCATCCCGGTGGTGCGCGTCACGTCGGTCGACGAGCTCGCCGGCGCCGTGCAGGCGGCGAGCAGGGGGGTGGGGCGATGAGCACCGAGACCATGGCCGGCGCGCGCCGACGGGGGCAGGGCCGACCCGGCGCCGCGGCGCCCGACCGGGCGGTAGCCTCCCCCGCCGCCTACGCCCGCCGCACCCTGCCCGAGGCGGCGCTCACGGTCGTCGCGGCGGCGTGCCTGAGCGTCGTCACCATGCAGGGCTTCGTCGTGGACCCCGCCCTCCAGGGCAACGTCGCCCTGTGGCTCGTCGCGTGCGCGGCGCTGCAGGCCCCGCTGTTCGCGGCGCAGGCCCCCAGCGCCAGCCGGCGCGCCCAGGCTCTGTGGGTCTGCCTGACGGCGGCGCTGGCGGTGGGCGCGGTCGCGCTGGGCTTCGCGACCTCGACCGGGCCCGACCCGCTCGCCGACGACGAGGCGAGCCACGTGGCGCCCGCGCTGACGGCGGTCGTGGCGAGCCTTGCCGTGTGGCTGCTGAGTCGGCGCATGGGCGGGCTGCTCGCCCTGGCAGCCGCGGGGCTGTTCGACTGCGCGTTCGTCGAGTACGTGTACTCCGCGGGGCTGGTCGCGCCGTCGCTGGGGTTCGCCTGCTGCCTGGCGGCCCTCGTCCCGGTGCGCCGCTACGCCCGCGACGCCGCTCTTGCCCAGGCAGTCGTGCGCCCCGCCTACGGGCGCGCCGCCCTGCAGGGCGTCTGCGTGGCGGCGCTGGCGTGCGCGGCGGGCGCGCTGGTCTGGGCGATCGCGGTCGCCCCGCTGGACCCCGGCCACGTGAGCCTCAAGCTGTTCACCGAGTACCGCAGCTACGAGACGGTCGAGGTGAGCAGCCCGGCCAAGGTCTCCTACCAGGAGGACCCGTCGCAGACGACCACCACGGTGACCGACGAGCAGGTGTACGGCAACCAGCAGACGCAGGTCACCGGCGACGACCCGTCCCTTGCCGAGCTGGGCGACTTCATCAACGACGCCCGCCAGCAGTCCGGCGTCGAGTCGGACTACAGGTTCGACACCACCGAGGACGGCGTCTACCTGTACACGCTCTCAACACCGGCGTACTGGTGGCTGCTGCTGCTCGCGGTCCCCGTGCTCGCCGCGGTCGCGGCCGTGCTCGCCCGCAAGGCGCTGCGCCGTGCCTGCGACCGGCGCCTGCGCCGCCTGGGCGCGGCCGACCAGGTGCGGCGCATCTACGCCGACGCCCTGCGCACCCTGGCGCGGGTGGGGCTGGGCCGCTCGCCCACGCAGACCGCGCGCGAGTTCGCCGACGACTCCCGCGAGCGCCTCGACGACTTCACCTCGCGGCTGGACGACGCGAGCTTCGACGAGCTGAGCGGGGCCTACGAGCTGGTCCACTACGGCGGGATGGAGCCCGACGACGACCTGCTGCGGGCCTGCTGGCGCCTGCGCGCGGGGCTGCCCTCGTGCGTGCGCGCCCGGGTGGGGCGCCTGCGCTACGCGCTGCGCTACTTCTGGGTGGTGTAGCGGCCCGGGCGGCGGCGCACCGGCACGCGGCCCGCGAGCCACGAGGCGGGCGCGGCGGCGCACGGCACCGGGGCTCGTCCGGGGGGGCCCCCCCCCGGGGGCCCGCCCCCGCCCCCCCCCCCCCGGCGGGGGGCGGCCCGGGGGGGAGGGGGCCCCCGCGTGGGGGGGGGGTGGGCCGC
>CAIFEU010000208.1:2814-3745 GCA_903789505.1 uncultured Coriobacteriales bacterium
CGACAGGGGCGCCCGGGCGCGGCAGCGCCCCGCGAGGCGGGAGCCGACGAGTGAGGAAGGAGACCGACGATGAGGCTGGAGATGCGCGACCTGGCGTGTGGCCGCGACAAGGCGCACCCCACGCTGCAGTACGTGAACTGCGCGGTCGAGAGCGGCCAGATATGCTGCGTGCTGGGACCCAACGGCGTGGGCAAGTCCACGCTGTTCCGCTCGGTGCTGGGGATAGACCCCCTGCTGGGCGGGAAGGTCCTGATCGACGGCGAGGACGTCGCGCGCTGGTCGCCGGCGCGGATGGCCACGCAGGTCGCCTACGTGTCCCAGGCGCACACGCCGCCGTTCGCCTACCTGGTGCGCGACGTCGTGATGCTCGGGCGCCTGGGCAAGGTGGGGCCGGGCGGCTCGCCGGGCGCCCAGGACCGCCTCGTCGTGGAGAACGCGATGGCCGAGATGGGCATCGAGGACCTGCGCGACGTCCCGTACACCGAGATCTCCGGCGGCGAGCTGCAGCTCGTGATGATCGCGCGCGCCCTGGCCCAGCAGCCCCGGCTGCTGATGCTCGACGAGCCCACCGCGGCGCTGGACTACGGCAACGTGGCGCGCGTGATCGGCAAGGTGCGCGAGCTCGCTGCCGGCGGCATCGGCGTGCTCATGACCACGCACTCCCCCGACCACGCGTTCATGTGCGGGTCCAAGGTCCTGCTCCTGCTGCGCGGCGAGCCGGCGGTGTTCGGCGACGCGCCGGACGTCATCACCGACCGCAACATGCGCCGCGCCTACGGCGTCGGCGTGCGCGTCGTGGAGTACGTGAGCTCCTCCGGCGAGGTCATCCGCATGTGCGCGCCGGAGTTCCAGTGACGCCCCCACCCGCCCGCCCCGGCGTCCCCGGGCGCGCCCCGGCGCCCCGGCCCGCGGGGGCGCCGCTCGCCGAGGC
>CAIFEU010000209.1 GCA_903789505.1 uncultured Coriobacteriales bacterium
GCCTGGCGACCCGCGGGGGTGCCGGCGGCCTGCGGGCGCAGACGGCTCGCGGGCGTAGGCGGCGCCGGCCGGTCGCCTGCACCGCCGGGCGCGGGCCCCACCATCGGCCCTGGTGGGCCTATGCGAGGTAGTAGCGGGGCTTTCCCACGGACTTCTTGCCGTACTCGATGGCGCCCTCGGGACATCCCCCGATGCAGGCGCAGCACTGCGTGCACCTGTCGCCCCACACGGGCCTGCCGTCGACCATGCGGATGTTGCCGAGCGGGCACCTTGACGCGCACGCCCCGCAGCCGACGCACGCCTCGGTCACGCGGAACTTGCGGGGGCTCATCATCGTCGCGTACATGAGCGGGTTCATGATGGTGGACATGTAGGACTTGCCCAGCGGCTCGTCGCGAAGTCGCCTGTCCTCCGCGATGAGGCGCGCCACCTCGGCGACCTTCGGCTCCGCCGCCTTCAGGACGGCCTCGTTCTCCTCCGCGGGGCGCGTGAGGCCGTTGCTGCAGTAGCCCTGCGGCATCCGTATCGAGCGGAACCCCATCGTCTCGAAGCCCTTGGCCTGTGCCAGTTTCTTGACGTACTTTGCGGTTATCCAGGGGGTCTCCGCGCAGGTGGCGATGAAGTACGCCTGACGCGATCCCTCGAAGCGCGACCTCGACACGAAGTCCGTCATCACCCGCGGGTAGCGGCCGGCGTAGACCGGCCCCACGAAGACGTACGGCCGCTCGGAGCGATACGCCCCCGCGCTCCCGTCGCGCAGGTGGGTCGCGATGTCCTCGACCTCGTCGCCGGTCGCGCTCGCGATCTCCTTGGCGACGTGCCTGCTGTTGCCCGTTCCCGAGAAGTACAGAATCATCCCAATCGCCTCGTCAAAAGTCCGGTCCCGCTCGCCCTCATGCCTCGCTGCGGTCAGGCAGCCCCCGCATGATGCGGGAGGCGTGCTGCAGCGTCCGGACGAGCCGATCGATCGAGGAGGCGCTCTCGTCGAAGTAGTAGAAGTTCTTCGTGCCCTCCTTGCGCACCTTCACGAGCCCGGCGTCCTTCATGATCCGGAGGTGGTGGGAGATCGCCGGGCGGGAGAGCGAGGTGCGCTGCGCTATCTCGTTGACGCGCAGCCCCGTGCAGCTGCCCGACTGCATCATCGCGAGGATCAGGTGCTGCCGGGTCTCGTCTCCCAGGACGGTCAGGATTCCCTGCGACTGCTCGAACTCCCGCGCGAGCGCGGCGATCTCGTCGGTGCCCACCAACTTCGTCATCCCCTCGGCGGAATGGCCCTCGTCCATCGGTTCGTCCGTTTAGACGGAGTTAAGCACAGGCGGGCCGACGTCCGGCCATCCGTAAAGCAAGTCGAGACGGACCTGTCCCCGGCACCACGGCGGCTCCATCGCGCCCATGGCGCGTCAGTGCGCCTGCCGCGCCTACCTGCCTCCCTCGCTCGCGTCGGGCCGGGACGCGGCTGCGCCCCCTGCCGCGCCGTTGCCGCCCTCCACGACCGCCATGTCGACGAACGGCCGGGCGAGGCGCTCTATCAGCAGCGCAAGGTCCTCCTTGCTCATCGCGAAGCCGGTCCGGAGCCATTCCGTCAGCAGCCCGGTCATCATGCCGGAGAGTGCCACGACGAGGTAGTGCTCCGGGAAGGTCAGGTGCCTGCCGATGCCCTTCTGGTCCCAGACGCGCTCGATCTGGTCGTCGAGCCGCTTGTGGAACGAGCGGTCGCCGCCCTTGCCGATCAGCGTCATCAGGTGCGCGGCGTTGCTCTCCAGGTAGGTGAGGATGTGCATCACGTGCTGGTGGAAGATCTCGTCGCGCGTCGAGGTGTCCGCCTCGCTCACGCGCACCTCCCCCATGATCTCGCACAGGCCGTCCAGGAGCTCGCCCTCCATCTTGTCGAGCAGGTCGTACTTGTCCGAGTAGTAGGAGTAGAACGTGCTGCGGTTGATGTTGGCGAGGTCGACGATCTTCTGCACGTTGACGTTGTCGATTCCGCCCTGCTCCATGAGCTGCCAGAACGCCTCGCGGATGGCCTTCTGCGTCCTGATGACCCTCAGGTCGGTCTTCTTCCTTCGTTCCACGATGGTCCCTCCCCATGTGTCTGATAACGGACACCCGCCGCGTTTTCGGTGGTTGAAGCCTCCCGCGTCCGTGAAATAATAGCTACGTTATACAACAAGCGTTTGATAAAAGACATTCATTGTTTTTCGTTAGCGGATTTTCGTCGGCGAGGGACGCCGGCGATCATGCCAGACAGCGCGAGGCACGCCATGAACGTCACCTTCATAATCCCTGCGCCGCAGATCAAGCGCACGCCGATTTACCGGCTGGGCGGGAAGCTCTACGGCCATTCCAACCCCATCGTGGGCCCCATGATCCTCGCCGCGATCTGCAGGAAGGCTGGCCATCACGTCGAGGTGTACCAGGAGCTGCACGGCCCGGTGAACTACCGGCGCCTGCTGCGGATGACCGACGTCGCGTGCATCTACACGATGACGGCGACCTCGCCGCGCGCCTACGAGCTGGGCGACCTGTTCCACGAGCGCGGCCATGCCCGCGTGGTCATCGGGGGCATGCACGCCAGCGTGTGCCCGCAGGAGGCGCTCGCCCATGCCGACCAGGTGGTCGTGGGCGAGGGGGAGAGCGTCATCCTCGACATCGTCGAGGGGAGGCTGAGGAAGCCCATCGTCCGCGCCCGGCCGGTCGAGGACCTCGACGCGCTGCCGTTCCCCGACTACTCGACGCTCAGGACCCCCTGCGAGTGCGCCAACATCATGACCTCGCGCGGCTGTCCCTTCCACTGCTCGTTCTGCACCACGTCTCGCCACTTCTCGCCCTATCGGCGCCGCAGCGTCGAGAACGTGATCGACGAGATTCGGATGGTCCATGACCTGGGGTTCCAGTACATGAACTTCGAGGACGACAACTTCACCGCCGACAAGGAGCGCGCCAAGCAGATCTGCCGGCGCATCATCGAGGAGAACCTGCAGTTCAAGGAGACGTTCTTCTTCGGGCGCACCGACCTGGCGAAGGACGAGGAGCTGCTCGAGCTGCTCTCCCGGGCCCACCTCAACCGGGTGCTGATCGGGATAGAGTCGGTGAACCAGGCGTCGCTGGACGCGATCGACAAGCACCAGAACCTCGAGGACATACGTCGCGCCACGCTCGCCTGCCGCGACCACGGGATCCGCGTGATCGCCAGCTGCGTGCTGGGCATCGACGAGGACGGGCGCGACGACATCCGCCGCACAATCGCGTTCGCGAGCTCGGTGGACGCCTACCAGCTGCAGCCCGCGATCCTCACGCCGTTCCCCGGCACGCCGGTCTACGAGCAGTTCGAGCGCGAGGGGCGCATGATCTCCCACGAGTGGGGTGACTTCGACATGATGAACGTCACCTTCCAGCCCAAGAAGCTCTCGCCCTGGGAGCTGCAGGAGGAGTTCTACCACGCCGCGCGGGAGTTCTACACGTTCCCCTCCGCCGTGCGCATCGGCAGGCTGTTCGGCCCCGAGTACTTCTGGCGCCGCGTCTGGCTGGCGATCGCCTCTCAGGTCGGCCCCGTCCTCGCCGAGCTCGCCGCCGACCACGCCAAGGGGACGGTGTACTACCGCGTCAAGCACACGCCGTGGATGTACGCTCCCGAGGCGCAGCCCCAGTCCCGGTCCTCTGACC
>CAIFEU010000210.1:0-364 GCA_903789505.1 uncultured Coriobacteriales bacterium
GAGCAGGGCCGCGAGGGTGTCGCGCATGCCCGACCGCGCGACGATGCGGTCGACGAATCCATGCTCGAGCTGGAACTCCGCGCTCTGGAACCCGCTGGGCAGCTTGCGATGGATCGTCTGCTCGATGACACGCGGCCCGGCGAAGGCGACCAGCGCGCCGGGCTCGGCGAGCGTGACGTCGGCCTCCATCGCGAACGACGCGGTGACGCCGCCCGAGGTGGGGTCGGTCAGGACCGCCACGTAGAGCAGGCCCGCGTCGCTGTGACGGCGCACCGCCGCCGACGTCTTGGCCATCTGCATCAGCGAGGTGGCGCCCGCCAGCAAGCGGGCCCCCCCCCCCCCCGGGAAGCCCACCCCCCGCCGG
>CAIFEU010000210.1:374-3657 GCA_903789505.1 uncultured Coriobacteriales bacterium
CGAGGCGTGGCCCTACGCCACCCGGGGGGGGGCCCCCCCCTGCTGGGGGCCCCCCCCCGACACCGTGAAGCCCACGACCGGCAGGCGCAGCTTGCAGGCTCGCTCGAAGCACCGGGTGATCTTCTCACCGACGACCGATCCCATCGACCCCATCATGAAGTCGCTGTTCATGACGAAGATCGCGCAGTCCCTGCCCTCGATCCGCGCCCTGCCGCACAGGACGGCCTCGACCTCGCCGCTCTTCTCGCGGGCGCGCTCGAGCTTGCCCTGGTATCCCGGGAAGTGCAGGAAGTCCACCGACGTCAGGTCGGCGTCCCACTCGTCGAACGTCCCCTCGTCCACGGTGTACCTGAGCCGGTCGCGCGCGTTGAGGCGCAGGTGGTGGCCGCAGCGCGGGCACACCTCGAGGCTCTCGGCCATCAGGTCCACGTCCACCATGTGCTTGCACCCCGGGCACTGCACGTAGACGCGCCGCTCCGACGGCTCCACGGGTACCGTGGTGGCCGGGCTCTCGAGTGAGTTGCGGCTCTTCTTCTGGAACTTGTCGAACACGCTGTCGAGCATGCCCATGGCTTGACCTCGCTTGCGGTTGATGTTCCGGCTCCCGTCGTCGGCACCCTCTGCCCCCACGGGGCCTCACCTCACGCCCCGTGGCAGGCGCGCTACCTCTTGCCCAGGATGTGGCCCATGAGGTCGGTGTGGTAGGTGCCCGAGAGGAACTCGGGGTCGTTCAGGATGTCGAGCTGCAGCTCGGAGTTGTCGGAGATTCCCTCGATCGCCAGCTCGCCCAGGGCGGAGCGCATCTTGCGGATGGCTTCCTCGCGCGTCTGGGCGTAGACGATGAGCTTGCCGAGCATCGAGTCGTAGTAGGGGGGGACGTTCATGCCCTCGTACATGGCCGAGTCGAAGCGTACCCAGGGGCCGTCGGGGACGTGCAGCATCGTGACCTTGCCGCACGAGGGGACGCCCTCGCGGGTCTCCGAGTTGATGCGGCACTCGATGGCGTGGCCGGTGACGTGCACCTCGTCCTGGCGCATCGGCAGTCGCGCCCCGGCGGCGACGCGCAGCTGCCACTTCACCAGGTCGATGCCCGTCACGAACTCGGTCACCGGGTGCTCCACCTGCAGCCGGGTGTTCATCTCCATGAAGTAGTAGTGGCCGTCGTCGGTGTAGAGGAACTCGATCGTGCCGACGCCGGTGTACCCCACCGCGCGCGCCATCGCCCGTGCGCTCTCGTACAGGGCGGGACGCACGTCGTCGGGCAGGCAGGGGCAGGGGCTCTCCTCGAGCAGCTTCTGGTTGCGGCGCTGCACCGAGCACTCGCGCTCGCCCAGGGTCAGGACGTCGCCGTGGGAGTCGCACAGCAGCTGGACCTCGACGTGGTGCGCGTGCTCGACGAACTTCTCCATGTAGCAGTTGCCGTCGCCGAAGCTCGCCTGCGCCTCGCTGCTCGCCTCGGTGAACGCGCGGCCCGCCTCGGCGGGGTCGTCGACGCGCCTGATGCCGCGCCCGCCGCCGCCCGCCCGCGCCTTGATCAGCACCGGGCAGCCGATGCGCTCGGCCTCCCGCACCGCCTGCTCGGGGCTGGAGAGCAGATCGCAGCCCGGGGTGACCGGCACGCCGGACTCCCGGGCGATGCGCCGCGCGTTGTCCTTGTTGCCCATCTGCTCGATGACCTCGGGCGACGGACCCACGAACACCACGCCGCACTCCTCGCAGGCGCGCGCGAACCCCGGGTTCTCCGAGAGGAAGCCGTAGCCGGGATGGATTGCGCTCGCCCCGGTCTCGACCGCGACGGTGAGAATCGCGTCCTGGTTGAGGTAGCTGTCCTGGGGGCGCGGGCCCCCGATGCAGTAGCTCTCGTCGGCGAGGGCGACGTGCAGGGCGTCGCGGTCGGCCGTGGAGAACACGGCGACCGTCTGGACGCCCATCTCCTTGCAGGCGCGAATCACGCGGACGGCGATCTCGCCGCGGTTTGCTATCAGGATCTTCTGAAACATACCTCGTGCCGTTTCACTCGTGATGCCCGCACGTGCCCCGCCGTCCCCCCCCCCCCCCCGCGCGGGGGGTCGCTACCCCGCGGTTAGCCGGCCCTCCCCCCCCGCTCCCGCCCCCTGGCGCCGGGTCTCTTCCTGCGCGCCCTCCTGCTGCCTCACGAGCGCGAAGCTGAACTCGGCGGTGCAGCACACGGTGCCGTCGACGCTTGCCTGTCCCCGGGCGAATCGGAAGGGGCCCTTGGCGCGCGTGAGCGAGCAGGTGAGGTCGATGACGTCACCGGGGCGGACGGGGTGCTTGAAGCGCACCTTGTCCAGGCTCGTGTAGTAGGGCGTCGCTCCCGCCAGCGCGGGGTCGTCGGCGAGCAGGACGCAGCAGTTCTGCGCGATCATCTCGCACTGGATCACGCCGGGGACCACCGGGTTGCCGGGAAAGTGCCCCTGCAGGAAGAACTCGTCGCCGCGCACGCGATACGTTCCGCGCGCGACCGGCGCGCCGTCGTCGTCGACCCCCAGCTCACACGAGTCGAGCAGCAGCATCGGCTCGCGGTGTGGCAGGATGGTCTTGAGCTGCTCTCGGTCCATGGATTCCCCCAACTAAGAGATGCGCATCAGGCAGCGGCCGTACTCGACGAGCTCGCCGTCGCTCGCGCAGATGTCGACCACCGTTCCGTCGACCTCGGACTGCACCTCGTTCATGCACTTCATCGCCTCGACGATGCACAGCGTGTCGCCCTTCTTGACCTTGGAGCCCACGCGGACGAAGGGGTCGGCGCCCGGTGCGGGGGCAGCGTAGAAGACGCCCACCATGGGCGCCTCCACGTTGAAGACGTCGTCGGCGTCGTCCGAGGCGGGCGTTGCGGCGGGGGAGGGGGCGGGCGCGGCGGGGGGGCGGGTACTCGGGGGGGGGGGGGGGGGGGGGGGGGGGTGGGGGTTGTTCCGGGGGGGAGGCGCGGGCGGTGGGGGCGAGCCCGGGGACGGAGCGGTCGAGCTTGACCTTCTCGCCCTCGACCTGGGCCTCGACGTGGCTCAGGTTGTATTTCTCCATGATCTCGGCGATGCCGCCGAGGGTCGTCAGGTCCATCGGGTCCTCCTCACTCGTACTTCCTGAACGCCAGGCAGGCGTTGTGGCCGCCGAAGCCCAGCGAGGTCGACAGCGCCCAGCGGGCGTCGAAGGGGACCGCGGCGTCGGGCGTGTAGTCCAGGTCGCAGTCGGGGTCCGCATCGACCAGGTGAATCGTCGGGGTGACCACGCCGTCGCGTAGCGTGAGGGCGCACCCCATGGCCTC
>CAIFEU010000211.1 GCA_903789505.1 uncultured Coriobacteriales bacterium
AACGCCCATTGCCCCCCCGCCGACCCACCCCCTACCCCCCGGCCGCCCAATGTTACCCCCCGCCCGAACCGTCAACAAAATGACACCTTGAGAGGAGTGTCAATTGAGCGCGGCGTCATTCGAGGCGATTCTGGCAGGCAGGGGCATGGACGCGGGGGGGCGCATTCCGGCACCTCCCGCCATTGCCAGAGTCTGAAAGGGGACACCATGGACATGACAAGACGCGCGTTCTTTGCGACGGCTGCGGCGGGGGCAGCAGCAGCGGGATGCGGTGCGACGGGCATCACCCGGATTGCGATGGCAGAGGACGCTGACGCCGAGACTGCGGCGGTATCCGACGACCTCATCAAGGCCGCCGGTGTCGGGGCGAAGGAGTGGATGACCGCCGAGCCGGAAATCGACGAATCCCATATTGCGGAGACGATCGACACCGAGGCCCTGGTCATCGGGGCGGGCAGCGCCGGACTCATGGGAGCGGCGACCCTGGTCGACGGCGGTGCCGACGTCGTGGTCCTCGAGAGCCAGGCGACGGTATGCCAGGCGCGCCACTGGATCGGCGCGATGAACACCAAGTGGCAGGAGCAGGCGGGGGTGAGCGTCGACGAGGACGAGGTGAAGAAGGCACTGCTCGTGGCGTCTTCGGGCAGGATGAAGCTCGCCCTCGCAGACGTGTGGATCAAGGAGTCGGGCGAGATGCTCGAGTTCCTGGAGAGCACCCTGTGCAACGAGTACGACGAGGAGATCGTCCTGCAGGACGACGTCCCCGACAACGCCAGCTACTTCATCCCTCCCATCCAGCACAACATCCAGCCCAAGGAGATGTCCGACGACGACTTCCTCTTCACCATGGAGGACCAGAACCAGATGTTCCAGCGCTGGCTGTCCGAGCGAGGAGTGGATGTGATGCTCGAGACTTCTCTGGTCAAGCTCGAGAAGAACGGCCAGGGACGCGTTACCGGCGCCATCGCCCAGAAGTCGGACGGGAGCTACCTGCGCGTGAACGCCAGCAAGGGAGTTCTGCTCGCGTCGGGAGGCTACATCAACAACCCCACCATGATGCTGGCGCGCCAACCGGAGGCGATTGCGGCGTCCAACGGGGCGTTCATCGGGTTTGGGTCGCTGGGCACCGGAATCAAGGCAGGCCTGTGGGCGGGCGGGGTGCTGCGTGACGACCCCACGGCGATGATCCAGAACCGTTCGCTGGTGACCCCCGGGACAAAGAGCGGGTACATCGACGGCAAGCCGGGCTCGTTCCCGTCGGTGGCACAGTGGACCTTCGGAACCCAGCCCTTCATGGCGGTCAACCAATATGGCAAGCGCTTCACCAACGAGGACGCACCCAACGACTTCATCGTCCACGCCGCAGGCAAGTACCCCAACGGAACGTGGTGCCAGATCTTCGACTCCAGCTGGCCGGAGGACACCAAGGCCTTCCACACCACCGGATGCTCCCGCATGTACCCAAGCTCGTCCCGCACGCACCTCTATGTCGAGAGCGAGTCCATGGTGACGAAGGACCTCGAGACCTACACCGCCGACGGGACGATCGTCAAGGCGGACACGCTGGAGGAGCTGGCCGAGGGGCTGGGGCTCCCGGTCGAGACGTTCACGCAGGAGGTGGAGAGGTACAACGGCTTTGCGGACGCGGGGAAGGACGACGACTTCGGCAAGTCAGCGGTGTGTCTCACGCGCGTCGACGAGCCTCCGTACTACGGCGTCACGCTCGGCGGGCTCCTCAACACCACGCTTGACGGACTCGACATCGATGCCGACATGCACGTCCTCGACACCTCCGGCAACCCCATCCCAGGCCTGTGGGCAGCAGGGGACGTGTCGGGTGGATTCTTCAACAGCTGCTACCCCTGGCACATCGTGGGCGTCGCGTGCGGCCGCACGATGACGTTCGGCCGGCATGCGGCGAAAGACATCCTCAAGCAGGAGTAGCTGGAGCATGACGATGCGTGACACGGCAACACCGAGAAGGGGCAGCAGGCATGAATAGCGCGATCGACAGAAGGGGGTTCGTCACCTGCGCGGCGGCAATGACCGCCGCCGTGGCGGCCCAGGGCGCCACGGCGGCGCTGGCAAAGGAGACCAAAGACGCCAAGGACAGGCATGCGCCCTCCCTCAAGGCGGACAGCTCCGGGCAAGATGCGCAAGACACCCTCAGCACCGACATCCTCGTGGTGGGGGCGGGCCTTTCCGGGCTTGCGGCGGCAGTCGAGGCGGCAAACGAGGGAGCAAAGGTAATCCTCGCGGAGTCGCAGGACGCGGCAGGCGGAAACGGGCTCGGCGTGGAGGGCACATTCGGCGTCGGGACCGAGCTCCAGAAGGAGCAGGGCATCGACGTGAAGCCGGCGGACATCGTACGCACCGAGCTCTCAAGCGGCCAGTGGAGGAGCAACGGCCTCGCTTGGCTGGACTTCATCGACAACTCAAGCGACAACTTCCAGTTCATGCTCGACTCCGGCGTAAAGTTCTCCGGAAAGGTCGACAACTACAAGGGCGGGCTCTACCCCACGATGCACTGGTTCGACGGCTCGGCAGGCGAATCCTACGTGCCGGCGATGCTGTCCCGTGCCCAGGAGCTGGGCGTCGACGTGCGCTTCGGGTTCGAGGTGAACGAGCTCGTGACGAAGGACAGCGCCGTCACAGGCGCCTATGCCATGACCGGAGACGGCAGGCGGACGCTCGTCAACGCCAAGGCCGTCATCCTGGCGACCGGCGGCTTCGGTTCGAACAAGGAGCTCATCGCCGAGCTCGGCTACGACCCCGAGAAGGTCTATCCCGTGGGAACGGCAGGCCACGACGGGCTGGGGTACAAGATGGCGCTCTCCGCGGGCGGCGTGAGCGTGGTGCGCGAGATCGGGTCGTGCCTCTCACACAACCTCACCCGCGCGTTCCCGCACGACACGTGCTTCGAGCCTCTGCTGAGCTTCGGCTTCTATCCCAAGCCCATCTGGGTCAATCAGGAGGCGAAGCGCTTCGTCCCCGAGGACTTCGCCCTCTCAAACGTCGAGGCAATGACGATTCCGGTGAAGAACCAGACCAGGGCGTACATGCTGCTCGATGAGACGATTCTCACCGACTTCCTCGAGAGCAACGGGATCGACCGCAGCGCCTTCGACAGCGCGCTGTCTTCCAACGAGGGCAACACCCTGTTCTCGGCGGACACCGTCAAGGGAGCTGCCGACGCCGTCGGCCTCGACCCCGACGCGCTGGAAAAGTGCGTAGAGGAGTACAACGCCATGTGCGATGCGGGCTCCGACACGCGGCTCGGAAAGTCCGCGGACTACCTCCAGAAGATTCAAGACGCCCCGTTCTACATCGCTCGCATGGACGAGGTGCTGTTCGTGACCAGCATCGGCGGCATCAAGACGGATCGAGACTACTCGGTGGTAAACGGTGCCGGGGAGAAGGTTCCCGGACTGTTCGCGATAGGCAACGACGGCAACATGCTCTATCAGTCCCTCTACACCATTGACATGCCAGGGACCTGTTCGGGGAACTGCGTAAACTCCGGCAGGATCGCGGCACGCGCCGCAGTGAGTCTGCTGAACAAGTAGGCGCAGACGACAGCACTGCCCGCGCGCTCCGGAAGACCCCCACCGAGTGGTGCTGACTCGCCACCCCACAGAT
>CAIFEU010000212.1 GCA_903789505.1 uncultured Coriobacteriales bacterium
GAGGCGCACGGCGCTCGGGTAGCGCCCCGCGCCTCCCGGGTAGCAGGCGGGGCGCACGAGCCGCCTGCCCGCACGCCCCGCCCCGGCGCCGCTAGTACCTGTTGTCCAGGATGCGCGTGGACTTCTTCTCGGAGCGCGGCAGGTCGCCGACGCCCTCCGCCTTGGGGACGATTGTGATCCCGATGCGGTTCTTGAACGTCTCCTGGACCGCCTCCTCTATCTGACGGCGACGCAGGGCGTCGTCCGTTTCGCACTCGAAGTACACGGTCATGATGTCCTTGCCGTTGAGGTGGTCGATCATGACCTGGTACTCGCTGGAGACGCCGTCGACCGAGGCGATCACCTCCTCGACCTGGGCGGGGAACATGTTGACGCCCTTGACCTTGAACATGTCGTCGGTGCGCCCCACCAACTGCGTGATGCGGGTGTTGGTGTTGCCGCAGGGGCAGTCGTCGCCCGGGACGATGCTCGACAGGTCGTGCGTGCGGTAGCGAATCAGCGGCGCGCCCTGCTTCTGCAGGGTGGTGATCACGAGCTCGCCCACCTCGCCGTCGGGCAGGTTCCTGCCGGTCTTGGGGTCGATGACCTCGAGGTACACGAAGTCGTCCCAGCAGTGGATGCCCGTGTTGTACCGGCAGCTCACCCCCACGCCCGGGCCGTAGATCTCGGTGAGTCCGTAGATGTCGTACAGCTCCACACCCAGCTCGTCGGCAATGCGCTCGCGCATCCTCTTGCCCCAGCGTTCGCTGCCGATCAGCCCCTTCTTCAGGGCGAGCTGGTCGCGGATGCCCTCCTGGGCGATGCGCTCGGCGAGCAGCAGCGCGTAGCTCGACGTGGCGCACAGCACCGTCGACTGCAGGTCGACCATCATGCGCAGCTGCTTCTCGGTGTTCCCCGGCCCCATCGGAATCGTCATCGCGCCGAAGCGCTCCGCGCCCAGCTGGAAGCCGATGCCCGCCGTCCACAAGCCGTAGCCGGGCGTGATGTGCACGCGGTCGAGCTTGGTGCAGCCTATCGCCTGGTAGCAGCGCGCGAACATCTCGGCCCAGTCGTCGACGTCCTTCTGGGTGTATGGGATGATCACGGGCGTGCCGGTGGTCCCGCTCGACGAGTGGATGCGCACGACGTCCTCGTCGGGGACGGCCTGGATGCCCAGCGGGTATGCCTCGCGCAGGTCGGCCTTCTCGGAGAACGGGAGCCTCTCGAAGTCCTCCTGCGTGCGAATCTGCCCCATGTCCACGTCGGCGAACTTCTTGGCGTAAAACGGGCTGCGCTGCTTGATCGTCGCCAGCTCAGCGAGGATGGCGTCGCGCTGGAACGGCTTCATCTCCATGGGCAAATTCCTTTCGTTTGTGTGCGACGCGTCGCGCGGGCGTGGCATGCGGGGTGACGCCCGGATGCGCGGGCGGCATCCGGATGGCGCGCAAGGCGTGCGGATAAGTATAGGCACGCCCTCGGCGGCCGACCGTCCGCACGGCAAATCGGTCGGCGGATGACGAGGGAGGGCGCAGTGTGCAGACACCCCATAAGGTGGCCAGGCCCGGGGCGCGAGCTGGGGCGGACCCGCCGGGCACGGGGTTGGGGCGCGGGGTTGTGCGCGGGGCTGGGGCAGGTTGCATGCGGGGTCGGGCAGGTTGCGTGCGGGATCGGGCGGGTTGCGTCAACAATGCGGCTTTGCGTATTCCCCGAGTGACCGGTCATCTGCCATCGGTGATTGCCAGCACGTCGTCTAGCTGCGGTGATACTGCTATCGTAAATAATGTGACTGCAACCGAGGCGCTCGGAGGCATACGCGACGCCCGATTCTTGGCACGAAGTCCGGACTCCGCCGCAAAGCCCGGACTCCGCCGCACTCGGCGCGCCCCGCCCGGCCGAATGCCCGCCGCGAGGGCACCGTGCCAGCGGGAAGCCTCGGACCATCCACGAGGGCGCCGTGCCAGCGGGGCGCCTCGGACCATCCGCAAGGGCGCCGTGCCAGCGGGTCGCGCCCGCGCCGACATACCCAGGGCCCGCCGCTCGCCGCTACCCGCGCCGCGCGAGACCCTGGCCGAGCTCGAGCGCGCGCAGGTTCATGTCGACCAGCCTCGGCTTGAGTCGCTGGCGAAGCGCCGCCTCCATCTCGTCCGCCCCAAAGGGCAGCGCGCCCATGCCGATTGCGACGCCCAGCAGCAGGACGTTGAGACTCCGGGGGCTCAGCCCGGCGTCCTCGAGGACCCCGGGGTCGACGCACGCCAGACGGTCCGGCCCCAGGCGGCCCCGGAGCCAGGCGAGCTGGGCCGACCCGTCGTACCCCGACGTCGCGGCGGCGCTGGGCACGACCGGCCTGGTCGAGCACACCACGACGCCGGCGGGGGCGAGGTGGTCGAACGCCCTCAGCGCCTCGCCCGGCTCGAACGCCAGGACGAGGTCGGCGCCGCGAGCGGGGATGAGGCTGCTCGGCAGGCAGGCGGCGTCGGGCGCGACGCGCACGTGGCTGGCGACCGACCCGCCGCGCTGGGACATCCCGATGGTCTCGGCGGTGCGGACGAACGCCCCGCGCGCCATGCTCGCCGCGGCGATGAGCCTGCTCGCGAGCACTGCCCCCTGCCCGCCGACGCCCACGACCAGGCAGTCGAGCCGGCAGGCGCCGCGTCGCGCCGCCGTGACCGCGCCGGTGCCATTCGCGCTATTCACGGAGGGCCTCCCTTCTCATCGCGTCGCGCTCCTCGGGCGTCGCGCTCGCCCGCGGCGTCGCAATCGCGCCGAACGGGCAGTAGCCCACGCACAGGTCGCACCCCACGCACAGCGACGCGTCCACCTGGGCGCGGCAGCGCTGCCGCCCACCCCCGCATCGGGGCGCCCGCGCGCCGTCGGGGCCGGCCTCCCCGTCGGGGGCAGGTCCCCCGCCGGGCACGGCGGACATCGACAGGGCGGGACAGCCGGTCCTGCGCACGCACGACCCGCAGCCGGTGCAGGCGTCCGCGTCGACGCGGACCGGCTCGAGCGGGCGGTACAGCTGGATGCAGGGGCTGCGGAACACGACGACCGACACCCCGGGGCAGTCCAGCGCGCGCCGGGCCGCCGCCTGGGCCGCGTCGGCGTCGAGCGGGTCGACGACCTCGACCAGCTCAGCCCCCAGGGCGCGGCACACCTCGGGAATCGAGATCGGCGCGCGGCGCTCCCCCATCAGCGTGACGCCCGTCCCGGGATGGGGCTGCGAGCCGGTCATCGCCGTCGTGGAGTTGTCGAGCACGCACAGGCACATGCGATGGCCGTTGTAGACCGCGTTGGCGATGCCGGTCATCGCGCTGGCGAAGAACGTCGAGTCTCCGACGAAGCCGACGTGCAGCGTCTCCTCGTCGCCCGCCAGGCGCGCCGCCGTCTCAAGGCCCTGCGCCACCGTGACGCCGGCGCCCATGCACAGGCACGTGTCGGTGGCGTCGAGCGGCTTGCCGCAGCCGAGCGTGTAGCAGCCGATGTCGCCGGAGTACGCCGCCGGCCGCGCGCCCACGGCGGCCTTGACCGCAAGGAAGGACGCCCGGTGGGGGCAGCCCGCGCACAGCACGGGCGGGCGCGGCGGGACGAGGTCGGCGGGCGGCAGACCCTCCCCGGCCTCGCCGGCGGGGACGTCGCCGCCCGCACGCACGGAGGC
>CAIFEU010000213.1 GCA_903789505.1 uncultured Coriobacteriales bacterium
GTTGAGCAGCGTGGTCTTGCCCGAGCCGCTCGGGCCCAGGATGGCGACGAACTCGCAGTCGCGCAGGCTAATCGAGACGCCGTCGAGCGCCTTCTGCACCAGGTCGCCGGTCTTGTACGACTTGGTGACGTCGATGAGCTGCAGCATGGCAAGGGTCCTCTCATGCGGAAAGGCGCGCGGCGCCGTCGGGCGTCACGCAGGGCCGCCGGGGCGCGCCCCCCCTCGGAGGGGCGTCGCGAGACGCCGGCAGCGTCGGATGGACGTGCTGGGTCGAGCTGGGTCGAGCTGGGTCGTGCCGGAAACGCAGTCGGTTATCGACGTTCCTGCGGAGTCGGCCAGGGGTCGAGCCGCTCGCCGCGCACCATGAAGGCGCGCTGCGCGATGGCCGCCATCGGGGCGTCGCTGAGCGAGTCGGAGTAGAAGCTCTCGACCGTCGCCGTGGGGAACACGGCGCGGAAGCGGCGCACCTTCTCAGGGCCGTGGCAGTTCTTACCCGCGAACTCCCCCGTGCGCCCGTCCACGCGCGAGCCGATCACCGTTCCTACACCCAGGTGCTCGCACGGTATGCGCAGCAGGAACTCGGGGCTCGCCGACACGACCACGTCGTCAGGGCGGTGCGTCGTCGCGTACCAGGCGTGCATGCGGTCCAGATGCCCCTCCCAGAAGCGCTCGACCATCGCCTCGGGATCGTCAAGCCGGCGCAGGAACGAGAAGATGACCTGCTTCATCTGCGTCTTCGAGATCTTGCCGGAGCGCATGCGCAGGGCGGCGCCGGCCATCGCGGGCACCGACGAGAGCAGCGCGGGGTGCCGGCGCAGACAGAACAGGACGAAGTCGGCAGAGCTGTCGCGCCGATAGATCGTGCCGTCGAAGTCGTAGACGTTCATCGGCGCCTCAGCAGGTCGCGCAGCCTGCGGGGCACGCCGGTGATCGCGCGTCCCAGACGGAAGGAGCGCGAGTTCACGACCGCGAGCATGTCCTCGTGCTCGCGGTGCCAGCGCTCGAACGCCCAGGCGTGCTCCGCCACGAGGAAGGCGTCGTAGTCCGCCGTCGCGAGCACGCGCAGGCGCTCGCAGTCGTCGCGGTTGAAGAACTCCTCCGGCTCAGCGTCGGCCAGGCCCAGCTCGGCCAGGCCTCCCCCGTGCAGCGCGTCGTAGATCGCGCGCATGCCCGCGGGGTCGCGCATGATGTCGACGTTGGACAGCACGCAGCCGCCCACCCAGTTGAGGTAGCTGCGACGCACCTCCCCCATCATCCCGCACCCGACGATGAACCCGCGCAGGGCGCGGCACGCCTCGTAGAAGTCGAGCGGCCAGGCGTCGGTGGCGTACAGCTGGCTCGACCCCTGACCGATGCGGTAGTAGGCGTAGGATCCGTCGACGCACAGGATGCCGCGCGCGAGCAGCAGCGCTGAGCAGGTGAACAGCATGTCCTCGGTGTGGTGCAGGTCCTGCAGGCGCAGGCGGTTCTCGCGAACGAACTCCGCGCGGAACAGCTTGTTGTGCAGCCAGTTCTGGAACGACGTCAGAATTCGGTCGGGACAGTCGCGCCAGGTGAACACCCCCGCGGGGAAGTGCTCGGACTGGAACGCGTAGTCGAGGCGCACGTCGGTGCCGGTGACGACGTTGTGGCTGCGCTCCGGGAAGACGGCGACGTCGACGCGCGGGGAGGAGGCGCCCGCGGACGCCTGGGCGGCATCGACCGCGCCGAGCACGTGCCCCAGCAGGTCGCGGTCGCAGTAGTCGTCGGCGTCCATGCACGTCAGCCATGTGCCGCGCGCCAGCTCGATGCCGCGGTTGCGCGCCGCTGCCGGCCCGAGGTTCTCCTGCGGCACCACGAGCACGCGGCCGTCCTGCAGGGCGTAGTCGCGCAGGATGTCGAGGCTCTCGTCGGTCGAGCCGTCGTCGACGCAGACGACCTGGATGTCGCGCAGCGTCTGCCCCAGCAGGCAGTCCATGCGCTGTCGCAGGTAGGGCGCCGCGTTGTGGACCGGGACGACGACCGTGACGAGCGGGTCGGCGCCGCCTGCGGTGCCGCGACGCGCGTCAGCGTCCCTCATACGCCGCCTTCAGCTTGCCCATGCGCGTCGAGATCTCGGGGAGCAGGTCGAAGTACTCCTGCGGGTGACGGTCGAGCTCGATCTCGGGGTATCCGCCCGAGAGCAGCTTGAGCGCCAGCTCGCGGCGCTTGGCGCCCTCCGGCAGCGTGATGACGTTCCACAGCGCGAAGTCGAGCGCCCAGTTGAGCAGGCTGCGCTCGGTCGCGGCGTACAGGGCGGGGTCCCTGCGGACGAAGTCCTTGACCATCACGATCGCGCGGTAGAACTCCTCGGGGTGGGCAAGGCGCGAGTTGGACACCGAGGAGGAGCGGGCCACGCGGTGGCGGATCAGCACCTCGCGCACCGTCGCCACCCCGCGCGCCGACGCGAGCGTCTCGTAGACGAACGGGCCGTCCTCGCTGTTGGCCAGGCTCGGGAACCGGATGCCGGTGGAGCGGACGAAGTCGGTGCGGAACATGCGGTCCCACGGCCAGCCGAGGAACGCCAGGAACAGGCCGTCGCCCAGGCTCGCGGGCGTGACGGGCTCGGCGTCCGACGGGGGCAGCATGCGGGTCTTGAGCGTCCAGGGCGTCGGCCTGCTGCCGAAGTCGCCGGTCGTGAACTCGCAGCTGCCGCACACGGCGACGTCTGCGCCGGTCTGGGCCAGGCGGTCGTGCAGGCGCTGCAGCAGGCGGTAGTCGAAGACGTCGTCGGAGTCGAGCAGCATCAGGTAGGGCGCGCGGACCTGCGCCATGCCGGCGTTGCGCGCGGCGCCGGCACCGGCGTTGGCCTGCGTGATGACGCGGATGCGCGCGTCCTTGGCGGCGTACTCGGCAAGGACGCGGGACGACCCGTCGGTGGACCCGTCATCGACGCAGATGAGCTCGAAGTTCGTCAGGCTCTGCGACAGCACCGAGTCGAGCGTGTCGCCCCGGACCTCGGCGCAGTTGTAGCCCGGCATCACGACGGAGCCCTCGGGCGCCGCGGGGGCGGTCGTGACGAGCCGGGGGTCGCGCGTGAGAATCAGCTCGGCGTCGGCACGGTCGACGTCGCTGGGCTCGAAGCGGTGGCGCGTGAGCTTGTCGCGCAGCAGGCGCATGACGTCGCCGGCGCCGCGCTGCGCCCACACCTGCGCCATCGTCGTCATCTTGCGCCGGTACAGCCCCAGGCCGTGGTCGGGGTCGACGCCGCGCTCGTGGAAGTCGATGAAGCCCTGCGGGTCGGTGATCGTCTTCTGGCACATCTCGTACTGTCCGGGGGCGAACAGCGACGGGTCGACCTCGCCGGCGTCCTCGGCCGCCTTGAGCTCGCGGCCGAACTGCTCGACGAACTCGAGCTTGTACTTGTCGGAGACGCGCCGGGTGTTCCAGGTGTAGGCATCGCACATCATCTTGTTCTTGACCGGTGCGAGCGACTCGCGCAGGTCGGGGCGGTCCTCGGTGAGCCAGCGGTCGGCCTCGTGGTACTCCAGGCAGATGTTGTACACCTTGCCGGGGTTGTTGATTGAGGAGCTCTCGTTGTCCTGGCGGTAGTGGACGAACGGGGTGTGCACGAACATCA
>CAIFEU010000214.1 GCA_903789505.1 uncultured Coriobacteriales bacterium
CCCCGGCCCGCGGGCCCCGCGGGGGGCGCCGGCCCGGGGGGGCGGCCGCCCAGCCGGCGCGGCCCCCGCGGCCGGGGCGGCGCGGCGCCGGGCGAGGGAGAGGCGGCGGGCGAGGGCGCCGGACGGGAGGCGGCCGGGGGCGCCCCCGCGGGGTCGCCGGTGCCGCCGGCGGCGCAGGGCGGCGGGGACGAGCCTCCCGCGCTGGAGGCATGCGACCTGAGCGTGGGGTATCGCGGCAGGGTCGTGGCGTCGGGCATCGGCTTCGCGGTGCGCCCTGGGGAGCTCGTCTGCCTGGTGGGCCCCAACGGGGCGGGCAAGTCGACGCTGCTGCGCACGCTGGGGCGCACGCTGGGCGAGCTCGATGGCACCGTGCGCATTTGCGGCGCCGTCGCGCGCGACATGGGGCGCGGCGAGGTGGCGCGCGCGATGGCGTCGCTGTCCACCGAGCGCCTCGACGCCGAGATGCTGACCTGCCTCGACGTCGTCGAGGAGGGCCGCTACCCCCACACGGGCCGCATGGGCACGCTCGCCGAGGCCGATCGGGAGGTCGTCAGGGAGTCGATGGAGCTCACGCGCACCTGGGGGCTGCGCGGGCGCGACTTCCTCGCGCTCAGCGACGGTCAGCGCCAGCGCGTGCTCGTCGCCCGGGCGCTGTGCCAGCAGCCCCGGGTCCTGCTGCTCGACGAGCCGACGACGTTCCTGGACGTGCGCTACAAGGTCGAGCTGCTCGAGCTGGTGAGGGGCCTCGCGCACGACAGGGGCATCGCCGTGGTGGCGTCGCTGCACGAGCTCGACCTCGCCGAGAAGGTGGCCGACCGCGTCGTGTGCCTCGGCGGGGATGGGCGCGTGGCGGGCGTCGGCGCCCCGCAGGAGGTGCTCACCGGGCGGCGGGTCGCCGAGGTCTTCGGCATGGGCCAGGGATGCTTCGACCCGCTGCTCGGCGGCGTGGAGATGCCCCCCGCGGCGGGGGAGCCCCGCGCGTTCGTGGTCGCGGGCGGCGCCGCCGGCGCGCAGGCGATGCGCGAGCTGCGCCGGCGCGGCGTCGCGTTCGCCGCCTACGTGGAGAGGCCGGGCGACCTGGACGCGGTGGTCGCGCGCGACCTTGCCGCGCTGACGGTGAGCCGCAGGCCCGGGGAACCCGACGACGCGCTGGTCGCGCGCGCCCTGGAGGCGATGCGCGGCTGCGAGGAGCTGCTCGCGTGCGCGGCGCAGGCAGACGACTCCGTCGGCGCCGCGCTGGTCGAGCGCGCCCGCCGCGACGGGATGCGCGTCACCACGCGCCCCTGACGCGCACGCCACCGGGGCGCCTCGGCTACGCCACGTCCTTGGTGTCGCTCGCGCCGACCGTCTCGACGGCATCGCCCATCGCGAACGAGGTCGAAGTCCCGAACGCCTCGTCGAAGGCGCTGCGGTCGATCAGGTCGGTGGCGAGCGCGTTCGCGTCGCCGGTCTCCACCGTGGCGTCGTACTCGCCCGTGACGGTCACGGTCAGCGTGCTGGTCCCGCTCACGGCCGTCGCGCCTGCGGCGACGATCGTGACCGTGGCGCCGCTCGCGTCGACCACCTGACCGCCGCTCGCCACGTGCAGGCTGCTGACCGTGCAGTCGGCAGTGGGCTTCCAGAACGAGTCGGCGCCCACGTAGACGTTGAGCGGCGCGTCGACGGTCGACCCGGTCGCGTTCTCCTCGATCGACCCGATGCCGGTCCACACGCTGCCCTCGAGCAGGTACAGGTCGACCTGGCTGGTCGTGTCAACGACCACGTTGCCGGCGAGCTCCTGCCCTATGCCGGTGAAGGTGCAGGTCGCGCCGTTGGAGCCCGCCGTACCCCAGTTGTTGGAGTCGTTGCCGGCGCAGTACAGCAGGCACGCGGCGTCGGAGTCGAACTCCAGGGCCGTGTTGCTGAGCACGACCTGGGCCGACGTGTTGGTGAGATAGAACATCGCGCCCGACGCAATCGCGCTGGACAGCGTGGAGTTCACCGCCTGGAACGTGGCCGTCTCGCCCGTCGTCGACTCGGCGTCCCCCGAGGTAGACTGGTAGATGATCACTCCGTCGGCGACCGGGTCCGACGCCGTTGCCGCCGTGATGGAGCTCGAGAGCTTCGAGGCGTTGATCAAGATCGTGTTGAGCCCCTCCATGCCGCACAGCTGGCTGCCGGTCGCGGTGCCGCTGATGCCGCTGACCTCGATATCGCCGGTCGAGTACAGGATCGGAGAGCCCGAGCCCGCCGTGGAGATGTCCGAGTTGGTCAGCGAGATGCTGCCGCCACCGCGGTCGGTCGCGACGCCGGCGCAGTGGTCCCCCTGGGTGGAGATCGTCACGTCGTCGGCGACGATCGTCCCGGAGTAGGTGGCGTCCAGCCCGCGCGAGTTGCCGGCGGTGGTCGCGATGTCGATGGCGCTTGCCAGCACCGTCGCCCCGTCGGTGGCGAACACGCCGTTGGATCCCTCGCTGGTGGCGGACAGCGTCGTGTTATCCATCTGGATGGAGCTGCCCTCTCCCACGGCGAGCACGACCGAGTTGCAGCCGTAGAAGTTGCAGTTGTCGCCGTTGGTGTCGTCCCCGGACTTCGTGAGCGTGTCCCCCGAGATCGCGAGCGTCCCCGCGTTCTGCGCCAGCGCGGCGTTCTGGTCGACGTCGGTGGCGGCGTAGTTCTCGCCCTGCGAGCTGACCTGCGCCCCGTCCGCCTCGAGCGCGGCGGTGTAGGTGCCCGTGTAGTCGAACGTCATCGTGTCGGCGCCGCCGCCCATGCCGCCGCCCATGCCCCCCGCGTCGCCGGGGGCACCCTGGGGTTGCGAGCCGGGGTCTCCTCCCATGTCGCCCGAGGGCGGCTCGCCGGGCTGCGCGCCCTCGCTCGCCCGTGCGATGCGGGTGACCGCCAGGCTGCCGAGCAGCGTCGCCGCGATCAGCCCCGAGCCGCCGAGCATCTGACGCCGCGTGTACGAGTCCCTGAGTTCCGCTGCCGACACGATGCTAGAGAAATATCCGCTCATGATCCGCTCCCCTTCTCAACTGGCAAGGACGTCGCCGCCTTGCGCGTGCCGGTTTCAGCATATGCCTCCCATGTGGCAGCGGAAAGCTGAAAGTCTTGCAGGTTATCAATTTAAGGTAGCGTTATGTTAACTATTACTATCTTAAAATATTTTCAGAATTATATTTAATCAACCTATTGTGGAGATACGGAAGCACATCCGCGTGCAATGGTATGTGGCGCTGACTTTTTCGACGTCCGGGCGCCCGGGTGGCTCCCCGGCGCCGGGCGCGGCGCTGCGCCCCGTCGGCGCGCGCGTCCCGCCCTGCGTCGCCCCCTCACACGCCCTCCACATCCGAACGCGTCTCGGGGTCCTGGGAGCCCGCAACGCCGTCTCGCGCCGCCTCCCCGGGGGCGCCTGCGACCAGAGAGCGACAACCACCGGGGGTCTCGGCGGCGCGCCCGTCGGCAGGCTCAGCCGTGCCATGCCCGCCGGTCGCCCCCCGGGCGCCCCCCCGGGGCTCGTCCCCCCCCCCCGGCGCCGCCCCCGCCCCCGGCCCCCCGGGCGCGCCCCC
>CAIFEU010000215.1:0-2554 GCA_903789505.1 uncultured Coriobacteriales bacterium
CGGGCGCGGCCCCCGCCAGCGCGAGGCAGGTGAGCGCCGCGGCGAGCGCGAGCGCCAGCGCCTCGCGAGCCCCGCGAGCCGCGCACCGTGCCGCAGGCCGCGTCAGGGGCGCGCGCCCCACCGTCGCCTCCCCCGTCTGCCATGCCGATCCCTCGTGCGATGCTGCTTCCAAGGTCTGCTCCCGGTTCTTCGAGCGGGGAGGCGCGGGCCGAGACCCCCGGGGTGGACGCCGCCGTCCCCGGGGCGGCCGACGCCGGTCTGCTCCCCGGGGCAGGCGGGCGCCCCGCGCCCAAGGCGCGTCGCGGTGCCGCGCGTCCTCTTTGCTTTCGTCAGAGTATCCCGTATGGTACGCCATGTTCGCGCGTCCGGGCGCGTAGCTGCGCGGCGCGTCGTGGTGCCCCGGTGAAGCGCCGGGCAGCCATGCCGCTCGCGGCCGGCATGCGCCCGCTCGCCGGCATGGTGCCCGCCGGTGGTCGAGAGCGCCCGAACGAGTGCCATACGCTGCGTGTTTGTCTCATGCAGGGGCCGTGTCGGAACTGCGTGCATGGCGCCGGGCGGGGTCGCCCAACGTTTCGTGTTCGTTTCGGGCGTGCTATCGTGCTGCTGCGTCAATCGACGCCGGGCCGGTGGAGCGCGGTCCGACGGCGGGCGGGATGCCCCGCCCCCTGCCGGAGGCGCGCACGTCGGCCCGAACGGCGCGTGACTGGCATGGACACACGAGGAGACAACAAGCGATGACGGCATCCAACTTCCCCTTCTTCCCCGGCGACGACGTGGATTCGAAGTCATGGGGAGAGGGGGCACCGGTGGAGACGAACATGAACTGCTTCTGCGACATCCCGAACGCCCGCGTCCACATGGACATGAGCCCCGCCCAGCTGGTCGAGGAGGCCATCAGGCGCGGCGAGGGCGTCCTGTCCTCCACCGGCGCGCTGTGCGTGAGGTCGGGGGCCTACACCGGCCGCGCCCCCAGGGACCGCTACATCGTCGACACCCCCGGCGTGCACGACCGCATCGCCTGGGGTCACGTCAACGTGCCCATCTCGGAGAAGAGCTTCCGCTCCGTCTACGACGGCGTCTGCTCGTACCTCGAGGGCAAGGATGTCTTCGTCAACCGCGGGCGCGCGGGCGCGAGCAGGCGCTACGCGCGCAAGTTCACCGTCGTCGCCGAGCGCGCCAGCCAGGCGCTGTTCGCCCATCAGATGCTGATTCGCCCCACCGACGAGGAGCTCGAGGAGTACGGCGAGCCCGACTTCGTGGTCATAGCCGCCCCGGGCTACAAGTGCATCCCGAGCCGCGACGGCACCCGCTCCTCGGCGGCCGTGATCATCAACCTCGAGCAGGGCGTGATCATCGTCGCGGGCACCGGCTACTCCGGCGAGATCAAAAAGTCCATCTTCTCGACGATGAACTACCTGCTGCCCACCGAGGACGGCGTCCTGCCGATGCACTGCTCTTCCAACATGGATCCCGCGACCGGCCGCACCGCTGTGTTCTTCGGGCTGTCGGGCACCGGCAAGACCACGCTCTCGACCGACCCGGAGCGCGTGCTGATCGGCGACGACGAGCACGGGTGGTCCGACCAGGGCGTCTTCAACATCGAGGGTGGCTGCTACGCCAAGTGCATCAACCTCTCGGCCGAGCGCGAGCCCGAGATCTTCGACGCGATCCGCTTCGGCGCCGTCGCCGAGAACGTGATTCTGGACGAGCGCACGCGCGTGGCCGACTACAGCGACACGAGCATCACCGAGAACACGCGCGTCGCCTACCCGATCACCTCGATCGCCAACTCCTCGGCCGATGGCATCGGCAACGTGCCGTCGGTCGTCATCTTCCTGACGGCGGACGCGTTCGGCGTCCTGCCCCCCATCTCGCGCCTGTCGCCCGAGGCGGCGATGTACCACTTCATGACCGGCTTCACCTCCAAGGTCGCCGGCACCGAGCAGGGCATCGTCGAGCCCCAGCCCACCTTCAGCGCCCTGTTCGGCGAGCCGTTCATGCCGCTCGACCCGCTCGAGTACGCGCGCATGCTCAAGGAGCGCATCAACAAGTACGGGACGCGCGTCTACCTGGTCAACACCGGCTGGACCGGGGGAAGCTACGGCGTCGGCCACCGCATCGCGCTCAAGGCGACGCGCGCGATGGTGCATGCCGCGCTCAACGGCACGATCGAGCAGGCGCAGTTCGCGCACAACGACCTGTTCGGCGTCGATGTCCCCACGGCGTGCCCCGGCGTCGACGCGGCCGTGCTCGACCCGCGGGGGACCTGGGAGTCCGACGCTGCCTACGACGAGGCAGCGCACAAGCTGATTGCGATGTTCGAGGACAACTTTGCCAAGCGCTACCCGAACGCCCCCGAGGAGGTCCGCCTGGCGGGCCCGCACGAGTAGCTGTCGGGCGCTGAGGGACGCGCACTGCGGCGAGCCCGCGCACGCGCTCCCACACCCGTGACGAAGGCGGCCCCCCGCCCGCGCCCGCGGGAACCCGGGGGGGGGGCCGGGGCGCCCGCGGGGCAGGGCGCGGGGGTGGTCCGTGCATGAGGGGCCCGCCCCAG
>CAIFEU010000215.1:2564-3523 GCA_903789505.1 uncultured Coriobacteriales bacterium
GGGGCGGCGCGCCGGGGGGCCCGCCGCCCCCCCCCCCCCCCCCCCGCGCCCGCGCCCCCCCCCCCCCCCCCCCCGCCCCCCGGGGGGGGGGGGGGGGGGGGCCGCTCGCGTGTCTCGGCGGGTTGCATGCCGTGGCTCTCGGGGCCGCCCCTGGCGCGGCCCCCGCCTGTCGTAGGACGCTACTCGGCCTTCTCCACGTGCGCCTGCGCCTTCTCGGGCAGCTCGGCGCCGCAGTGGTGGCAGCGGGTCGCCCCCACGTTGACCTCCTCGAGGCAGTAGGGGCACTTGGGTGCGACGACGACCTCGTCCTTGCCGTGCTTGACCAGCTTGGACCCCGCGGTCTGCGCGGCGTTGAACGCCTTGACAATCGCGAAGACGACCAGCGCGACGATCAGGAAGTTGATGACCGCGCTGATGAACGCGCCGAAGTCAATCGTCGAGCCGTTGAACGTGACGGTCAGGCCCTTGACGTCGGGCGAGCCGCCGATCATCGAGATCAGCGGGTTGATGATGTTACTGGTCAGAGCCGTGACGATCGAGGTGAACGCGGCGCCGATGATGACGCCGACGGCCATGTCCAGCACGTTGCCGCGGTTGATGAACTCCGCGAATTCCTTGGCGAGCTTCTTCATGTGACGAGCCTTTCTCCTTGGGCGTTGTGCCACCCGATGTGCGCCCGCGCCTCCGGAACCGCGTGCGCCCCGCGAGGGGCCTGAGATGGAACGGAAGCCATCATACGCGGCGGCGCTACTGCTCCGCAACCGCTGCGGCGACGCCCGTCTGCGCCCCGGTCCCGGCCTGCGCCCCCGCGGCTCCCGTCTGCGCGCCGGTCTCGCCCCCGGCGTCGGCTCCCGCCTGCCCGGCGGCCTTGCCTGACGCCCCCTGGTCGGTCCAGGAGCCGCCGTCGGCCCCGCCCGCGGCGCGCGCGGCGGCGGGGTTCCCCCCGGGCGCGACACCCC
>CAIFEU010000216.1 GCA_903789505.1 uncultured Coriobacteriales bacterium
GGCGCGCCCCCCCCCCCCCCCGCGGGGGGCGACGGGGGGGGGCGCCGGGGCGAGCCGCGGCGCCCCCCCCGCCGCCAGCGCCCCCAGCGCGCACGCCGCCACCAGCGGCGCCCTCCCCGCGGGCGCCGGCGCCCCCGCGAGCCCGGGAGCTCCCCCGCGGCGGGCGCCCCCGCGACGGCGTCCCAGCGCGCATGTCGCCAGCAGCGCCGCCCCCGCGCACAGCGTCATTGCCGCGAAGAAGGGGTCGTGCACCAGCCCTCCCTGCTCCTTTGCCTCGTCGCGCAGGACCCCTTCGAAGCACAGCAGCATCTGGGCCCACGCCAGCAGCGCCGCCGTCGCGACCCAGGCGCTTGGTCGGGTACGCAGCGAGCTCAGCGTGAGGAACGCGCCTCCCGAGCCGCCGTCCCGCCGCGCGCCGGCAACCGCCGCGCCCCCGCCGCCCCCTTGGTGTCGCCCTGCCATCGCCCCTGTCGCCCCCGTCGTCTCTTGTCGTCCTGACCGATCGTGCGCCCGAACGCACGGCGGACCGCGCGGCTGCTTCCCGCCCGGCTCGCGTGCCCGGACGCGCGACGCTCGCCCGTTCGCCGCCCGGCCGCGCGACGCGTTCCCGCTCGGCTCGCGTGCCCGCCCGACGCTCCCGCGCGGGCGCCTTGTACCTTGCCAGTTCGCGCGGAATCCCGCAATCGCGACTTTCGATGACCTTGCGCGTCGGATGCGGTGTCGTCGCAGGTAGATGCCGCCTAACCTCAGTGAGGTTAGGCGTGGATTCCGCCGCATACCCTCAAATCGCCAATGGTCGGGAGCGCTCTTCCCGGCGATGCTCGAGGGCGTGGCGCGAGGGGCTGCGTGGCGCCAAGCGCGCGGCTCCCTCGGGTGCGGCGGACGGTCAGCGGGCCGCAGGCACCCCAGCGCCGGACCTATAGATTCGATGAGCGAACAGGAGGACGGTCCCATGGCTCAAGAGAAGAACGGCCGTGCGCGTCAGGAGGTCGTCGGGAAGCTGTCGGAGATGCGCGGGGCGATTCCGCTGCCGGCGTCCATGACCAGACGCGGGTTCCTCGCCGCCGCCGGCGTGTCCGCTGCCGCGATCGCTGCGGCCGACGCCCGCGCCGCCAAGGCCGCCGAGGCGGGCGCGTCAGCAGCCGCGGACGGCGCGGCGACCCATTCCGGCACCGGCATGTACTTCGAGGGCAACGCCGGCAAGACGATGGGCGAGGTGCTCGGCTCGAGCTGGCTGGGGGAGGAGCCCGAGATCCCCGCGTCCGACATCGCGCAGACCATCGAGACCGACATCGTCGTGTGCGGCGCCGGACACGCCGGGACGGCGTGCGCCCGCAAGGCCGCCGAGCTGGGCGCCAAGGTTGTCGTCCTCGAGAAGCAGGACGAGGACAGCTTCATGGTCCTGGGCAACGACATCGGCCACCTCAACTCCAGCTGGCAGACCGAGCGCCACGGCATCCCGCGCTACGACGAGACCGAGTTCATGAACGAGTACCAGATCTACTGCGCCGGCCGCGCCCAGCCTACGCTGATCCGCGACTTCGCGTACCGCTCCGGCGAGGCGTTCGACTGGTTCATCGACAACTTCACCGAGGAGGAGAAGGACCAGATCGTCTGCCTGAACTGGCCGGTCGTCGACGGGTACGACTACAAGAAGGGCATCTTCACCTCCTACGTCGGGACGCCGAACTTCGGCGAGGGCGTGTCGCTGCAGGACGCGCTCGTGCGCACGCAGAAGATCGCGCAGCAGGCCGGCGCCGACTTCCACTGGGGCGCCACGGCGGTGCGTCTGGTGCACAGCGACGACGACACCGAGGTCACCGGCGTGATCGCCCAGCTCGACGACGGGTCCTACATCCAGGTGAACGCGAACGCGGTGGTCCTGGCCTGCGGCGACATCGGCAGCAACTCGCAGATGTACAACGCGATCTGCGCCGAGAACTACGCGCTGGGCGAGTACGCCGACTGCTCGGCGTTCTCCGGCCGCGACGGCAGCGGCATCGCGATGGGCATGCGCATCGGCGCCAAGGTCGAGATCGGCACCGGCGGCGACATGGGCAGCCACGCCTCGTTCCCGCTCGGCCCGATGGAGGGCGCCGAGACGATCTGGCTCAACAAGTACGGCAAGCGCTACTGCAACGAGGCGTACGGCGGGCCGCTGCTGTCCGGCTGCGCGACCGCCCGCCAGCCCGGCGACATCATCTACAGCATCTGGGACGCCGACTGGAAGACCGTCCTGCTCAACCAGATCGCCGGCCACCTGGCGCTCAAGGACTGGCGTGAGGAGTCGGTCGACAAGATCGGCGAGTACATGCAGGCCGCCCAGGGCACCGGCGCCGACGGCGACGACACGAGCGGCAAGTACCTGTACTGCGCCGACACCCTCGACGAGCTGTTCGAGTACATGGGCATGGAGGAGGGCGTCGCCGCCAACGCCAAGGCGGAGGTCGAGGCCTGGAACGCCGCCCACGACGCGGGCGTCGACACCGAGTTCGGCCGCGACCCCGAGATGCTGTGGCCCATCGTCACCCCGCCGTTCTACGGCTTCGTGGGTTCCAAGCGCGTCGGCGGCGGCTCGCTGGTCGCGACCTCAGGCCTGCTCGTGACCGGCGAACAGCAGGTCCAGGGCGCGGGCTTCGAGCCCATCAAGGGGCTGTACGCGACCGGCAACAACTCCGGCGGGCGCTTCCCGATGGGCTACAACGGCATCATGAACGGCGTCTCGATTGGCCAGGCGCTGACGCAGGGCATGGTGCTGGGCGAGTTCCTGGCCACCGGCGACCTCGACGCCGCAACGACCCTGGGCAAGGGCAACGCCGAGCCCAAGCAGTCCAGCGCCGGCGGGATGGGGCCCGCCCCGACGGCAGGCGGCGCCGACTCCGGCGACTCCGCCGCCGCTGAGGCCGGCTCCGCTGCCGCGGAAGGCGCGCCGGCGGGCAAGTAGGACGCGCGACCTGCGCAGCTCTCGAGGCGGGCGAGGGCCGTCCGGCTTCCGGATGGCCCTCGCCCTTGTCGCGCAACGGTCGGCGTCATGCGCGGCTGCCCCTGTCCATCCGATGCCTGCGCGATGGCCTTCCGATGCCTCTCGTTCGTTACCGGTCATGCCTCCAGGAGGTTACCGGCCACGCATCCAGGAGGACTTTGAGCGCTCAAACCCGGGGGCGGGCAGGTGCGGGTCGGCCGGCTGCAGTGGGTCGCGGGCGGGCGCGGGGCCGCAGGCGCGGGGTGGCGGGCTGCTGTGGGGCTGCGGGCGAGGGGCGGCGGGCGGGCGCGGGGCGCCGGGCGAGGGGCGGCTGGCAGTGTTGCGCAAGATGACCCCGTCCGCGCCAAGAATCGGGGATTGCGTATGTCGCCAGAGGCCCACATCGGCGCTGGGCCGAACGGACGCGTCGTCGCGACCTGCGCAAACGCAGGGAGCTCATCCAATTTGCGGACAGCTGAGGGCTCGCCGCGCATACGCAACGGGAGTGCGGCAGGAAGTTGGACCGCCAGGTGGCGGCCAGGACGGAGGGTCGC
>CAIFEU010000217.1:0-2966 GCA_903789505.1 uncultured Coriobacteriales bacterium
GGACGCGCGGCGCGCCGCTTCCGCCGCCGGGCGACCGCTGACGCCCGCATGACGGCTGCCTATCATATCCGCACATCATATGCCATGCTCGCCATGCGCGCCCCGGCCCCGCACGGCGCGGCCCCGCCTCCCGCGGCGTGCGGCGGGCGAGCGGGCGTCCTCCGGGCGGCCGTCACGCGCGGCGCGGCCCCTCCACGCGCGCGTCACGCCGACGCCGCACCCGTTCGTAAAATCCCAGCTCAGGGCATATGGGTCAGAGAATGGCCCCATTCGGGCCATCGCACGATTCGCGTGTCGGTGCCATGTTGATTGCGAAACGCCCCGCCGGACGGTCTCGGCCGCCCGGGCAGGGGCACATACCGAGAAGGCCGGTAGGGCGACGCAGGTCACGCCGCCCGCCCAGCCGCAGCCCGCGCCCGACGAATCGGGCACGCGCGCCCCGCGTCGCGGGCACCGCGCCGGGGGGCGGCTCGCCGGCCGACAGGCTAGGAGGAAAGATGGCTCGTCACTATTCCGTCGCTTCGTCATCCACCAGGTCGCAGGAGCCCGGCGCCGCCGGCTCGTCCGCGCGCACGTTCGCGGTCCCGCTCGCCCGCACGGGCGTCACCCGTCGCCAGCTGATCGCGGGCGCCGCCGCTGCCGCCGCCGTGCTGGGCTTCTCGAGCATGGTCCCGGGCGCCGCGCGCGCCGCGACCGCCGGCTCCAGCTCCGACTACGTCCCCAGCTTCAAGGCGGGCACCTACACGGGCACCGGCGAGGGCAACGGCGGTGACATCACGGCGGACGTGACCTTCTCCGACTCCAAGATCGAGAGCATCAAGATCACGAGCCAGTCCGAGACCCCGGCGGTCTCCGGCGACTTCACCGACCCCGACATGCCCGGCGCGCTCACGCAGCTGCCCGAGGACATCGTGAAGTACCAGAGCCTGGGCGTCGACTCCATCTCGGGCGCGACGGCGACGAGCATGGGCATCAAGCAGGCCGTGTCCGACGCGGTCACGCAGGCAGGCGGCGACGCCGACGCGATGGCGAACCTGCCGGGCGCCCCCAAGACCGACGCGCAGCAGACGCTCTCGGCCGACGCGATCGTCGTGGGCGCCGGCGGCGCGGGCATGAGCGCCGCGATCCGCCTGCTCGAGCTCGGCAAGAGCGTCATCATGGTCGAGAAGACCTACCGCCTGGGCGGCTGCATCTCCGTGTCGGGCGGCAACCAGGTGGTGTGTGGTTCGCAGCTGCAGCAGCAGGCCGGCGTCACCGACGACACCCCCGAGTCGATGGTCGAGGACTTCCAGGCCAACGGCGAGGGCCAGTGCGTGCCCGAGCTCATCGACCTGTACGCCAACAACGTCGGCGCCACGACCGACTGGCTCAACCAGGACGTCGGCGTGCAGTACAACATGCAGACCGGCCTTCACCAGCTGGCGGAGTACTCGCACAACCGCGAGCTCGCCTATGACGGCGGCGGGTTCCAGGCGGCGAAGACCCTGCGCTCGAAGGTCTACGCGCTGGGCGCCGACGTCCTGCTCAACACCCGCGCGACCGACCTGCTCGTGACCGACGGCGCCGTGAGCGGCGTCAAGGCGACCGGCAACGACGGCACCACCTACACGATCAACGCCCCCGACGTCGTCCTGGCGACCGGCGGGTACGGCGCGAGCAGCGACTGGCTCTCGGCCGACGCCCAGAACTACCTGTACTACGGCCCGTACTCCTCGACCGGCGACGGCCTGACGATGGCCACCGCCGCCGGCGTCGATGCGGCCACCCGCATGCTCGAGTACGTCAAGCTCTACCCCAACGGAGTCGAGGTCTCGCCTCACCGCGCCAAGTCCACGATCGACGGCAACCTGGTCGTCTGGCCGATGAGCGCCATCCTCGTGAGCCCCGAGGGCGAGCGCGTCGTGAGCGAGAAGGCCTCCAACCACGACATCCTCGAGGTCGAGCTGCAGCAGACCAACCAGGAGCTCTTCCTGCTGATGGACGCCGCCAACTGGGAGGCCTGGTACGCCAAGCTGCCCGGCACCGGCTTCAACATGAAGCACGTGCAGGAGTACCTCGACGCCAACGGCTCCTCGACGCCCGTGTTCGCGCACGCCGACACGATCGCCGAGCTGGCGCAGCTGGTGGGCATGGACCCCGACACGCTGCAGGCGACGGTGGACAAGTACAACAACGGCGTTCAGACCGGCGTCGACGAGTTCGGCCGCTCGGGCGACAACCTCAAGATGACGATCGGCGACGGCCCCTACTACCTGGTGGAGCAGAAGCCGCGCTACGCAACCTCGATGGGCGGCGTCGTGGTCAACACCTCGCTGCAGGTGCAGAACGAGGGCGGCCAGACGATTCCCGGCCTGTACGGCGTCGGCGAGTTCGTCGGCGGCGTGATGGGCACCAACTCGCCCTCCGGCGCGAACAACGGCTGGGCGCTGACCAGCGGCAAGCTGGCGGCCGAGGCGATTGCCGGCACTGCGGCGAGCGCGAAGGCCCCGGCAGCGGCGGCGTCCTCGACCAAGGACGCGTCGGCCGCCGCCGGCAAGGCCACCGCGAGCACCTCGGCGAAGGCCGACAAGGCGGCGTCGGCCAAGGCCGGCTCCGCGTCCTCCGCTGCCGACGCGGCGGCGTCCTCCGACGGCACCGTCTCCGCGCACACCAGTGCCGCTACCGACGGCAAGAAGGCGGCGTAACGCTCGCAAGAACACTGTCCGCGCGGGAGCGCGGGGCGCACGGCAGCGGCGAGGCCACGCCGCGCCATGCCGTGACGGCCTCCGCGTGACTCGGGCGTGACGACGCGCCGGCGACGCTCCTGACGGCACGCTGACGATGCCGCTGACGGCACGGTCGCGTCGCGATGACGGGCGGGCGGCGCCCTTCGGAAAGGTCCCCCCATGGGGGCTTCCGCGGGCGCCGGCCGCCGTTTGGGGAATGCTTTATTGACCCCGCCGGCCCGGTGGGCCCCCCCCCCCCCG
>CAIFEU010000217.1:2976-3492 GCA_903789505.1 uncultured Coriobacteriales bacterium
CCGGCGCCGGCCCGGGGCGGGTCGGTTGGCGGGGGGGCGGCCCCGTTTCGCACGGCCCCCCCCTGGGGGGGCCGCGGGGGGCCGGCCCGCCGTTTGCTGAATGCTTTATGGACGCCGCCGGCCCGTTGGGCCCACCACCCCCCGAAGCTCTATCCTCCCTAGTCACTGACATGCTCGCGCGCGGGGACGCGGCTGGACCAGGGGCTGGTATCAGGTGCTCCGCGCGCATTTCAATGGGGGGTAGGGTTCTGTGAGCGACAGGCAGGGGACGCCCTGGGGAGAGGGCGCCCCGACGCGCGGCCAGGAAGGCTCGCACGGGCGAGACGGCCGGGGACACGGGCACGACGGCGACGCGGGCGAGGGCTCCAGGCGCCTCGGCGGGGCAGACGCCCCCAACCGGGGCGGCGCCCCCGGCGCGCGCGGGGGCACGGGCATGGTGCGCCCGCTCAACTGGGGCGCCCCCGCCCCCGCAAAGGTGACGCCACGCGCGCAGCGCCCGGACTCCAGCGCCCACGG
>CAIFEU010000218.1 GCA_903789505.1 uncultured Coriobacteriales bacterium
GGTCGCGCTTGAGCCGCTCGGTCGCGCCCCCGTTGCCGGCGCCGTCGCTTGCGTCGGGCGCGGGCGCGGGAACGGGGGCGGGCGCCGCGCCCGCGGGCGGCCTCACAGCGCCCCCATGGCGGAGGCGAACCCCACCGAGAGCAGGGCGAACGCCGCGGCGCCCACGACCATGATGACGACCGAGGCGAGCGTGCCGGGGGTGGAGCGGTCGAGCGACGAGCGCCGCGCGATGACGCGGGTCATCGGCGCCGAGCCGGTGACGAGCAGCGTGACGGTGACCATGGCCGCAATCGCGACCGCCTCGACCGCCCCGGTCCCGGAGAGGCACGACGCCGACGTGACGCCCGCGACGGCCATCAGGCTCACAATCGCCCAGCCCGCGAGGCCCATCAGCAATCCGACGGCGAAGTCGCGCGCGAGCAGCGCCCCGAGGCCGGGCACGTCCTCGTCGCCGTCGATCAGGTGCCCGGAGGCGAACGAGATGACGTCGTCGGCCACCAGCAGGACGATCGGCAGCAGCATCGCGAACGCAGGCAGGACCGCGCCGGGCAGCGCCCGCGCGGCGACGGCGAGCACGACCGCCCACATCGCGAACCACAGCTCGCGGCGGAAGAACCACTGCAGGTGGCTCGCCTTGCCCTTGCCCGGCGAGCCGGCGCTCTCGGAGCGCGTGCCGCTGGCGAGCTCGATGTCGCGCTCGTGACCCTCCTCGATCAGGTCGAGGGCGTCGTCGACCGAGACGATGCCCAGCAGACGCCCGTCCGCGTCCACGACGGGCATGTCGACCAGGCCGTACTTCGTCATCTCCTCGGTCACGTGCGCCTGGTCGTCCTCGGGCGCCACCGTGATCAGGTCGTTGAACGACAGGTCGCGCAGCAGGTCGGTGTCGTCGGCGACGACGACGTCGCGCATCGACAGCACGCCCACCAGGCGGCGGTTCTCGTCGAGCGTGTAGATGTAGTAGACCGGCTCGAAGTCCGGGTCGAGCCCGCGCAGCCTGCGGCGCACTGCCCCGATCGTCGAAGTCTGGGGCATCGCGACGAACTCGGAGGTCATGATGCCGCCCGCCGTGTTCTTGGAGTAGCCCAGCAGCGCGCGGATCGCCTTCTCCTCGGGGGCGTCCATGAGGTTGAGCAGCTTCTCGGCGCGGTCGAACGGCAGCTCGCCGATGATGTCGGCGGCGTCGTCGGGGTCCATCTCGGCGATCATGTCGGACGCCTCGCGCTCGGGCAGCTCCGCGATGACCTCGCTTTGGATGTCGTCGGGCAGCTCCGACATCGTCTCGGCGGCGGACTCGGTGTCGAGCTGGCGCAGCACCTGGGCGCGGATCTTGGGGTCGAGCTGCTCGATGACGTCGGCGATGTCGGCGGGGTGCATGTCCTCGAACGACCCGTGCGCCCTGGCGCCCTTGACGTTGGACAGCGTCGGGTCGATCAGGTCCATGTAGCTCCAGGGCACGACGCGCTCGGCGACCGGCCGGCCCAGGGCGTCGGCGGCGCGCACGACGAGGTGCTCGAGCGTGGGGGAGGTGGTGCGCAGTCTCCCGCGGATGCCCACCTCGGCACCGAGCAGGCGCAGCTGGCCGTCGCTGGTGCCCGACAGCTTGATGTCGGTGACGCGGGCGACCTTGGCGCTGCGCATGTCGACGATCTGCTTGTTCATGAGGTTGCGCCCGAGCAGGATCTCCTCGGGCTGCAGGTACGAGAACCTGACGTCGGCCTGACGGACGTTGAGGTTGATCCCGGCGTCGGTGATGGAGGCCACGTACTTGCGCCACGACACCATGAACGATGGGCGCTTGGACGCCCCGCCGAACGCTAGGGACGTGACGCGGGGGAACACCTCGGCCAGAGAGGCGCCGAGGTCGTCGACTGTTCCGATCTTCTCCCCCTCGGAGTCGAAGACCGGACGACCGAGGATTTCGCTCAGATAAGGCATGCCACCCCTTCCCATGGGCATCCGGCACACCCGTTCGCGCCCCGCCGTCTCGCCGTCGCGCCCACGCCCCGCGTGTACGGGTGGGGCGCCCATGCCGTCCTCGACTCCGCCCCCGCGCGGTCGGCGCGAGGTGGGGCGCGACCCGCCGACGGCGGGCGTCCGCTCGGGATTGCCGGGACGCGCCCGGCCCCCGCGAGGGGCGTGACCTGAGCGGCGCCGGGAGGCGCGCGTCAGGCGATGGCTAGACTTCTATCGGATTGCGTCGGGATTCTGTCAGATGCGTGCGACGTGACCTTCGCGGTCGCGTCGGGGAGGCCGATGGCGAGGGCGAGGTCACAAAGCTCTATGAGCCGTGCGTTCTCGAGGTTTCAACTCGACCCTTCCTGCTCGCCCAATACGACGCGTGCGACCGCCCGTCGCCCCCGAAGCGCGGGCGCGGGCGTCGACGACCGTGAGGGATTGTACGACATGATGCGCCGCAAGTGTCCGGGACCGTCCCGAAACTCCCCAACGAAGACAACTCCCCGCCCTCGCCGAGGCGGGGACGGGGAGTTGCGGGCGCCTGCGGGGGGCGCGACCGGCATGCGCGGCGCCTGCGGCGCCGGCGGGTTGCCTAGGCCTTCTTCTCGAACTTCTCGCCGCAGTGGGGGCACGTCACGCGTATCTTGCCGGCGCCCTTGGGCACGCGAATCGACTGGCCGCACTTGGGGCAGCTGAAGTAGCGGTGCTCGCGGTCGCGCATCTGGCGCTGCGCCTGGCGCGCCTGGTGCTGCGCCTGCTGGGCGGCCTTGGTGCCGGCGCTCGAGGCGCGCTGGAAGGGGGCGGAGATCCGGCCGAGCACGGCGCTGCGGCGCTTGACGTAGGCGTCGTTCTCGCCGGAGCGCGCGGCCACGTTGCTGGAGAACATGCGGAAGTAACCGTACACCAGCAGCGCCAGGCCCACCGCCAGCAGGATCGAGCGCCCCGTCCCCCTCAGGAACAGCGAGATGACGATGAGGACGACCGAGAGGATGAAGACGTCGCTCGCGAGACGGTCGGGTCCGTTGCGCCGCGCCATGAAGTCGCGGTACTTCTCGTTCAGGCTCGAGCCGGAATTGGATGGCATGGGGGCGTTCCTTTCGATGCTGCGTTGCCCGGTGCTTTGAATGTTGTATATCCGCCGGTCGGGGCGGCTAAGCCGTCCCGCTGCACCTCACGTTGTCAACATCATTGTGAGAACCGTTGCAGGTTTGTGTTCGAGATGAGGGGCCGACGCGAGGGCCTGGCGCGGGACGGGGAGGGGTGCCTTCCGTCCGAGCTGCAGGTGGGGGCGCACGGGGCCCGCGCGGGGAGGCGCACGGCGGGTTCGTCATTTTGAGGAGGCGCGCGCCCGGCGGGGCGCGAGCGTATCGGTCGCACGCAAAATGGGAAACAACGGCTAGATTAGGCCTTTGTAAGGGCGCGCCGCCGGGCGCCGGGGGGGTTACCGCGGCGCGCGGCGGGGGCGAGAGGCGCCCCCAGCGGCTGCGCGCGGACGGTGGGCGCGCGGGCGAGCGG
>CAIFEU010000219.1 GCA_903789505.1 uncultured Coriobacteriales bacterium
CTTCCCGGTGGAGGCGGTCTTCGCGGGGCGGGCGGCGATGGCCGCCGGGTCGCCGAGGTAGTGACGGTCGACGACGGTCATGTCGGGGGCGAACGTGTACACCAGCGGCACGCCGGTGGGGATGTTCACGCCCGCGATCTCCTCGTCGGACAGGCCGTCGAAGCCCTTGACCAGCGCGCGCAGCGAGTTGCCGTGGGCGACGATAAGGACGCGCTTGCCGGCGCGCATGTCGGGCAGGATGGAGCCCCTGAGCAGCGGCTGGACGCGCGCGACCGTGTCCTTGAGGCACTCGGCGAGGGGGAGCTCCTCGGCGGGCACGTCGCGGTACTGGGGCATGTTGGCGGGGTTGCGGGGGTCGGACGGGTCGAGCGCCGGCGGCCGCACATCATAGCTGCGCCTCCAGATGTGGACCTGCTCGTCGCCGTACCGCTCGGCGGTCTCGGCCTTGTTGAGGTCCTGCAGCGCGCCGTAGTGGCGCTCGTTGAGCCGCCAGCTCTTGGTGACGGGCAGCCACGCACGGTCCATCTCGTCGAGCGCGATGTTGAGCGTGTGGATGGCGCGCTTGAGGTAGGACGTGTAGCACTGGTCGAAGTCGTACCCCTCGTCGCGCAGCAGCCTGCCTGCCGCAGCGGCCTCGGCGCGGCCGTTGTCGGAGAGGTCCGCGTCCATCCAGCCGCAGAAGAGGTTCTTGAGGTTGTACTCGCTCTGACCGTGGCGGATCAGGACCAGGGTCATCGTGTCGCTCATGCTCGCTCCTTAGTGTCGGGATACGTGCGGAACGGGCCTTCTCGCGTCCCGCACACCCGTATGCTAGCGCAAGTGGGCGGAAGGGACGTCCCCGACGGGGAAACGGCATGGTCGCGCGGATGAGCGTCAGTCCGGGTGTCGGGATGGGGGTCCCTCTCGCGTCGACCGCGGTGGTGTCGCTAGCCGGCGATGATGCCGACGAGATCTGCAGGGCGCCGCGCCACGTACGTGGCCCCATGGCCCTCGAGCTCCTCGCGGTCGCGGAACCCCCAAAGCACGCCGCAGCTGTCGATGCCCGCGCGGTTGCCGCACTCGACGTCGACGTCGGAGTCGCCCACCACGATTGCGGAGGCAGCGTCGCACCCCAGGTGGGCCATCAGCGCGCGCGTCATCGTGGGGTCGGGCTTCGCGGGCGTCGCGTCGACGCGGCCCTGGACCCAGGTGAACCGGCTGCCGAAGAATCGCCCTATCAGGTCTCGGGCGGCGTCGGCGTTCTTGTTCGTGAGCACGCCGAGCCTCACGCCGCGCCGCGAAAGCTCGTCGAGGGCGTCGATGATGCCGGGGTAGGGGGCGGTGTGGTCGAGCCGATGCCGTGCGTAGTGGGCGCAGTACTGCTCGTAGGCACGCTCGAGGGTCGGCCCGTCGTCGCGCAGGGGAGCGGGGACGAGGCGTCTGACGAGGGTGCGCTGGCCGTTGCCGACCATGTGCTTGTATTCCTCGAGGGAAAACGTCGGCCATCCGTTGAGCTCGCACACGGCGTTGCCCGCGTCCGCGAGGTCCTCGATCGTGTCGAGCAGGGTGCCGTCGCAGTCGAACAGCGCGGCGGCGTATCGGGGCGTCCGACGGGCGCCGGACCCGGACTCGGAACCAAATTCGTCACGCATGATGCATCGCCCGAATCGTCTCGTGGTTCAGATGGGTGAAACGGAAGGGGTGGGCGGCGGCGTGCCGGGCTTGGGCAGCAGCTGGAGACTCCGGCGGTAGGTGACAGCCGGAGGGGCAGTGGCCTAGGCGTGTCGCCCACCGTCGGGCTTCCGATGGTGGGCGGACCGGCATGTGGCGCCGCCCCTAGATGGAGCTCATCTGCGCCGTCACCGAGCTATACCACCCGCTCGCGTCCGACGGACAGTAGCTGAGCGCGTCGTCGTAGTCAAGCGTCGAGCCGTAGGCGCGCGACATCCCCGCCACGTGCGCATAGATGGCCTCCGACCAGCTGCCCCAGCTCGAGGAGCCCCATCCCCAGGCGTTGTACGGCCGGAAGCAGTACGCGCCCAGGGAGCTCTCGACGTAGGCGATGGCGGGGGAGATCCGCGGGTCGATGCCGTAGTCCCACGCGGCGGCGGCGAAGGTCGACCCCATCCCGCTGAGGGGGGAGCCGGCGAGGTAGGCGTCGATGCGGGAGGCCCACTGCGCGATGAACGTGTCGCGGTCGCTCGTGAGGTCCGTCGCGTCGGAGGCGCCGCTCGCGGTGGACGTCTCCGCGGAGGTCTCGGTTGTCGCCTCGACGGGCTGTGCCGTGCTGGGATCGGTTGCCTGAGCGGCGGAGGTCGTCTCGACCGCCTGCCCCGAGGTGGCCTGGGAGGTGGCGGAAGCCTCGCCCGAGCCGGCGTCCGTTGCCTGCGCCGCAGCCGCCGCCTCCGCTGCCTGCTGCGCCGCTGCCTGCTCGGCCGCTGCCTGGGCCGCGGCGGCCTGCGCCGCGGCAATCGCGTCGGCTCGGGCCTGCTGGGCCTGCGCGAGCGCGTCGGAGGCGTCCTGCTCCGCCTGTTGCGCCTGGGTGAGCTGTTCCTCCAGGTCCGACTCCAGCGCCGTGAGCTCCTGCTCGGCGGCGACCAGCTCGTTGATCTGGTCGGTGTTGTAGCGCTGCATGTCGTTGCAGTACTCGATGCTCGAGATGAGCGACTCGAAGTCCTGAGACGAGAGAATCAGCGCCAGCAGCGTCCCGACGCCCTGGCTGCTCTTGTAGCTGGCGACGATCGCGTCGCTCGCCTGGTCCTGCAGCTGTGGCAGCTGCGCCTGCAGCTCGGCGATGCGGGACTGGTTGTCGGCGATCTGCGCCTCGAGACCCTCGCGCGTGGAGACGGCGTCGTTGTACGCGGACGCGGTCTGCTCGACGCGCTGCTGAATCTCGCTGGGAACGGCGTCTGTCACGGGCGTGCTCTGCTGCTGGAGCTCGTAGCTTTCCTGCTGGGTGGTGGATGTGTCCTGAGAGGCGCCGTCGGTCGTGTCCTCGGAGGCGTGGGTGATTGCAGGTGAGACCCAGAATGTCAACGTGAAGAGCAACGCAAGCGCCAGGACGGACAGATGCCTTCCGTCGTGAACGGATGCACTCATGCGACTCCTTGCGCGGCCGCTGTGGCGGCCAACAGCGGATAGGTCACGTGCATTGTATAGCTACTTCCCACGCGGTCAAAATCGTCGCTGGTGCCGCCGTGCGCGTCCGAGAGAGGTGGGATGGGTTTGCCCCATTCAAAATGCAAGGGGAGGAGAATCAATGTTGAACGTGGGATTGCGAATGAAAAGCGGCGTTTTCGCCACCGTGTCGCACGATGACGACGCGTGCAAATGTATTCAAGATGTGGACCGCGTCGCTCGCTCCGCTCCCCTGACGGGAGCGTGGAGTCGTCGGACGGCGCAGTGGCCATGGCGCTGGCGTCGTGGCGGCGGGCCCCGAATACGCGAGGGGCCCCCCCCCCGGGGGGGGGGGGGGGGGCCCCCGGGGGGGGGGG
>CAIFEU010000220.1 GCA_903789505.1 uncultured Coriobacteriales bacterium
TGGACTCGTTGGCGAAGCGCTTGCCGCGGCGGTTGACCTTGAGGAACGGCTGGCTACCGATGTTGAGCTGGTAGATTTCGCCCGGCAGCTCCTTCTTGCCGTCGGCGCCCTCCACGTAGCCGGCGTCAACGCCGGGCAGCACCGCGCCGCGATCGAACAGCATGGGGGTGGGGTCCGCCTGCTTGCGCGCGCCTGCCCACATGGCTGCCTTGATGCCGTCGCCCTCGTCGAAGGAGTTGTAGCTGTTGGCGGTCATGACCTGCACGGCGTCGGGCTGCAGCGCCTCCATCATCTCGGGGTTGGCGGGGTAGCCGCCGGTCGCGAGCAGCGTGTAGGTGGCATTGATCTGCACGTAGCCGACCTCAGTCTGGAAGATCGCGCCGCTCACCTTGCCCTGCTCGTGCACCAGCCGCACCAGGTCGTAGCCAAAGCGGCAGTCGTTCCCGGCGTCCTGGATGTGGGAGAGCAGCACGTCGTTGCGGGTCGGGGGCTCGTAGGGCACGGGCCAGCAGTGCTGCACCACGGGCAGGTAGTAGTCGGTGCCGCCGTCCTCGTGGGCGGTCGCCACGGTGGTGTCGACCTCGGGGCCCTTGCCCGCGCCCGCCATGATTGGGTCGAGCCAGTCAATCATCTCGGCGGAGTCCTCGACCCACATCCTGACCAGGTCGCGGTTGCACTTGCCGCTCGAGTAGCGGCTGATCTCGTTGAGAATCTTGCCGGGGTTGACCTCGCAGCCGGCGGCCTTGACGTCGGCGGAGTTCACGGCGCCCAGGTACTCGCGCGTCTCGGG
This sequence comes from uncultured Coriobacteriales bacterium, assembly GCA_903789505.1. Classification (GTDB taxonomy): domain Bacteria; phylum Actinomycetota; class Coriobacteriia; order Coriobacteriales; family UMGS124; genus CAIFEU01. The sequence continues at coordinate 791 of CAIFEU010000220.1, forward strand.
CACCACCTGGGCGCGGTCGACCAGGATGAAGTTGAGGCCCAGGTCGCTTGCCGTGGCTGCTGCCGCCATGCCGGCGCAGCCCGCGCCGACGATCAGCAGGTCGCAGGCGTCAGTCGCGACGATGTCGGACGCGGCGACCTCGGGCTCGGCGCCCAGCCAGGCGGGGACGTCCGCCATGGAGGCGCCCTTTGCCGAGGAGGCGGCGTCGGCCTTGGACGACACGGCACCCGCCTTGCCCGCGGCAGCGGCGCCGTCCGCGGGGGAGGACGCCTTGCCGTCGGCGGCAAGCGCGCTGCCGACGCCCGCCGCGCCGGCGGCGATGCCGGCAAGGCCGAGCGCGGACCCGCAGACGAAGCTGCGGCGGTTCATGGGTGAGTTGCTCATGGGACTTCCTTTCGACGGTCGCGTGACGGGGCGCCCTGACATGCTCGGGGCTTGCGACCTCCACCCGTCACAACCTGAACGAGGGTGCGCGACGCGCGTCCGGCGCGCCTCGCAGGACGTGTCCCACGATAGGCGCAGGCCCTTCCGAAGGCCCTACCCCGCCGGTGTGGGACCGATATAACCGCAGGTAGAATGGGTCGTAAAGGGCGTGAGGGATTGAGATGGGGCGAGCGATTGAAGCTCCCCACCCCGCCGGTGTAGGATGCGGTCCTGGCAGAGGGGGCCAACGGGACGTGTCTCGCGGCGACGGGAACTGACGAGTCGGAGCGCGGGCGGCGTGACATCGGGAGGACGGGGAAGCGCATGCTGGCGACGGGGCATCGGCGCGACGCGCGGGCTTGGCGGGGTTCGTCGCAGGCGGATCCTGACAACGCCGCGCCGACGTCATATGTCGCGTGCCTGGCGGCGTCGCTGCTCCTGATGCTCTCGACGCTGCTCTTCAACGGTGCGCTCGGCAGGGCGTACGGCTCGGTCGACGGGTTCGCCCCCGACTGGTCGACCGCCGCGGGCGCCGTCACGCTCGTCGCGCTCACCGCGGTCTCCCGTCGCCGCCCCGGCGCGCTCGCGCCGGTTGTGTGCACCGCGGTGGCGGTGGCGCTGCTGCTGGCGGGTCACCTCGCGGCGGGGGCGGGTGTGCGCCTGGGGTCGGCGGCACTCATCGTTGCGGGCGTGTGCGCCCAGGCCGCGGCGCAGGCGTGGGTGACTCTGCTGTGGCTGCTCGCGTGCTCCCGGCTCGACACACGCGGCGCGTGCGCGTGCATCGCGGGCGGCTGCGCCCTGGCGATGCCCGTCGCCTGGGCGTTCTCGCTGGTCGCGACTGCCACGGCAGCGCAGATGGCGGACGTTGCCTGCTACCTGGGGGCAATCGCCCTGAACTTCCCGATGGCGCGGGGCCCGCTGGGGCGCGCCGCGTCGATGGGGACGGCGCCCGTGGACCGAGAAATCTCCCAGCCGCGGGCGTTCGTCCCGCTGGGACACCGGCTGTTCGCGTACTTCCTCGCGTTCGGCGTCGCGTACGGGTTCGCGCTGCGCACGGGCGGCGGCCAGGGCTCCATGACGTCCAACGCGCTGGCCGCATGCGCGATGCTCGCCGTGGCGCTGTATTGCGTCGCACTGGGGCGCCCGCCGCGGGCAGACGCCCTGTTCAGGCTCTCGTTCCTACTGGTGTTGTGCGGGTTCCTGCTCGTTCTGGTGGGTTCGGCGCTTGCGTCGAAGCTGCTGGTGACGGGCTTTCTGTGCTTCGAGCTGCTCGTGTGGATGGCGGTGTGCTCCGTGGCTCGGCGAAGCGCGGCCGACGCCGTGCCGGCAATCGCCTGGGGCACGGCGGCGAGCTACGCGGGCATCTTCCTCGGCGCGCAGCTTGGTATGGTCGAAACCTGGCTCGCCACGCGCGACGCCACCGCCGGGGCGCTGCTCGTCGCCGCCGTCCTTGCCTCGATCGTCACCTACGTCGTGTTCACCCTGGGCGGATTCAGCATCGACGCCACGCTCGACGCGGTCGAGCGCGACGCCCCGGTCCCGGAACCGATACCCGCCGAGCGGCTCGTCGACGCCTTCGACGCGCGGTGCGACGAGATTTCCGCCGATGCCGGCCTCACGCCGCGGGAGGACCAGGTGATGCGCCTGCTCGCGCGCGGCAACAACGCCCAGCACGTCACCGAGGAGCTGTGCGTCTCGCGCAACACAGTGAAGTTCCACGCCCGCAACGTCTACGCCAAGTTGGGGGTCCACAGCCAGCAGGAGCTCATCGACCTGGTCGCGCGCACGCGGTAGCTCGCGTGCCCCCACGCGCCCGCGGGCCGTCCCTGCTCGTCCTCCGTCGCCCGGCGCCTACGCCCTCGCGCCGCCCCCGGCGAGCTCGCGGGCTATCTCCTCGAAGGCGTCCATGAGCTGCTCCTGGGAGTGGACGTCCGCCTTGGCGTAGATGTTGCGCACGTGGGTGTGCACCGTGTTCTTGCTCACCACCAGCTCGGCGGCGATGTGGGCCATGCTGCGCCCGCGCGCCAGGCCGGGCAGCACCGCGCGCTCGCGCGGGGTGAGCCCCCAGCGCCGCGACGCCTCCTCCACGACGGCGTCGAACGTCGCGAGCTCGGCCGCGGCGGCCGTCGCCATGTCGGCGGCAGGGGCGTCGCCGGCGCGCTGGCCGCGCCCCGCCGTATTCGCCGCACCTGCCCCCGCCGGGAACCCCGC
>CAIFEU010000221.1 GCA_903789505.1 uncultured Coriobacteriales bacterium
GGGGGGGGGGCCCCACCCCCCACCCAACCCCCCGGGGGGGGCGGGCGGGGCGGGGCGTGCCCGGAAGGACACCGACCGCGCCCGGCTCAGGGCGCCGTGCCGCCCCGCCGCCGTCGCGCGACCGGCGGCGGGGGAGACAGCGTATGCAACCGGCCCGGCGCCCGCGCGGCGCCCGGGCCTCACGAGGTAGGGGAAGGCTTTCCGATGACGCTCTCGCTTCTGTTCGACGCGGCGAACCTGGGCCTGCAGTACGGCCTGCTCGCCGTCGGCGTGTTCCTCTCGTTCCGCATCCTGCAGGTCCCCGACCTCACGGTCGACGGCAGCTTCTGCCTGGGCATGGCGGTCGCCGCGGTCATGAGCGTCGCAGGCCACCCGGTCGCCGGCCTGGTGTGCGGCGCGCTCGCCGGCGGCCTGGCGGGCGTCGTCACGGGCTTCCTGATGACCAAGGCCAGGATCAACCCGTTGCTGGCGGGCATCATCACGATGACCGGCCTGTACACGGTCAACATCACGGTGCTGGGAGGCCCCAACGTCTCTCTTATCAGCGCCCCCAAGGCCTACGCCTCCCTGCAGGGGCTCGCCAGCTCGGCGCTGGGCCTCACGCTCGACAAGGACATGGCGCGCTTCGTGCTCGCGCTTCTGGTCACGGCCGTGGTCATCGCGCTGCTCGCGCTGTTCTTCCGCACCGAGCTGGGCCTGTCCGTGCGCGCGACCGGCGACAACGAGTCGATGGTGCGCGCCAGCTCGATCAACGCCGACGCCATGAAGGTCGGCACCATCGCGCTGTCCAACGCGATGGTGGGCCTATCCGGCGCCCTGCTGGCGCAGTACCAGGGCTTCGCCGACGTCAGCTCGGGCTCGGGCATGATTGTGATCGGCCTCGCCAGCGTCATCATCGGCGAGCTGTTCGGGGGCAGGCGCTCGGTCACCGCCGGGCTGGTCTGCGCCGTGGTGGGGTCGGTCGTCTACCGCGTCATCATCCAGGTGGCGCTGTCGCTCGACGTGCTCAACGCCAACTCGCTCAAGCTGGTGTCGGCGGTCATCGTCGCCCTGTTCCTCGCCGCCCCCGCGTTCGCCTCGTCCGTGCGGCGCTCCCGCCAGCGCCACGCGCGTCGCCGCCAGGCCCCCGCAGGCCCCGACGCGGACGCCGCGCGCGCCGAGGCGCAGGGAGCGGGCGCCCCGGAGGCAGGCGAGCCCGCGATGGTCGAGGTCAGGGACGTGACCAAGACCTTCGGCGCGGGGACCGCCCTGGAGCACGAGGTGCTGCGCGGCGTGAGCCTGACGCTGCGCCCCGGCGAGTTCGCCTGCATGATCGGCTCCAACGGGGCCGGCAAGTCGACGCTGCTCAACGCCATCGCCGGCGAGTTCCTCACCGACGGGGGCTCGATCGTCGTGGGCGGGCGCGACGTCACCTTCGACCCCGACTTCCGCCGTGCCAGGAGCGTCTCGCGCGTGTTCCAGGACCCGATGCGCGGGACGTCGCCCAACCTCACGGTTGCCGAGAACGTCGCGCTCGCCTACCTGCGCTCGCGCGGCAACGGCCACGCCGACCTCAGGTTCGCGATGAGCAAGTCCAACCGCGCGTTCATCCGCGAGCAGCTCGCCGGCCTGGGGTTCGGCCTGGAGGAGCGCCTCGACGACAAGGTCGGCCTGCTCTCCGGAGGGCAGCGCCAGGCGGTGAGCCTGCTGATGTGCACGATCGGCTCGCCCGACCTGCTGCTGCTCGACGAGCACACCGCCGCTCTGGACCCCCTTGCCGCCGAGCGCGTGATGCAGCTCACCCAGAGGATCGTCCGCGAGCGCGGCATCGCGACGGTCATGGTCACGCACAACATGGGGCAGGCCCTGTCGGTGGGAGACCGCACGCTGGTCATGGACGAGGGGCGGATCGTCGCCGACGTCAGCTCCGCCGAGCGCGCCGGCATGGGCGTCGACGACCTGCTCGCCCTGTACAGGAGCCGCACCGGCGAGGAGCTCGACAGCGACGAGGTCCTGCTCTCGGAGTAGGGTGCCTCCGCCTCCCCGGCGCCGGCACGCCCGCCCCCGCGCGGCGGTGGAGTCCTCACGCATCGGCCTTGCCGCGAGGGCCGGCCCGCGCCTGCTGCCGTACACTTGCAGCAGCAGGCAATCAGGCGCCCGCCGGCGCCCGGGGCAGGCCGCCCGCGCCGCGGTACCGGCCCCCGGGCATCGCCGAGGGCGCGCGAGGGGGTCGTCCATGGAGTCGCTGTATCTCAAGTACCGCCCGCAGACGTTCGAGACGATGGTCGGGCAGCGTCACATCGTCACGACGCTGCAGAACGCCCTGGCCAACGGCAGGCAGGCGCACGCGTACCTGTTCAGCGGGCCGCGCGGGACGGGAAAGACCTCCACGGCGCGCATCCTCGCGAAGGCGCTGCTGTGCGACAAGGGCGTCACCCCCGAGCCGGACGGCACCTGCGAGCAGTGCGCCCAGATCGCTGCCGGCACCCACCCGGACGTCTACGAGCTCGACGCCGCCTCGCGGACCGGCGTGGCCAACGTCCGCGAGGAGATCATCAACCGCGTCGCCTACGCCCCCACGCAGGGCAGGTACAAGATCTACATCATCGACGAGGTCCACATGCTCTCGGTGGCGGCGTTCAACGCGCTGCTCAAGACCCTCGAGGAGCCGCCCGCGCACGTGGTGTTCATCCTGTGCACGACCGACCCGCAGAAGGTCCCCGAGACGATCCTCTCGCGCTGCCAGCGCCTGGAGTTCCACCGCATCGCGACCGAGGACATCCGGCGCCACCTCGCCGACGTATGCGAACAGGAGGGCTTCACCGCCGAGCCGGGCGCCCTTGAGCTGATCGCGCGCTACAGCCGCGGCGGCATGCGCGACGCGCTCTCGACGCTCGAGCAGCTCTCCGTGTACGGCGACGGCAGCCTGACCCTGGCGGACGCCGAGAGCGTGCTGGGCGAGGTGAGCGGCGACGCCCTCGACGGCGTGGTCGAGCGCATCGCGCGCCGCGACGTCGCCGGGTGCTTCGCGTGCGTCGCCGAGCTCGCCGACCGAGGGGGAGACATCGCCCAGTACGCGCGCGACCTGACGAGCTACGTGCGCAACGTGTACGTGGCGAGCGTGACCGAGCCCGCCGACGGCGTCCTGGACGAGGGCGACCCGGCGCGCATGGCGCAGCTCGCCTCGGAGTTCGGCTCCCCGCAGCGCCTGACCTACGTGCTGGGCGTGCTCTCGGAGCTGGAGACCAACCTGCGCATCTCGGCGGACCAGCGGCTCACCCTCGAGGGCGCGCTCGCGCGCAGGGCGCGCCCGGGCGGCGACCTGACGCTCGAGGCGCTCGACGCCCGCGTCGCCGAGCTCGAGCGGCGCCTGGCGGGCGCAGGG
>CAIFEU010000222.1 GCA_903789505.1 uncultured Coriobacteriales bacterium
CGGGAACACGGAGGGCGCGGGTGACCCCGCCGAGGCGTGCGGGCGGGACGGCGCGGGCGACGACGGGGATGCGGCAGAGGCCCCCCGCGCGGACGCCGCGCCGGCGGGCAGGCGCTCGAGGCAGGCGCGGGCGGCGGGGCTGGTGGTCGGGCGCGCGTCACGATCGGGCACGCGGCGGTCGTGCACTGCGCCCGCGTGGGCGACGACACGCTGGTCGGCATGGGCGCCACGCTGCTGTCGGGCGCCGTCATCGGCGCGGGCAGCCTGATTGCGGCGGGCGCGCTAATCAGCGAGGGCAGGCGCGTCCCCGCCGGCTCGCTGGTCATGGGCGTGCCGGGGCGCGTCGTGCGGCAGGTGAGCCCCGAGCAGCGCGACTACATCGCCCGCGCGGCGCGGTTCTACCGCGACTGGGGCGAGACGGCGGCAGCGCAGGGGCTGCGCGAGGTCACGCCCGAGCGGCTCTGATCAGGGCGACGACCTCGTCGCGCGTGTGCGCGCCCAGCTTGCGATGGATGTGCAGCAGGTGCGTCTTGACCGTGTTGCGCGAGACGAACAGCGCCTCGCACAGCTGGCGCAGCGTCGCGCCGGCAACATAGAGCTCGAGGATCTCGAGCTCGCGGGCGGACAGCCCGTGCTCGCGCGCGACGCTCAGGCACGCCTCGCGCATGTCGGGGCTGAGCCCGCGCAGCGCGGGGGCCGTCTCGGTGGCCGCCGGGCGCGCGCCCGCCAGCGTCGCCCCGCGGCGTTCTCCCCAACCGTCTGGCAGCATCGCAACCGCCTCTCGTCATGCCCCCGTCGCCCGCGACGGCGGCGTCGCGCACCCGCGTTCGCACGGCGGCCCACGCCCGCACGCGCGGCAGGGGCCCGACGCCCGCGCCAGCTAGGCACGGTCATCAGACCCCTGGCGCCCATGCGCCGCAGGCGTACCCCCGCCGCGGCGCCGCCCACACCCCGCGCTCCGTGGCGGGGGCGCGAGGCGGCACGCGCGGCGGGAAGTGCTCTACTCGCCCAGGATTGCCGCCAGGTCGGCGTCGGGCGTCGTCGTCGGGTGGATGTCGTAGTTGTCGACCAGCACCTGCAGCACCGTCGGCGACACGAACTCCGGCAGCGTCGGCCCCAGATAGATGCCCTTGAGCCCCAGGTTGAGCAGCGTGAGCAGGATTGAGACCGCCTTCTGCTCGTACCAGGACAGCACCAGCGTCAGCGGCAGGTCGTTCACGCCGCAGTCGAACGCCTTCGCCAGCGCGGTCGCGACCACCAGGGCGCTGTACGCGTCGTTGCACTGGCCCATGTCGAGCAGGCGCGGCAGGCCGGCGACGGTGCCCAGGTCGAGGTCGTTGAAGCGGTACTTGCCGCAGGCCAGCGTCAGGATCAGCGAGTCGGCAGGGGTCTTCTTGACGAACTCCGTGTAGTAGTTGCGCCCGGCGCGCGCGCCGTCGCAGCCGCCCACCAGGAAGATGTGCTTCACCTGGCCGGACTTGACCGCCTCGATGACCTTGTCCGCGACGCCAAGGACCGCGTCATGGGCGAAGCCGGTGGTCACGCTGGTGCCTCCGTTGACGCCGGTCTGCGGCGTGAACTCGCCGTAGCCGCCCAGCTCGCGCGCCTTCGCGATCAGCGCGTCGAAGTCCTTGTGGCCCTGCTCGTCGGCATCGATGTGAGGGCAGCCGGGGAACTGGACCGGGCCGGTCGTGAACACGCGGTCGGCGTAGGAGCTCGCCGGCGGCATCAGGCAGTTGGTCGTGAACAGGATCGGCGCGGGGACGTTGGCGAACTCCTTGCGCTGGTTCTGCCAGGCGGTGCCGAAGTTGCCCTTGAAGTGCTCGAAGCAGTTGAGCTCGGGGTAGGCGTGCGCCGGCAGCATCTCGCCGTGCGAGTAGACGTTGACGCCGGTGCCCTCCGTGGCGCACAGCAGCTTGTACAGGTCGTGCAGGTCATGGCCGCTCACGATGATGAACGGGCCGGGCTCGACGCCAAGCTGCACCGTGGTGGGCGCGGGCGTCCCGAAGTGCTCGGTGTTGGCCGCGTCGAGCATCTGCATCGCGGTGAAGTTGGCGCCGCCCACCTTCAGGACCAGCGGGAGCAGCTCGTCGACGCCCCAGTCGGGCTCGGCGAGGGCGGACATCCCCTCGACGATCGTCGCGTTGACGCTGTCGTCGGACTTGCCGCAGTAGCGGGCGTGATACGCGTAGGCAGCGACGCCGCGCAGGCCGAACAGGATGAGCGACTTGAGCGAGCGGACGTCCTGCTGCGCGCCCCAGACCTCGTCCATGTCCAGGTCGGCGGCGCGGGTGGCCAGGTCGGGGTCGGCGGAGCCGAAGCGCGCCACCGCGGCGTCGCGCAGGGCGTGGGCGCGCTCCACCAGGGTGCGCTCGGACTCGGCGTCGAAGCTCACGTTCGTGAGCGTGGTGAACAGGCCCTCGAGCAGCAGGTCGCGCACGTCGTCGGGCACGGTCTGCGCGGGCGCGTCGCCGCACACCTGGGGCGCCCAGGCGCGGGCGAGGCCCACCAGCGCGCCGGTGATCTCGTCCTGCTCCCCGGCGACCGCAGCGGTCTTGCCGCACACGCCCGCCGCGCCGGTGCAGCCGGTGCCGCCGGCGGTCTGCTCGCACTGGAAGCAGAACATCTGGTTGAGAATACGCTGCTTTTCTTCCTCGGTCATGATCTTCGTCCTCTCCCTGGATCACTCCGCCCGCGCGGTCGCGCGGGCGAAAAACCGTTGTCCTTCCCGACGCGCGCCCCCGACGCCCCGCGAGGGGCGCCCGGGAGCCGCGGGCGCCTGCGCGCCGGCGGCCGCCCCGTCGGGACGCGCCTACATCCGCTCGCGCGCGAGCACGCCGCCGTCGACGGCAAAGGTCACGCATTCGGCGGGGACGTCCCTGCCGCTGCGCTCGACGGCCTCGCGGACAGCATACTCAAGCCCGCCGCAGCACGGGACCTCCATCCGCGCGACGACCACGCTGCGAACCGAGTTGTCACGCAGAATCTGCGCGAGTTTCTCGGAGTAGTCGACCATGTCGAGCTTCGAGCAGCCGATCAGCGTCACGCGGCCCGCCATCAGCTCGGCATGGAAGCCGGCGTAGGCGTAGGCGCAGCAGTCGGCGGCGACGAGCAGGTCGGCATCGGCAAAGTACGGGGCGCTGGTCGGCACCAGCTTGATCTGGCACGGCCACTGCGCGAGCTGCGAGGGCGCGCCCTGAGCGGCGGACGCCGCGGGGACGCGCGCCGCCTGCGGGCGCCGGGCACCGCCGAGCGAGCGCGGCGCCGAGCCGGGGCAGCCGCCGCGGTGCTCGAGCG
>CAIFEU010000223.1 GCA_903789505.1 uncultured Coriobacteriales bacterium
GGCCGGGACGGGGGCGCACGCCCCGGCGCCCCGGCGGCGCCCGTACGCGTCCGACCCCAGCCCCCGCGTGCCGGGCGCGTCGAGCTCCCGAGCTCCTACGCGCGCGTGCGCGACGTGGCGGGGGCGTCCGGGCCGGGCTCGCGCCTCTCGCCGAAGGTCTTCTACGAGCAGGCGCGCATCCTGCGGGACGCGACGGACGACTTCGACGAGGTGTGGCCGCTCTCCTCGTACATCCCCTGCTACCAGCAGATGTCCGACGGGCAGCTGCGCTGGTACGTCTCCTGGCGCACGCGCGTCAGGCGGGGCGAGGGTCCGGGCATGCGGGCCGTGACCAGCCCCGCCCTCGTGCGGCTGCTCGCCAACGAGGTCATCTGCGGGTTCGGGCCCGAGCCCGGCATGCCGGCCTTCCGGGCGCTGGGCGACCTGCGTCGCGACTTCGGCGGCATCGACTACTCGCTGGACCTCTGCCTCTCGAGGTGGGCGAACGACTACGTCATCTGCCACGGGCTGGACGTCGGCCTGATCACGCGCCGCTCGGCGCCCTGCGCCGCGCCCCCGCTCGGCACGATCGCGCGCGCCCAGGTGGCGCACCTGTCCGCCCGCGCTGGCTCCCCGCGCCCCGCCGGCGCGGCGAGGGGAGCGCGGCAGGGGGCAGGCGCCCGGGGCGACGCGCCGGACGGCGCGCCGTTCGAGCGCATGCTGCGCGCCGGCGAGCCGCCGCTCGAGTCGTTCGACGAGGGTTTCTCCCTTCGCGACGCGGCCGCCGTCGGCGCGCCCGGGGTGGGGCAGGGCAGCCCGTCGGGGCCCTCGGCGCCCACGCGCGACGAGCTCTTCGACGCGCTGCTCGACGCGTGCGGCCCCTCGGTGAGGAAGTCGCCGTTCTTCCGCGAGCATCGTGACGACGCCGCGGCGGTCGCCTGCGCCGTCTTCTACCGCCTGGTCGACCACTGCGACCGCAGGCGTAAGAAGGGCTACTACCAGGGCCTCTTCGGGAGCCCGTGGTCAACTTCGCACCGCATGTTCGAGGGGGCCGTCTATCGGGAGGAGCCGGGGCCCGACGCGATCGTCCACCTGGGGGGCGCCGAGTACTTCGCGCGCGTCGGCGGCGCCTGGTACCACGCGGTGACGTTCGTGAGCCAGGACGGGTCGACGGAGCTCACGCGGACGATGCGTGCCGTCGACGCGCGGATGCGCGAGGCGTACGACTACCCCCGCAGGCTGCAGGAGCGCCCGGTGCCCAAGTACCTCGACAGGATCATCGGCGAGGAGGTGGGGCGCGTGCGCGCCTGGCGCAGCGCCCACACAATCCCGGAGCTCAGAATCGACCGGTCCGCGCTGGGGGGCATCCGCAGCGCCGCCGCCAGGACGCGCGAGTCGCTGCTCGTTGACGAGGAGCGCGAGGACGTCGAGGAGGGCCTCGCCTTCTCGCCGGGCACGCTGTGGTCCGCCGCTCGCCAGGCGCCGGCGCAGACGACCCTCCCCGCCCCGGCTCAGGCGTGGGGGGAGGGACGCGCCGAGGCGCCGCGGGAGGCGGGCGTGACGCCGTCGCCGGGCGTCCCCGAGACGCGGGCGCAGGGTGCCGCGGGCGGCGCCGCGGGGCTGGACGCCGACGAGATCGCGCTGGTCAGGGCCCTGCTCGAGGGACGCGACCCGCGCGAGCTGTGCCGCGCCGGCTCGGGGCCGACCCTCGACATGCTCGTCGACGCCGTCAACGAGAGGCTCTTCGACGCGCTCGGGGACAACGCGATTGAGTACGTCGGGGACGTGCCCTCGCTGGTCGAGGACTACGTCGCCGACGTCCGCTCCGCGCTCGGGCTGTGATGAAGCTTTCGAGGCAGGCGCCGGGGGGCTTGAATGACCGAACAGATGTTCCTATACTTCTGACCCACAGTACGAACGGTGGCCGAGGGCGGGACGCCCCCGGCCGAGGGGGGAGGCGGGCCGTGCCCACGAAGGAGAGCGCATCGGACGGCGTCCGGGTGCCCCGTCGCATCGCGAACGTGATCATGAACTCGCTCAAGGGCGGCGTCGTCCCGCGCGTCGGCCTGCCCTACATAACGGTCGGCCGCGAGGTCGAGATCGAGGCGCTTCTGCGCGACCTGGAGCTGGTGTCGCAGGGCGGGGCGTCGTTCCGCTTCGTCGTGGGGCGCTACGGCAGCGGCAAGAGCTTCCTGCTCCAGACGATCCGCAACCACGCGATGGGCCGCAACTTCGTCGTCGCCGACGCCGACCTGACGCCCGAGCGGCGCCTTCAGGGCACCAAGGGGCAGGGGCTGGCGACCTACCGGGAGCTCATCTCGAACCTGTCGACCAAGACGCGCCCCGAGGGCGGCGCGCTGACGCTCGTGCTGGACCGCTGGATCTCCAACGTCCAGCAGCAGGTCGCCGCCAGCGGGGTCGACCCGTCGTCGCCCGAGTTCCCCGGTGCCGTGGAGCGCTGCATCCAGCAGGTCGTCGAGCAGCTGCACGACCTCGTGCACGGCTTCGACTTCGCGCGCCTGCTCACGATGTACTACCGAGCGCACGTCGAGGGGGACGACCGGACCAAGGCGAGCGTCGTCAAGTGGTTCCGCGGGGAGTACCGCACCCGGTCCGAGGCGCGTGCGGAGCTCGGCGTCAGCGTGGCGATCTCCGACGACGACTGGTACGACTACCTCAAGCTGTTCGCCCAGTTCTTCAAGGGGGCGGGCTACGAGGGGCTGATCGTCCTGATCGACGAGCTGGTCAACCTCTACAAGATCCCGAACCAGGTCGCCCGCCAGTACAACTACGAGAAGGTCCTGGCGATGTACAACGACGCCCTCCAGGGCAAGGCGCGCAACCTCGGGGTCATCATGAGCGGGACGCCGCAGGCGGTCGAGGACCGCCGCCGGGGCCTGTACTCCTACGAGGCGCTGCGCTCGCGCCTGACGCAGGGGCGCTTCGGGGGGCAGGGCTACGCCGACATGTTCGCCCCGGTCATCACCCTGCAGCCCCTCACGAACGAGGAGCTGCTGGTGCTGACCGAGAAGCTCGCCGACATCCACGCGGGGCTGCTGGGGTACGAGCGCCGGCTCGGCGACGACGACCTGGTGGAGTTCCTCCGGGTCGAGATGGCGCGCGTTGGCGCCCAGACCCACGTCACCCCGCGCGAGATCACGCGCGACTTCATCGAGCTGCTCGACATCATGTACCAGCACCCGCAGGTCGGCATGGCGCAGCTGATGGGCTCGGAGGAGTTCGAGCGCGCCACCCCGCCCCTGCCGGGCGAGGG
>CAIFEU010000224.1 GCA_903789505.1 uncultured Coriobacteriales bacterium
TGGACTCGTTGGCGAAGCGCTTGCCGCGGCGGTTGACCTTGAGGAACGGCTGGCTGCCGATGTTGAGCTGGAAGGTCTCTCCGGGCAGAACGTACTTGCCGTTAGCACCCTTGACGTATCCGGCGTCGACCCCGTTGTCGACCACGCCGCGGTCGAACAGCATCGGTGCCGCGAACGGCTCCTTGATGGCGCCAGCCCACAGACCCGCCTTGATACCGTCGCCCGAGCAGGACGGGTTGTAGCTGTCTGTGGTGATGCAGGAGCACGTCCCGGGCTGCAGGGCCATCATCATGTCGGGGTTCGCCGCGTACCCACCGCAGGCAAGCACGACATACTTGGCGTCAACTTGGACGTATCCGTCGTCCGTGTCGAAGATTGCCCCGGTCACGCCGCCGTCACCGTGTACCAGGCGCACCAGCTCGTAGTCGTAGGAGACGTCGTGACCCGAGTTCTGGATGTGCTGCAGGATGACCTCGTTGCGCACCGGCGGGATATAGAAGGTGCCGGTCATGTGCTCAATGACCGGGGAGTAGTAGTCCGTGCCGCCCGCCTGCTCGCTGGCGTAGTCGGGCAGGATCAGGCTCTGGCCGGCGGCGTTGAGCATTGGGGTGAACCAGTCGACGCACTCGGCACTCTCGTCAATCCATATGCGAATGACGTCGCGGTCGCACTTGCCGCTGGCGTAGCGCGAGAGCTCGTTGAGGAGCTTGCCCTTGTCGATAGTGATGCCCGCCTGCTGCTGGAGCGTAGAGTTGACCGCGCCGAAGTACTCGCGCGACTCCGGGATGGTCGAGAGCTTCTCCGCGAGGACGAAGTCGAGCCCCATGTCGCAGGCGGTCGCCGCGCACGCCAGGCCCGAGGTGCCGGCGCCTACGATTAGCAGCGTCGTGGTCTCGGTCCGTACGATGTCGGAGGATGCAACCTCGGGTTCCTCGCCGAGCCAGGAGGGGTTGCCCTGCTTGGCTTCGTCGGCAAGGGCGGAGCCGGACGCCTTGCCGTCCTGCGACGACGACCCCTCCGCTGCCATCGCCGCGGGCGCGATGCCCGCGGAGGCGCCCACCGCGGCGGCGATGGCGGAGTTCCTGACGAATGTGCGACGATCCATGTGATGCCCCTTTCGGCTTCCGTGCCCTCGTCGCGTCCTTCCTGTGGACGGCTCGACGGGAGCTGATTCTCTGGCCTCGTGTGCCTCGCGGCCTTGCCGCGGGGAGCGGGCGGAGCGGGAACGCGAAGCTGACGCCGTTCGCTCTCGAACCGGGCCACACGCTATCCCGCAGAGTCTCAAACCGCCTCGCCCCTCTGGGGTGGGACGGACGTCACTGCAGGTAGATGGCCTCAAATTCGGAACGATGCGCGCATGGTGAGAGGAGGCGTCCCATCACGTGACGATTGCGGGGACCGTTGCGGTTGGCTATCCTGAGCGCCGACGGTGAGGCTCGGTGCGAGAGGGGGTTGTTTGGGAGAGCGAGTCAAACGGGGTAGCGGTCCGGTCCAGCTGCGTCTCTTCGCGGCGTGTCTCTTCACCGAGGTTCTGCTGGGGATTACGACGATTCAGTTCAACGGTTCCCTTGGAGCCGGACCGGTCGTGGCGGCGGTCTCAGACTACGCGCGCGACTGGGCTACTCTCGCCCAAGCGGTGTTCATGGTCGCGCTTGCCCTGGTGGCCCGTGCGAGACCCCGTGCGATACGTTCCTCGCTGGTCACCCTTGCCGCCCTGGTGCTGTGCATCGTCGGGTCGGCGCTTGCGCTGGCAGGCGTGCGTCTCTCAAGCGCCGGGATGCTCCTGTCGGGCATCTGCCTAATCGCCCTGGCGGTTTCGTGGGCGACGATTCTGCAGCTCGTCCTCGCCATCCGCCTCCCGACGCGCCAGCTCGTCGTCTGCTTCGCGTCCGCCGAGATCATCGCCGGTCCTCTGGGTCAGTTCGTCTCCGACTGCGGGTTTGCCGCCTCACTCGCTTGTTACGTGACGTGCACCATGGTGGCGCTGGTGTGCGCCGGTGTGTGGACGCGCGGGCAGTTCTCGGAGTTCGCGGCGGCGGACCCTGCCTCTGACGTGGAGGTGACGAGCCCGCGTTCGGTCCTTCCGCTCACGCATGACCTGTTCGTGTACATCCTGGCGTTCCGCCTCGCCTACGGCTTCGGCATGAGATACGAGCAGGCGGACGTTACGGTCCTTTCGGGCTGGTTCTCGTGCGCCTTTCTCGCCGCCATCGTGGTCTACGCCCTTGTGTGCAGGAACGGGCCGAGGGCTGACGTCCTGTTCGACGCTGCCTTCCTGCTGCTGCAGGTCGGTCTTGTGCTCGTGGTGCTCGGCGACCCGGGTGTGGCGGTGCCTGCCTCGGTGGCGCTGACCTGTGGGGCGACGGTATTCTCGCAGCTCATGTCGCTCTCCCTGTGCGCGATTGCGGCGCGCAGCACGTCGAACGCCCTGCCCGCCATCCTATGGGGCAATGCCTTGTACTACGCAGGGATATCGGTGGGGGCGCTGCTGGGCATCGTGTTCACCGGGTCGCTCGCGGCGTCACCGTTGGCGTCTCGCCTGGCGGTCGCGGCGGTCCTGGTGGCAATCACGATGTACACGGTCAATTCGATGCGCGACTTCGGATTTGACCGCACGATCGAGGGGGTTGAGCAGGATAGGTCGCGCCGCCTGCGCGTCTTTGAACCGACCGCCCTCGAATCGCCGGCGGCGTCCGCAGACCGGGGCATGCGAGGGGGCACTGCCTCGACGCGGGGCGTCTCCCGTCCTCAGGACTGCTCCGCCGACGTCCTGGGCGCATCCCCCGAGCGGGCCCCCTTGGACTACGCGGCGGCAGTGTCGGCGCGCTGCGACGAGCTTGCCGCGCAGCTGCATCTGACCGAGCGCGAGAAGGACGTCTTCTGCCTGCTTGTGCGCGGAGGCAACGCGCCGCGCATCGAGGGGGAGCTGGGAATCACGCGCAACACCCTCAAGTACCACGTGCGCCATATCTACGAAAAGGCGGGCGTCCACAGCCAGCAGGAGCTCATCGATCTGCTCTGACTGCCACCCGTGGTGAAGGGTGCGCCCTTGGCCGCGGATTACTGGGGTAGGCTCCGACGGTCTGCGCCCGCCTTCTGCCGTGCGCCATGCCGTGGCGTTCGGCGTCTAGCGATAGAAGCGCGGGTAGCTCACCTCAATCCCGCGC
>CAIFEU010000225.1 GCA_903789505.1 uncultured Coriobacteriales bacterium
GCGGTCGGAGGTGTCGTAGTCGGTGGAGACGGTCTCGGGGTTGCAGTTGACCATCACGGTCTCGTAGCCCTTCGCCTCAAGCGCGTAGGAGGCGTGGACGCAGCAGTAGTCGAACTCGATGCCCTGCCCGATGCGGTTGGGCCCGGCCGAGAGGATGATCGCGCGCGGCTTCTCCGCCTCGCGATACTCGGTCGCACCGCCGCGCTCGTACGTCTTGTAGTGGTAGCTCGTCCGCGCGGCGAACTCGCCGGCGCAGGTGTCGACCGTCTTGATGACCGGCGTCACACCGAGCTCCTTGCGCCGCGAGCGCACCGCGTCCTCGCTCGTCGAGGTCAGATGAGCGATCTGCGCGTCGGAGAAGCCCAGCTGCTTGGCCTGCAGCATGCGCTCGGCGTCCAGCCCGTCGAACCCGAGGTCGCGAATGGCCCCCTCGGCGCTCACCAGGTCCTTGATGCGCTCGAGGAACCACGGGTCGATGTTGTTGAGCTCGTGGACCTGCTCGACGCTCCAACCACGGCGCAGCGCCTCGGCGACGTAGTAGATGCGTGCGGGGGTCGGGCGGCTCACGAGCTCGCGGAAGCGGTCCTCGTCGAAGTCGTCCCTACCGTCCGCGCCCAGGCCGAGGTGGCCCTGCTCGAGGGAGCGCATCGCCTTCTCGAGCGCCTCCTCGAAGCACCGGCCGATGCCCATGACCTCGCCGACGCTCTTCATGCGCGTCGTGAGCGTCTCGTCGGTGCCCTTGAACTTCTCGAACGCGAAGCGAGGCACCTTGACGACGCAGTAGTCAATCGAGGGCTCGAAGCACGCCGGCGTGGCGCGGGTGATGTCGTTGGTGATTTCGTCGAGCGTGTAGCCCACCGCCAGCAGGGCCGCCATCTTGGCGATCGGGAAGCCGGTTGCCTTGGAGGCAAGCGCCGAGGAGCGGCTCACGCGCGGGTTCATCTCGATGACGATGATGCGGCCGTCCTTGGGGTTGACCGCGAACTGGACGTTCGACCCGCCCGTGGCGACGCCGATGCGCTCCAGGATGGCGAGCGAATAGTCGCGCAGGCGCTGGAGCTCCTTGTCGGACAGGGTCTGGGCGGGCGCGACGGTGATCGAGTCTCCGGTGTGCACGCCCATCGGGTCGAGGTTCTCGATCGTGCAGATCACGATGCCGTTGCCGGCGCCGTCGCGCATGACCTCGGTCTCGATCTCCTTCCAGCCCTCGATCGACTGCTCGACGAGCACCTCGTGGGCGGGAGAGAGCTCGAGCCCCTGCGAGACGATGTCGCGAAGGCCGCGCAGGTCGTACGCCATGCCGCCGCCGGCGCCCCCGAGCGTGAACGAGGGACGGATCACGACCGGGTACCCGAGCTCGTCGGCGATGCCCTCTGCCTCGTCCAGGGAGTGGGCGAAGCCCGACTTGGCGACCTCGAGGCCGATGGAGCGCATCGCCTCGGCGAACAGCTCGCGGTCCTCCCCCGTCTTGATCGAGTCGAGGTCGCAGCCAATCACCTCGACGCCGTACTTGTCCAGCACGCCCGCTTCACCCAGCGCGACCGCGCAGTTCAGGGCGGTCTGGCCGCCCATGTTGGGCAGCAGGGCGTCGGGGCGCTCGCGCTCGATGACCTGGGAGACCGCGTCCACGGTGATCGGCTCGATGTAGGTGCGGTCGGCGGTCGCCGGGTCGGTCATGATCGTCGCGGGGTTGGAGTTGACGAGGATGACCTCGTAGCCCTCCTTGCGCAGCGCGCGGCACGCCTGCGTGCCCGAGTAGTCGAACTCGCACGCCTGGCCGATCACGATGGGACCTGAGCCGATGACGAGGATCTTCTTGATGTCTGTACGGCGCGGCACTTAGAAGCGCCTCCCCTCACGGATGTCGATGGCAAGATAATCGGGGTCGCCGTCCATCAGGCGGTCGAACGCGTCGAACAGGTAGGACGCGTCGAGCGGTCCCGGCTCGCTCTCGGGGTGGTACTGCACCGAGAACGCAGGTATGTCGAGGAACTGGATGCCCTCGGGGGTTCCGTCGTTGAGGTTCACGTGCGTCAGCCGGATGCGTCCGAAGCGCTCGTTGCTCACCACCGGGGCGATGCGTCGCTGGCTCCAGTAGCGCAGGTCGTCGTGATGGTCGGCCTCGCCCCCCGAGAGCTCGGGGACGATCGGTCCCAGGCTGGGGAAGACGAGTCCGTAGTTGTGGTTCTGGGCGGTGACCTCGACGCGACCGGTCAGGAGGTTCATGACCGGCTCGTTGCCGCCGTGATGGCCGTACTTGAGCTTCTCGATGCGCGACCCCGCCGCGATCGCCATCATCTGGTTGCCCAGGCAGATGCCGAAGACGGGCTTCTTGCCCAGGATGTCCCCGACCGCGCGGGCCGTCGGCTCGACGCGCTCGGGGTCGCCCGGCCCGTTGGAGAAGAACACCCCGTCGGGGTCGAGCTCGAGCACCCGCTCTGCGGGGGTGTCCCACGGCACGACCGTCACCTCGCAGCCGCGTGCGCGCATCTTGCGCAGGATGCCGAGCTTCTCGCCGCAGTCGTAGGCGACCACGCGGTGCCGCGCCTGCCCGTCAAGCGCGGGGTAGGTCCGGGGCTCGTCGCAGGAGACCTCCGCGACGAAGTTGGTCTGCTGGATGGACGGAGACATGCGCACGCGACCCAGCAGGTGCGCGGGGTCGAGGTCGACGGTCGAGATGGCACCGCGCATAGCGCCCTTCTCGCGGATCGTGAGCGTCAGCGCGCGGGTGTCGACGCCCTCGATGCACACGACCCCCCGCTCGATGAGGAAGTCCCGGAAGCTGCCGGAGCTGCGCCAGTTCGACGGCGTGCGGCACAAGTCGCGCACGACCAGCCCGCGCAGCGCGAGCTCCTCGTCCTCCATGTCCTGGTCGCATACGCCGTAATTGCCGACCTGCGGGTAGGTGAGCGTGACGATCTGCCCCGCATAGCTCGGGTCGGAGACGATCTCCTGGTAGCCGACCATGGAAGTGTTGAAGACGACCTCGCCGAACGATTCGCCCGGCGCCGCGGCGGAATAGCCCTCGAAGACGGAACCGTCCTCGAGCACGAGCAGCGCGCGCGGGACGTCACCATGCATTGCCAGCGGGTTCACCGGTCTACCACCTCTCCCTTTTCAAGAATGGGTCTGCCTTCGACGAAGGCGTACAT
>CAIFEU010000226.1 GCA_903789505.1 uncultured Coriobacteriales bacterium
CGGGGGCTACCGGACGTCTCAGACTAGAAGCCGTAGCCGTACGAGCCCTGACCCGAGCCGTAGGTTCCCGCGCCCGACCCGTAGCCGTAGCCCGACCCGTAGCCGTAGCCCGAGCCGTAGTTGCCGTAGCCGTAGCCGGAACCGTAGTCACTGCCGTAGCCGGAGCCGGAGCCGATGCCAAAGCCGTAGCCGGCACCCGTATCGCCGGTGTAGTCCTCATACCCGTATCCATAGCCGTTGCTCGACCCAGAACTCGAGCCACCCGCAGAGCCGGTGGAGCCGGAGCCGGTGGAGCCTGAGCCGCCCTCGGAGGAGCCGTCATTGCCGCCGAACAGCGAAAGGATGCCGCTGCGCGAGCCGCTCTCGTCAGAGGAGCTCGAGGAGTCCGACGATGACGAGCTCGAGCTCTCCGACTCAGAGGAGCTCGAGGAGCTAGAGCCGGTCGAGCTGGTCGAGCCGCTCGAGCCGATTGCGGTGCTGTCGCCGTAGTCGGTGTCGGAGCCCAGCGTCACGTCGATGTCCTTCTCCTGCCCGTTGCGCTCGACGGTGACCGTCACGGTGTCGCCCACCGAGTGGCCGCGGATGGCGATTGCGAGGTAGGAGGTTCCGTACACGGGCTCGCCGTCGACCGCGGTGATGATGTCGCCCGCCTGGATGCCCGCCTGCTCGGCGGGGCTGCCCGAGGTCACGTCGGTGACGTACGCCCCGAAGTAGGACTGCGAGGAGACGTCAGAGTAGTTCTGCGGGCTCACGTTGGTCGTCGAGACGCCGAGGAACGGGTGCGAGACGACGCCGGTCTCGATGATCTGACGCGCGATGCTGATTGCGTAGTTGCTCGGGATGGCCTCGGCGATGCCCGCGAAGTCGCCCGTGCTGGTGTAGCTGATCGTCGTGATGCCGACCAGCTGGCCGTCGGAGTTCACGAGCGCGCCGCCCGAGCTTCCGGCGTTGATCATCGCGTCGGTCTGGATCAGGCCGGGATAGTAGGCGGTCGTGGTGTCGAGGTCATAGGTGGTCGAGCGGTCGAGGCCCGAGACGATGCCCGTCGAGACGCTCTGCTCCATGCCCTTGGGTGTGCCGATCGTCATGACCCACTGGCCGATCGCGAGGTCGCTCGAGTCGCCTGTCTCTATCGCGGTGAGCTGGGTGTCGCCCGGGTCGATCTTGAGAACGGCGATGTCGCTCGTCGGGTCGGAGCCGACTATCTCCGCGTCATAGGTCTGGTCGTTGAGCGTCACGACGACCTTCGTCGCGCCCTCGACCACATGGTAGTTCGTGATGAGGTAGCCGGACGAGTCGATGACGACGCAGCTGCCCTGCCCGATGCCCGACTCGGTCGGGGTGGAGACTGATGTCGTGACCGTGCCGACCGACGGGACGCACTTGGCGGCGACGGTCTCCGCCAGGTCGGCGTCCTGCTGCGAAGTGCCCGTCGAAGTCGTCGAGGTCGTGGTCGAGTCGGCGGACGAGGACGAAGACGAGGTCGACGTCCCGTTCGCCGCGAACGCGGGACCCGCCAGCCCTATCGCCAGCGAGGTCGCCGCGACGCCGCCGGCGAAGCACAGCAGCATACGACGACCCATACCCATCTTCACCTTGCCGTCAACGCCGTTGTTTTCAGAAGCGCCCATGTTGAACTCCTCTCGGTGATGCTCACGGTGCATGCCGGCGTCCCCTGTCCATCGCCCCGCATGCCGCTTCCCCGTGTGCTTGCATGAAATGTACCCCGCGGCGATTGGGCCAAGCTGAAAACGGGCCCTTCAAGAATGGGGCACGATTCCGTCTCATCGCTCAAAGGGTCCTGAAAGCCCGTCGTCGGCGACCCCTGCCGCTGCCGGCGCGCATGCGAAGGGGCGACCCGCGCAAAGGCGAAGATGCCTCGCGCGAGCCGCCCCGCTCAGCTCAGTCTAGCCTGCCAAAGGCTCAGGCCCTAGGCATTCGACCTGACGGGTGCCGATTAGTACATGCCGCCACCCTGGCCGCCCTGCGCGGCAGCGGCGGCGATGGCGTCCTCGATAGTCGTGTCCTTCGGCACGTCGGTGACCGTCGCCTCGGTGATCAGAATCAGGCCGGCGATCGACGCGGCGTTCTGCAGCGTGATGCGGGAGACCTTGACCGGGTCGAGCACGCCCATCTCGATCATGTCGCCCCACTGGCCGGTCGCCGAGTCGAGGCCGTGGCCGGCCTCCATGTTCCTGATCTTCTCGACGACGACCTGGCCCTCGTAGCCCGCGTTGCTCGCGATCGTGGCGACGGGCGCGGCAAGCGCCTTCTTCACGATCTTGACGCCGAGCGCCTCGTCGGGGTCGTCGCACTCGACCTTGTCGAGCGCGGGCAGGGCGTCCATGAACGCCACGCCGCCGCCGGCGACGATGCCCTCCTCGACTGCCGCGCGCGTGGCCTGCAGCGCGTCCTCGATGCGGTGCTTGATCTCCTTCATCTCGGACTCGGTCGCGGCGCCGACCTTGATGACCGCGACGCCGCCGGAAAGCTTGGCCATGCGCTCCTGCAGCTTCTCACGGTCGAAGTCGCTCTTGGTGTTCTCGATCTCGCCCTTGATCTGCGCGATGCGGTCCTTGATGGCCTGCTTCTCGCCGGCGCCGTCCACGATCATCGTGTTGTCCTTGGTGACCTTGACGGACTTGGCGCGGCCGAGCTGGTCAATCGTGACGTCGGCGAGCTTCACGCCAAGGTCGCTCATCGCGGGCTGCGCACCGGTGAGGATCGCGATGTCCTCGAGCATGCGCTTGCGGCGGTCGCCATAGCCGGGGGCCTTGACGGCGCAGATGTTGAGCGTGCCGCGCAGCTTGTTCAGAATCAGCGTGGCGAGCGCCTCGCCGTCGACGTCCTCAGCGATGACCAGCAGCGGGCGACCGGACTTCATGACGTCCTCGAGCAGCGGCAGGATGTCCTGGACGTTGCTGATCTTCTGGTCGGTCACGAGGATGTAGGGGTCCTTGAAGTTGGTCTCCATGCGCTCGTTGTCGGTGGCGAAGTACGGGGAGATGTAGCCCTTGTCGAACTGCATGCCCTCGACGGTG
>CAIFEU010000227.1:0-1918 GCA_903789505.1 uncultured Coriobacteriales bacterium
CTCACCCCCCGGCGCTCCCACAGCTCGCGCACGCGCTCGACGAACGGCGTGATCGGCTCGTGGTCGGCGCTCACGACGCGCTGCATCAGCGCGTCGCGGACCATGAAGTTGGCGGCGCAGGTGTCCTCGTCGACCAGCAGCGCCCGCGCCCCCGCCTGGACGTCCTCCATCAGCGACGCCGCCTGCGAGGTGCTGCCGCTGGCGTCGAGCGTCGAGAAGTGGTGCGTGTCGGTCCCGTCGGGCAGCTCGCCGATGAA
Organism: uncultured Coriobacteriales bacterium; assembly: GCA_903789505.1. Classification (GTDB taxonomy): domain Bacteria; phylum Actinomycetota; class Coriobacteriia; order Coriobacteriales; family UMGS124; genus CAIFEU01. The sequence continues at coordinate 258 of CAIFEU010000227.1, forward strand.
GGGCGACACGTCGACGTCGCTCACGAGCCGGCCGTCCTCGGCGCGCAGCTTGCACGCGGTGGCGTCGGTGAGCACCAGCTCGCGCCCGTCGCCTGCGACGTGGTCGTACACGCCCGCCTCGATGGCCTTGAGCAGCGTCGTCTTGCCGTGGTAGCCCCCTCCCACGATGAGCGTGACGCCGCGCGGGACCCCCATGCCGGCGGTCGGCCCGCGATGGGGAAGGTCGAGGGTGACGCGCAGCGAGTCCGGGGAGAGAAACGGCAGCGCGTCGCGCATCGGCCTGCTCGACACGCCGCTCTCGCGCGGCAGGACCGACCCGTCCGCCACGAAGCACACCAGCCCGCGCCGCTCCAGCTCGCCGCGCACGAAGCGCTGGTCGTCGGCGAGCTCGACCGCCCTGCGCGCCATGCCCGCGGGCAGGGCGTCGGCCATGAGCGAGGCGCGCACCGCGCGGGGCACCAGGTCGAGGAGCATCTCGACAAGCTCGTCGGCGAGGATCGAGCGCCCCGCGGCGGGGAAGCCCGCCTCGAAGCGCGCGATGACGCCCTCGGGCACGATCTGGCACGCCGTGCGCTCGATCACCTCCGGTCCGGGGCGGCTCGTCGCGAGCAGTCCGCTCTTGCCCGAGCCGCGGGCGCGGAAGCTGCGGCGCGCGAGCTCGCCCGACAGGCGCCTGACCAGGCAGTCCTCAAGCGCCCGGCGCAGGTAGGGGTCGTCGGTCCACTCGTGCGGGAACCCCGCGACGTCTGCGGCGACGAAGGCGCTCAGCTTTGAGGGCGCGGCGAAGGGGTCGCCCTGCACGTGGTCGATCGAAAGCGTGAAGTCACCGAAGTCATAGCCGCCGCGCAGCGACTTGTACGCTGGGTAGCCCCTGCGGTCGAGCTCCACGATCGCGCGCCGCAGCCCGTCCGCCCCCATCCGGGCGGCGCCTCCCGCGCGACGCTGCTGGGGTCGTCCCTCGCCCCGCCGCCGCACGTCCCCCGCGCGCCCGCCGCCCTCGCCGCGTGCGCGCCCGTCAAAGCCCGCGTCCGCAAGTCGCATCTCAAGCCCCCTCGTCAAGACGCCCCGCGCGCGTCCCCGCGACGCCCGACGGGGCCGCGGCGACGCGCGGCAGGGCGCCGGCACCGTCTCAGTTGCCCCCAACGATACCACCGTCCGCCCCGCGCCACGGCGCGTGCACACGGTTAGCGCTATCCTGCGATGGGGAGGTGCTCGCGATGATCTACTTCGACAACGCCGCGACCACGATGATCAAGCCCCCGCAGGTCGCCGAGGCCGTCGCGAACGCGATCGGCAGCTTCGGCGGGCCGGGCAGGGCGGCGCACGCGGCTGCCACGACGGCGTCGCTCGCCGTCCTGGGCGCACGGCGCGCCGTGGCTCGGCTGTTCGGGGCCGACGACCCGCGGCGCGTGTGCTTCTGCTCGAACGCGACGGAGGCGCTCAACACCGCAGTCTTCGGGCTGCTGCGGGAGGGCGACCGCGCGGTCACGACCGCGGCATCCCACAACTCGGTGCTGCGCCCGCTGTATCGCGCCCAGTCGCGGCTCGGCTGCAACCTGCGGGTCGTGGGGGGGGCCCCCCCCCCCGCCCGCGCCCGGGGGGGGGTGGGGGCCGCCGGCGGGCCGGGCGGGGGCGGCGCCGGGCGCACCCCCCCGGGCCAC
>CAIFEU010000227.1:1928-3003 GCA_903789505.1 uncultured Coriobacteriales bacterium
TCCAACCTCACGGGCGACGTCTACGACGTCGCCCGGATGGCGGACGTCGCGCACCGCCACGGCGCGACCGTCGTGCTCGACGTCGCGCAGACCGCTGGCCACGTCCCCGTCGACATGGGAGCGCTCGGCGCCGACGTCATCGCCTTCACCGGCCACAAGGGCATGTTCGGCCCGCAGGGGACCGGCGGGCTCGTGCTGGGCCCCGACGTCGACGTGGAGCCGCTCAAGGTGGGCGGCACCGGGGTCAGCAGCTACGACCGCGACCAGCCCCGCTCCTACCCCGCGCGCCTGGAGGCGGGCACGCTCAACGCCCATGGCCTCGCGGGGCTCGCCGCCGGCGTGGGCTTCGTCCTCGACGTGGGCGTCGACGCGATCGGCGCGCACGTCGCGAGCCTGACCGAGCGGTTCCTGGAGGGGGTGGCGCGCGTCGCAGGCGTGCGCGTCTACGGCGGCTCGGGGGGAGCGGGCAACTGCGGCGTCGTCGCGCTCAACGTGGGCGACGCGCCCTCCTCCCAGGTCGCCGACGTGCTCGACGATCGCTTCGGCATCTGCGTGCGCGCCGGGGCGCACTGCGCCCCGCTGATGCACGAGGCGCTGGGCACCCAGGGCCAGGGCGCGGTGCGCTTCAGCTTCTCCCACTTCAACACCGCCGAGGAGGTCGACCGGGGCGTCGAGGCGCTCGACGAGGTGGCGCGGGCGCTGCGAGGCTGACGGGGCGCGCGACGCCCCCAGGCGGGCGCCGGCGCGCGGGAGCACGGAGGCGGCGGGACCAGCCCCGCCGTCGAGAAGACGACGGCACGGACGAGACGCGCGGCGGCGCGGGCGACCCCACGGGGGCGCGGGAGGGAAGGCGGCATCCATGGACACGGAGGTCAACGAGGCGGAAGCGGCGGCAACGGGCGGGAACGGGGGCGGCCCCCGGGACGACGGGCCCCGCGGCGGGGCGGAGGCGGACATGCCCGGCGCGAGCGCCCGGGAGGGCGGCCTCGACCGGCCCGACGCAGAGCGGCACGCCGGGGCGCTCGACCGCATGCGGGCGCGCGCGGCGTTCGACGAGTACGTGAGCGCCTACGAC
>CAIFEU010000228.1 GCA_903789505.1 uncultured Coriobacteriales bacterium
GAGGATCTCCTGGACCTCGTCGGTCGTGAGGGCATCAAGGCCGCAGCCGAAGCTGTTGAGCTGGATCAGGTCGAGGTCGTTTCGCGTGGCAACATAGCGGGCGGCGGCATACAGGCGGGAGTGGTACATCCACTGGTCGACGACGCGGATGTCGCGCTCGGGGCGGTGTAGGTGGCTGATCGAGTCCTCGGTGAGCACCGCGAAGCCAAAGGAGTTCACCAGCTCGGGAATCGAGTGGTTGATCTCGCGGTCGTTGTGGTAGGGGCGGCCGGCTATGACGATGCCGTGCGCCTTGTGCTCCTCCATCCACGCAAGGGTGCGCTCGCCGGCGCGGTGCATGTCATCGTGGAACCGGTCGGCCTCCTCCCAGGCGGCGTCGACCGCTCGGTCGACCTCGGCGCGGGTGATGCGCGGCCCGCGGTATCGGCCGATGCCCTGCTGCGCGTCGGCCCAGCGCTTGCCGTCGACGACCTCCCACACGCGGCGCTTGAGCTCCTTGCGGTCGCTGTAGGGCATGAAGTCGTTGCAGAACTCGACGTGGCGCGTGCGCAGGTCGTCGATGTTGAGCTTGAGCGCCGTGGGGTAGCTCATCACGATCGGGCAGTTGTAGCAGTTGTTCGCCGCCGGGTCCTCCTTGCGCTCCCAGCGAACCGACGGCATCCAGATGAAGTCGACCCCGCGGTCGATCAGCTGCATGACGTGGCCGTGGCTGAGCTTGGCGGGATAGCACACGCTCTCGGAGGGCATCGACTCGATTCCCGCCTCGTAGACCTTCTTGGACGAGATCCCGGACAGCTCGACGCGGAAGCCCAGCTCGGTGAACATCGTGAACCAGAACGGGTAGTCCTCGTACATGTTGAGGGCGCGCGGGATGCCCACGGTGCCGCGCGGCGCCCGCTCCAGGGGCAGCGGCTCGTAGCCGAACAGCCGCTTGTTCTTGTACTCGAACAGGTTGGGTGCCTCGGAGGCGTTCTTCTTGGCGCCGGCGCCGCGCTCGCAGCGGTTGCCGGTCACGAAGCGGCGTCCCTTTCCGAAGATCGAGATCGTGAGCAGGCAGTTGTTGGCGCACAGCCCGCAGTGCGCGCTCTTGTGCTCGACCTTGAGGTTGTCGATCTGCTCGCGCGAGAGGATCGTCGATACCGGCTCGGTCACCTGCGCCCCCGTCTTGGCGGCGGCGTCGCGCGAGGCGCGCAGCGCGGCGTGGGCACGGTCGCGGGCCAGCAGCGCGGCGCCGTAGCAGCCCATGCACCCGGCGATGTCGGGGCGGTAGGCGTGCACGCCGGTGAGGTTCTCGAACGCGCGCAGGACGGCGTCGTTGAGGAAGGTGCCGCCCTGGACGATCGCCTTGCTGCCGATCTGGCTCACGTCGCGCAGTTTGATGACCTTGAACAGGGCGTTCTTCATCACGGAGTAAGACAGGCCGGCGGAGATGTCGCCCACCGACGCGCCCTCCTTCTGCGCCTGCTTGACGCGGCTGTTCATAAACACCGTGCAGCGGCTGCCCAGGTCGACGGGGTGGCGCGCCGTGAGCGCGGAGGCGGCGAAGTCCTGGATCGACATGCCCATCGAGTCGGCGAAGGCGGACAGGAACGAGCCGCAGCCGCTCGAGCACGCCTCGTTGAGCATGATGTGCTCGATGACGCCGTTCTTGACCTGCAGGCACTTCATGTCCTGGCCGCCGACGTCGAGGATGAACTCGACGCCGGGGAGCACCTCGTTGGCGCTGCGCAGGTGGGCGACCGTCTCGATCTCGCCCGAGTCGGCGTGCAGGGCCTCGATCAGCAGGCCCTCGCCGTAGCCGGTGCAGGTCACGTGACCAATCGTGCAGTCGGGGTTGAGCGCGTCGTAGAACTCGTCCATCAGCTGGCGCGCGGTCCCCAGCACGTCGCCGCGGTTGGGGCCGTACCAGGTCTTGAGCAGCTCGCCGTCCTCGCCGATGATCGCGCCCTTCATCGTGGTGGATCCGGCGTCGATCCCGATGTAGACGCGGCCGTGGTACGTCGAGACGTCGCCCTTGGGCACCACCTGGGCGCCGTGGCGCGCGTCGAACTCGTCGCGGTCGGCCTGCGTGGGAAACAACGGCGCCAGACGTTGGACCTCGCTGCCCTGGACGTCACCCAGCGCGTCGAGGGCGGCGATCACCTCGGGGAACGACGTCTTCTTGTCGGAGACCGCGGCGAGCGCCGCTCCCGAGGCGACGAACAGGTGCGCGTTCTCGGGGCAGATCATGTGCTCGTCGTCAAGGTCGAGCGTCACGCGGAAGCGCTTGCGCAGCTCGGAGAGGTATTGCAGCGGGCCGCCGAGGAAGGCGACGTGGCCGCGGATGGGCCTGCCGCACGCCAGGCCCGAGATCGTCTGGGTGACGATGCTCTGGAAGATCGACGCTGCCAGGTCGGCGGGGGCGGCGCCCTCGTTGAGCAGGGGCTGGATGTCGGTCTTGGCGAAGACGCCGCAGCGGCTGGCGATGGGGTAGATCATCGTCGAGCTCTTGGCGAGCTCGTTGAGGCCGGCGGCGTCGGTGTGCAGCAGGCTCGCCATCTGGTCGATGAACGCGCCGGTGCCGCCGGCGCACGTGCCGTTCATGCGCTGCTCGATGCCGTTGTCGAAGTAGATGATCTTGGCGTCCTCGCCGCCCAGCTCGATCGCGACGTCGGTCTGCGGGATGTAGCGCTTCACGGCAGCCTTGGAGGCGATGACCTCCTGTACGAACTCCATGCCGAGCCACTGCGACAGCAGCAGCCCGCCCGACCCGGTGATCGCGACGCTGAGGCGCGCGTCGCCGAAGACCTTCTCGGCGGCGCGGAACAGCGCCTTGGCGGTGGCACGGACGTCGGTGTGGTGACGCTGGTAGCTGGCGTACACGATGCGGTAGTCCTCGTCGAGGACCGCCAGCTTGACGGTCGTGGACCCCACGTCGATGCCCAGGTGCAGGTCGCGACCGGACCAGTCGAGGCCCGGGCCGGGCGTGATCTCCACGGAGGTCTCCGCCTCGGCCTCGGCC
>CAIFEU010000229.1:0-1618 GCA_903789505.1 uncultured Coriobacteriales bacterium
GCGCTCGCCTGGCGGCTGCGGCTCGGCGGCGTCGCCCGGCGCACCGGCTCCGAGAGCGATGCGACGGCCTGTTCGAGACCGTCCGGGTCCTCGATGCCCACTGGCCCTCCTTCGTCTGGCGCGCGACGCGCGGCCGCTGCCGCCCCTGCCCGCGCGCATATCCGGCAGAGTATGGCACCCTTGTTTCCCGCGACGCGGCGGAATACTCACAGAGCGCAATTCTACTCATCGTGAGCAAAATCGTAAAGCTCCGCGCGGGGCGCGAGGGCGTGAGGTCGCGCAGCCCGACGCGCGATGCGGCGAGGTGCGGGCGCTGCCGCGCGGTGACCGCAGAAGGACGGAGAGGGGACATGCGGGACCGACGGCGATGGGTGGGCGCCCGCGCGGCCTTCGGGAAGTGCGCGCGCCGCGACCGCGCCGCCGCTACGGCTACTGGATAGAGGGGGCGTTGACGTTGCCCCACTCGATGCTGGGGCAGGTGAGCTGGGTGATCATCTTGGCAGCCTGGGCGCGCGTCGCGTCGCCGGCCGGGTAGAAGTACGTCCCCCACGGCTGGACGCTCCCGGTCATGATGCCCGAACCCGCCGCCCACGAGACGGCGGAGACCGCATAGCCCATCACGTCGCCGCCGTCGGGCCACTGGTAGATGTCGGCGCCGCCCTTCGGCGAGCCGGCGTAGCGCCACAGCATCGTGGCGAGCTCCTGGCGCGTCACCGGGTCCTCCGGGCGGAACGCGCCGGTGGGGTTTCCGGCGGCGTCGGTGTCGCCGGTGATGATGCCCTGACCCGCGCACCAGTTGATCGCTGCGGTGTAGTACAGCCCGCCCGGGACGTCGTAGAAGCTCGACGAGGTGGCGTAGCTGGCCGGGTCGGTGGGGGCGGAGGCGTCGTCGTGGGCGATGCGGTACAGGATCGTGGCGACCTGGCCGCGCGTGATCGTGTCCTCGGGGCCGAACAGCGTCGTCCCCGCGTACCCGGTCATGAAGCCGCGGTCGGTGACGTACCCCACGTAGTCGTACTCGGTCACGTACCAGGCGCCCGCCGAGACGTCGGAGTAGTACGACGCGCCGCCCGCCAGCGCCACGCGCGCCCCGGGAAGGACGGCGGCCGTCAGCGCGAGCGCCGCCGCGAGGGCGAGCGCCGTGGCCGCCCTGGCCAGCCCGCGACCGGCGCGCGCGGCGGGGGCGGGCGAACCGTCCGCGGCGAGGTCCCCCTGACGAACGCGCCCGCAGGCCCTACGGCCCGCGGCGGCGACACGCTTGCGCACTGTCACGGCAGTCATCCTCCGAGTTCGCGCGCGGGCGAGGCGCCGCGCGGGGCGGGCATGGAAAGCGTTCACTTCGTGTCAGGGTAGCACTCCCATGCCCCTCCCCCGCCGCGCCCGCGTCAAAACGCCCGGGACGAAGACAAAGGTGAACGCCGCGCCGGCGCGCGCAGCCCCTCCTACCAGGCCCAGGTGCCGTCCTCGAAGACGCTGACCCTGTCGCCGCCCGCCGTGACGCCGCCCCCCCCAACGAGGGCCCGCGCCCTAAATATATAGGCCACGGAGGCGCGCGGGGTGTAGACCCCCCCCGCCCCCCCCGTACCCCCGGCGGGCCGGGGGCCGCACGTGCACCCCC
>CAIFEU010000229.1:1628-2958 GCA_903789505.1 uncultured Coriobacteriales bacterium
CCCGTGCCGCCGCCCGCGGGGCCCCCGCCGACCTCGGGGGGGGGGGCGCCGATCATGAAGTCGACGTGCGTCGCGCTGTGGTTGACGCCCGCGCGCTCCAGCGACGCTATGTCCATCCCCTCGCCGCCCTCGTAGCACTCGGGGAAGCCCGCGCCCAGCGCCAGGTGGCAGCTCGCGTTCTCGTCGTACAGCGTGCTGTAGAAGAGCAGCCCGCTGCGGCGGATCGGCGTGTCCTTGGAGATCAGCGCGCACTCGCCCAGGCGGCGCGCGCCCTCGTCGGTCTCGAGGATGCGCTCGACCACCTCGCGGCCCTGCGCGGCGCCGAACTCGACGACCCTGCCGGCCTCGAAGCGCAGCCAGAGGTCGCGGACGACCGACCCCGCGTGCACCAGGGGCAGCACCGCGCGCACGACGCCGTCGACGCGCAGCCGGTCGGGGGAGGTGAACACCTCCTCCGTGGGCACGTTGGGAAAGTAGCGCGCCCCGCCGAACCGCGTCCCGCCCGCGTCCGGGGCCGTGGTGCGCGCCGAGCCTCCCGCCCAGACGTGGCGCGGCGTCAGGCCGACCGTGAGGTCGGTGCCGTTGGACGAGCGGTAGACGAGCCGGTCGAAGCGGTGCCCGTTGAGGCGGTCGAGGTTGGCGTCGAACTCCCGGTCGTGGAGCTCCCAGGCGCCCAGGGGGTCGGGGCCGTCGGCGCGGGCGGCCGCCAGGACCGCGCGCCACAGCGCGAGGACGGCGGCGTCGTCGCCCCGCTCGCGCGCCACCTGCGGGAACACGGCGCGGGCCCAGGCGGCCGTGGGCACGCCCGCGATGCACCAGGCGTTGCGGCCAAAGTCCATGCCGCGCCTCCACCCGAGGCACTCGGTGTTGCGCGCCTTGCGCACCGCTGCCGGCCTGGCGGGGTCGACGCCGGCGAGCGCGTCGAGGTCCTCGCCCTCCAGGTACAGGTAGCACGCCCCCGCCGCGGCGGTGTCCTCCAGCAGCGCGCGGCGCCAGGAGGGCGTGGTGGAGAGCAGCCCCATCGGGACCCGCTCCAGGGTCTGCCGCGTCACCGCGTCGTCGGTCCAGTCCACGGTCACGCGCACGGCGCCCGCCTCATAGCCCGCGCGGACGACGCGCCGGCAGAACGGCGCCGCCTCGACCGGGCAGGTCACGACGAGCTCCTGGCCGGGCTGGACGTCGACGCCGGCGCGCACGAGCAGCTCGGCGTAGCGCTCCAGCTGCCCTGACAGCCCGTCGCCGCCCTCCCCCTCGTCGGTCATGCCCATGCCGCCGTCCCCCCTTCCTCGGGCGCATGCGCGCCCGGCTCGCCCACACCCCCCGCGGGGCC
>CAIFEU010000230.1 GCA_903789505.1 uncultured Coriobacteriales bacterium
GCCCCCGGCTGCCCCCGCCAGCGCCAGGGCGGCCGCGACGCCCCCGGCGGCGCCGGCGACGAGGAACCCCGCGCGGGTGAGCGCGCCGTCCGCAGCGGCCACCTACGACCTGCTCGGAAGGTCGACCTTCGCCCCGTCGAGCACGTGCCCGCGGCAGGCGGCAATCAGCTCGTTGGCCCAGAAGGGCTCCCCCAGCCCGCGCGGCTCCTCGTCGAGGGCGACCACGTGCAGCGTGTAGACGTGGTCCCTGTCGGGCGGGCACGGCCCGGCGTAGCCGGTCCGGAAGCCGCCGGACGCCTTGTTGGAGTTGCGCCCCTGGCGCAGGCCGGGCATGCCTGCCCGCGAGGCGTCCTCGGGGACCTCGAGCACGACCGGCACGCCCTGCTCGCCGGCGCCGTACCACGCGCACCAGTGCATCCACTGCATGCCGCACACGGGGATGCTGTCCCAGTCGTAGAACAGCCACGCGAGGGCGCGCGTGCCCTGCGGGATGCCCTCGACGGTGAACGGGAACGAGCGCAGGCTGCCGTGCGCGCCCCTGGTGTCCTGCGCCGACGCGTACTTGCCATAGCGGTCGGGCAGCATGCCGCCCTCAAGCTCGACGTCTATCCTCATCGTGACGCGCTCCCCTCGAGTCCGACCAGCGGCGCCGACGCGCCGCCCGCGGTCCCCGCCCCGCGGCCTTCCCCCATGATATGCGCTCCCCGGCGCCCAGGCGCGTTTCATCCGCGTGAACGAACGTTGCCTACGTGAAAATTCGCCCGACCCGATCTGTTAACTCGCCCGACCCCACGGAGGCGCGCCGCGCGCGCTCACCTATCGTCAGACTTGGTAATCAATGTGACAGGACGCCCATGCGCCCGCACGGCCTCCCGCGCCGTCGCGCGGCGCGTCCCCAGGGGGGAGAACACATGCGCTACGAAAAGATTCTCGTGCCCTACGACGGCTCCGAGCACTCCCTGCACGCCCTCCAGACGGCGATGAAGCTGGTGGACGGCGACGACGACGCCCGGCTGTGCGTGCTCACCGTGGTCCCCACGCCCTCGATCGACCTCGACCGCGGCTTCTCCGAGGACGCCGCCGCCGAGGCCGCGCCGGGCACGATGGACTTCGAGACGTTCCACAAGAGCTCGAGCGTCGCCACGGAGCACGCCAAGAAGTCGCTGGTCGACGACGTCAGCATCGAGCTCGACCTGCTCGGGCCCAAGGGGTCGGCCGACGCGGTGGCAAGCACGTCGGTGGCGCGCGGCATCCTGGGCTACGCGAGCATGAACGGCTACGACCTGATCGTGATGGGCCGCCGCGGGTTCAAGAGCGTGCGCGGGGCGGTGGGCAGCGTGTGCACGGAGGTGCTCGGGGGCGCGCAGATCCCCATCCTCACGGTGCAGTGATGAGGCGCACGCCCGACGCGGCCATACCGAACGGGACGGGCTGGCGGGATGACAGCGCTGGCGAGCCGGGCAGGCCGGCGGCCGCGGGCGCGGCGGAGGGACATGGGCGAGCGCAGGGCGTGACGTGCGGAGCGCGGGCGACGCGTGGGCGGCCACCGGCTCGCGCGCGTCAGCCTCGGCGGATCAGCACGCCGCGCCCCGCGTAGAACGCCCCGAAGCGCTCCAGCGGCAGGGTCACCGCGACGGCGGAGTTGGGCCGGTCGGGACGGTCCGGGGTCGGCGCAAGCCCGGAGGAGTTGTGGAACACCAGGCGACGGCCGTGCCCGCTCGCCCCCGGCGCGCCCTCGAGGGCGGCGTCGACCGCCGGCTCTGCCGTCTCCGCCCCCGGCGTCCCGGCCCCACCGACGTCGTCGAGCGCGTCGAACGCCAGGACCAGGTGGCCCCCGACGTGCGTGGGCTCGACGTCGGGCGTGCGGATCTCGTACGACACCGACAGCATCGCGAGCCACGCTCCCCCTCCGACCAGGTCGGCGACCTCGTCGATGGGAAGGTCGGGCCGGCTCACCGCCGCGAGGCCGAAGTCGCGCGCGACCCACTCGACGAACGGCCGGTAGATCAGGCCGTCCGTGGCGAACCGGTCGCTTGCGGAATCTCCCTCGACGCGGAACACCCCCTGGTCAATCGCCCTGCGGATGAGCTCCCACTTGTTAGCGAACGGGCGGATGCCCTTGGGGGAGCGCGCGAGCAGGGCCTCCTCGAGGCAGGCCAGGCCGCACGTGCTGCGCGACCACAGCCGGTACGCGCCCACGTTCGGGTAGCCCTGCGTGCGCCAGTCGAAGACCCCCGCCGGGTCCTCGCCGCGCTCTATCGCGGCGACGTTGCACGCCATGTCGCCCCACTGCGAGACGTACGGCGGCATCGCGAGCCCGTTGCCGCCGGGGCGGCGAGCGGGGCACCTCCCCGACGCGTCGGGCCCGACGCCCCTCGGCGTCGCCCGGAGACCATCGAGACCCTCGCCCTGCGACATGCCCGCCCCCTCACCCGAGCCGCCCGGCGCGACGACGCAGGCCGGGGGCTCGTCCGGTCCCTTCACGTTCACGCAGTCCATCATATCCAACCGCGCCGCCGACCGTGCGGCCGTCGGCCGCCGGCGGGGAGCCGTTCCGGTCGGGCGGTCGCGCGCACGGGCGGCGAAGGCAGCCACGGAACGCGGGTGAGCCGCCACATCGAGGCGCTGCGAGGCGACGCTCGGAGCTGCCCGCGACTCGAGCCGGAAGTTTCGGGGCGACGCCGCCCGCCCGCGCCCTTCACGGCAGGCGTTCACCGCGGGCGCGCCGTACGCTACGATGGGGTCGGCGAGGCAGGCCGGCATCGCGCCGGCGCGGGGCGATGCCGGCAAGGGCGAGTGCGCCTGCGCCGCCGCACGGACCGCCTGGCCGCCCGGCGCGGACCGGCACCCGCCGCGATCGAAGGGAGACGACGATGGAGCTCCGAACGCTCACTGCAATCGCCCGTATGCGCATGGGGCGCGCCCGGGGCGGGCTCACCGGCCCCGGGCGTCTCG
>CAIFEU010000231.1:0-494 GCA_903789505.1 uncultured Coriobacteriales bacterium
GGCCGTCGCGGTAGACGTCGCCGCCGCGGGCGTCCAGCGCCACGACCAGGGGCATGTCGCGCACGCGCAGGCGGCGCACCGCCTCGGTGCCCAGCTCGGGCCAGGCGACGACCTCGCTGCTCTCGACGCAGTGCGAGAGCAGCGCCCCGGCACCGCCGGTGGCGGCGAAGTACACGGCGTCGTTGGCGCGCAGCGCCTCGGCCACCCGCTCGGAGCGCGGCCCCTTGCCGATGATGCCGGCGAGTCCGTGGTCGAGCAGGGTCGGGGCGAACGGGTCCATGCGATAGCTCGACGTGGGTCCCGCCGAGCCGAGCGCGTGCCCGGGGCGGGTGGGCGCGGGCCCGCAGTAGTAGATCACGCTGCCCGCCAGCGGGAACGGAAGCTCCTCGCCGGCGTCGATCAGGTCCACGATCCTGCGGTGCGCGGCGTCGCGCGCGGTGTAGAACGCCCCCGAGAGCAGGACGCGGTCGCGCGCCCGCCCCCCGGGGCGGGCC
>CAIFEU010000231.1:504-2917 GCA_903789505.1 uncultured Coriobacteriales bacterium
CCCGCGCGCAGCGCGGTCAGGGCGCCCCGGTCGTCGACGGGCGCGTCGAGTCGAATCGCGTCTGCGGTCATCACAGCACCTCCGAGGCGTGGCGCGTCACGTGGCAGCTGATGCAGACCGCCACCGGCAGCATCGCGATGTGCGTGGGCGCGGCGTTTACGAGCACGGCCAGCGCGGTGGTGGCGCCGCCCAGGCCGCCGGGGCCGACCCCCGAGGCGTTGATGGCCTCGAGCAGCTCGCGCTCCAGGCCCGCGTAGAGCGGGTCGGGGTTGGGCTCGTCGATCGGGCGCAGCAGCGCGCGCTTGGCCAGGCGCGCCACCGAGTCGAACGTGCCGCCCACGCCGACGCCCACGACGGTCGGGGGGCAGGGCCTGCCGCCCGCGCCCACCACGGCGTCGAGCACGAAGGAGCGCACCCCCTCGACCCCGTCGGCGGGCTTGAGCATCGCGACGCGGCACATGTTCTCGCTGCCCGCGCCCTTGGGGGCGACGTGCAGCTCGACCCGGTCGCCCGGGACGACGTCCACGACGACGGTGGCGGGGGTGTTGTCGCCGGTGTTCACGCGGCGCAGCGGGTCGGAGACGACGCTCTTGCGCAGGTAGCCGCGCTCGTAGCCCCGCCGCACCCCCTCCTGGACGGCCTCGTCGAGCCCGCCGCCCACCACGTGGACGTCCTGCCCGAGCTCGACGAACACGGTCACGATGCCGGTGTCCTGGCAGATCGCGACCTGCTCCTCGGCGGCGACGTCCAGGTTGCGCGCCAGGTCCTCCAGCGTCGCGCGCGCGGCGGGCCAGGGCTCCGACGCCGCGGCGTCGCGGATCGCCCGCTCCACCCCGCAGGGCAGGCGCAGGTTCGCCTCGACGCACAGGCGCGCGACCGCGTCGGTTATCGCGGCGGCGTCGACCTCGCGCACGCCTCCCGCGCCGGCGCTCATGCGCGCGCCACCCCGGTCTCGCGGGCCGCCTTGGCGACCGCCTCGGCGATGGCCCTGGCGACGCGCGGGTCGAACGGGTCGGGCAGCACGTACTCGGGGGAGAGGTCGTCGCCGACCAGGTCGGCCAGGGCGAAGACCGCCGCGTGCTTCATCTCGGTGTTGATGTCGCGCGCGCGGCAGTCCAGCGCGCCGCGGAAGATGCCGGGGAACGCCAGGACGTTGTTGATCTGGTTCGGGAAGTCGCTGCGGCCGGTGCCCACCACGTACGCGCCCGCCTCGACCGCGTCGGCGTAGGGGATCTCGGGCGTGGGGTTGGCCATCGCGAAGACGATGGGGCGCTCGCTCATCGAGCGGACCATGTCCTTGGTGAGCACGCCGGCGGTCGAGACGCCGATGAACACGTCGCTGCCGGGGACCGCGTCGGCCAGCGTGCCGGTGAGCCCGCGCGGGTTGGTGAGTCGGGCGAGCTCCGCCTTGTGGGGCGCCAGGTTCTCGCGGCCCTGGTGGATGATGCCGGTGCGGTCGCACACGACGATGTCGCGCGCGCCCAGCGACAGCAGCATCTTCGTGATCGCCGTGCCGGCGGCGCCCGGGCCGTTCAGGACGATGCGCGCCTCGGCGATGTCGCGCCCGGTGAGCCTGAGGGCGTTGGTGAGGGCGGCGCTCACGACGATCGCGGTGCCGTGCTGGTCGTCGTGGAACACGGGGATGTCGAGCTCGCGCTCCAGGGTCTGCTCGACCTCGAAGCAGCGCGGCGCCGAGATGTCCTCCAGGTTGATGCCGCCGAAGGTGGGGGCGATGGCGCGCACCGCGGCGATGATTTGCTCGGGCGTCTTGGCGTCCAGGCAGATCGGCACCGCGTCGACGCCGCCAAAGTCGTGGAACAGCAGCGCCTTGCCCTCCATGACGGGCATGGCGGCCTCCGGGCCGATGTTGCCCAGGCCGAGCACGGCGGACCCGTCCGAGACGACGGCGATCAGGTTCGACTTCGCGGTGTAGGTCCACACGTCGTCGGGGTTGGCGGCGATGCGTCGGCACGGCTCGGCGACGCCGGGGGTGTAGGCCGTGGCCAGGTCGTCGCGGTCCTTGACGCTGACCTTGCCGCAGATGGCAATCTTGCCGTGGTGCTCGCTGTGCATCTCGAGCGCAGCCTGGTTGTAGTCCATGGGATCCCTTTCGCCTCCTCGCGCGCCGGTGACGGTCGCGCGACCGCAGTGACGCGTTCAGGGTACGCCATGCGGGGGCGGGCTGGCGGGCGCCGCGCCGCATCGTACAGCTATCCCACGTTTGTCGGGGCCCGCCGCCGGGGGAAGGTGCGCGGGGCGCGGGCCCGTCGGCGGGCGGAGGCGCCCCCTGCCGACCGCCGCACCTCGCGACGCCCCGCCGGACGCCGCCCGAACCCAAGCCGCGTGCGCCCCGCCCGCCGCCCCCGCCGTCCCCGGCAAAAAGGGCCGCGCCGATCCCCCCCCACAGCTGCCA
>CAIFEU010000232.1 GCA_903789505.1 uncultured Coriobacteriales bacterium
CGCCGCGACCTCGCGCTCGTAGCCCGCCAGCGTCTCGGCGGGGACCCGCTCGAGCAGCATCGAGCGGTCGAACTCGTCGAGCAGCCTCACCAGCCCGGCGTGCCCGCGCGCCGCCTCCACCAGCAGCCCCAGCAGCGCGGCCATCCGGTCGATGCCGCGACCCCGGGGCTGTCGCGCGGCGCGGGCGGAGAACTCGCGCCGGAAGCGCGACCACAGCAGCGTGGTGACCTCGATGACCAGCGCGGTCTTAGTGCCGAAGCGCCGGTACAGCGTCGCCACCCCCACGCCCGCCGCGTCCGCGACGTCCTCCATGCGCACGGCGGCGATGCCACGCTCGACGAGCAGGGGCGCCGCTGCGGAGACGATGGCCGCGCGGTCCGGCGCCATTGACACCACCCCTCCCGAGTTGATAGCTTCACTCTCACGACATGAGAGGCAGGCTATCACCCCGACGACGGGCGCGCAACGAGCGACGGGCGCGGAGGCGCGGGCGGCAGACGATTCGTGCCGTGCGGGCGGCGGGCGTGGCCGCGGCGGAGTGCGCGTGCGGGACGCGGGCGCACCCCGCACGTATCTGGGGCACGGGCAGGGCGCACCCGGGGGTGGGCGTGGCGTCGGCGGAAGGCGAGGCGAGACGATGGGCGCGGAGGGTTCCATGGGAGCGGACGGCATCGGCGGGTCGAAAGGCGCCACGGACGGCAAGCGGACGCCGGCGAAGCGCCCCGAGGCGCCGGCGGCCGACCGGGCGCGGGTCATCTTCGGCAACGACGTCGGGGGGCGCGCTTGGCGTAAGGCGCGCCGGGCAAAGCGGCGCTACGAGCGACGCTTCGGGGACGACTCAGGGGCCGGCTACCACCTGACGGCGGGCGACGCCCCGGTGATCGGCACTCGGCTGGGCGTGAGGCAGCTGCACATCGCGCCGCCGGGCAGCGCGGCGCTCGACCTGGGCGCCGACGCCTCGTCGCGCCCCCTGCCGCCCGCGACCTTCCGCACCGACCCGCGCGCGGACGGCGCCCCCGTCGTGGTGGGCACCATCCGGATGGGCTTCGGCCACTACCGCATCGCCATGGCGATGGCGTCCGCCGCCCGAGCGATGGGCTACACCCCCTACTGGCTCGACCTGTGCTCGCTGGAGGGGACCACCTGCGCCAAGGTCATCTCCCACCAGAACGACCTCTACTCGCTGGGGTCGCGCCTCTCGCAGCGCCTCGCCCTGTTCAACCGGCTCGTGTGGGAGCCCATGAACTCGGAAGGCTTTCGCAGGCTCTCCTACAACGCCCAGGACCAGAAGGTCGCCGAGCTCATGGCGCCTCCCCTGCGCGACCTGCCGCGCGACGTGCCGTTCGTGGGCGCGCACGCCTGGCCCGCGCAGGCCGCCGTGCACGCAGGGCTCACGCACGTCGTCGACGCAATCCCCGACAACTGGCCGATGGCGCTGCACCTGGCGCAGGGCGCCATCCACGCCGTGCAGACCCCCAGCGCCTACCTGGGCTACCGCGAGCTGCGCGGCATGACGGGCGACACGCCCGCCCACCCGATGCCGGCTGGAGACGTGGTGTGCACCGGGCACTACGTCGACCACGAGCTGGTGGCCAACGCCACCGCCGACTGCGCCGCGCGCCGGGAGCGCCTCGCCGCGGGCGAGCCGGTGCGCTACCTGCTCACGGTGGGCGGGGCGGGGGCGCAGGGCGCGCTGTTCCGCGCAATCGTGGGACACCTGTTGCCCGAGGTCGCCGCCGGGCGAGCGGCGCTGCTGGTCAACGTCGGCGACCACCGCGACGTGTGGGACGGCATGTGCCGCGACCTGCCCGGCCTCGCCGGCACCGCGACGTGCCACTTCGACGGGTTCGACGGCGTCGAGGCGCTCGCCGGCACCGCGGCGCGTGGAGGGCTCACCGGCGTCCACGCGTTCTGCGACGAGGACGTCTTCGCCGCCGTCTACGCCACCAACGTGCTGATGCGCGTGAGCGACGTGATGGTGACCAAGCCCAGCGAGCTGTCGTTCTACCCCGTGCCCAAGCTGATGATCCACCGCGTGGGTGGCCACGAGGCCTGGGGCGCGATCCGTGCCGCGGAGCTGGGGGACGGCACCTACGAGCTGGACTCGCCCGCGGAGACCTGCGCGATGATCGACGCGATGCAGTCTGACCGCGAGATCGTCGGCGCCATGTGCGACCGCATCCGGGACAACGCCTCCCGCGGCGTCTACGACGGCGCCTACGCGGCCGTGCGCCTCGCGGTGCGAGGCAGGCAGGGGGCGTAGGCGCCGAGGGCGCGGGCATGCGTGGGGAGCGGGCAAGGAACGAGCGAGCACGCTAGAGGGCGTGGGCGGGCGCAGGGCGCGGGCGGGCGCGCCGGCCGAGGGGCCGCCCGTGGCGGCAAACGGGGGGTTGGGGACGCGCCCCCGGGACCCTTTCGCGAGTCTCCGTATATTAGGTGACGCGCTGACCTGCGATGATGTCCCGGACGGTCCCGCGGGCGGGCGGGGGCTCTCCTCGGGAGGCGTCCCCAACCCCGGTCTGCCGCCATTTCCGGGGCGCCGGCCGGCAGGGGACAGCACGCACGTGCCCCACCCGCGCCCCACGCTGCCGCCAGTGCCCCAAGCGCCCCGCGCACCCCGCACCTAGGCGGTCATCCCGCGCACGAGCGCCATGACCTGCTCCCGGGAGCTCACGCCCAGCTTGGCGTAGAGGTTGTGCACGTGCGTGCGCACGGTGTTGCGCGAGATGTAGAGCGTCTCCGAGATGTAGGCGCTGCCGTGCCCGCGCGCGACCAGCCCCATGATCTCGGTCTCGCGCGCGGTCAGCCCGTAGCGATCCGCGAGCAGCGCGCAGCGGCGCTCCAGGTCGCGCTCCCAGTCGGTCGCGATGTCCGCGCCCGCGGCGCCCTCCGCGCCAGGGGCGCCCCCCGACGC
>CAIFEU010000233.1 GCA_903789505.1 uncultured Coriobacteriales bacterium
GCCCGGCGCAAGCGTCGTCGCGACCCGCCCCGCCCCCTCGCCCGAGGCGGGCATGGCCCGCGCGGAGAGCGCCCGCATCGGCGCGCTCGACGGGCTGCGCGCCCTGGCGATCGTCTCCATCGTCCTGTACCACCTCGGCGTGGGATGGCTGCCAAGCGGCCACATGGGCGTCGTCATGTTCCTGGTGCTCACCGGTTACCTGGTGACCTGCTCGCTCATGCGCTCCTGGGCCAGGCACGGGCAGGTGAGCCCGAGAACGTTCATGCTGCGCAGGCTGCGGCGCATCTGGCCGTCGATGGCCGTGACGGTCGTGGTGGTGCTGCTCGTCTGCATCGTCTGCAACCACGTCCTGCTCACAAAGGCGCGGCCCGACGCGATTCCGTCGCTGCTGTTCTTCTCCAACTGGGCCTACATCGCGAGCGGCTCGTCGTACTTCAGCCAGATCGGCGGTCCCTCCCCGCTCACCCACCTGTGGTACCTGTCCGTCGACGCGCAGTTCTGCCTGGCGTGGTCGATCGTGACGTGGCTGGCGATGCGCGGCGGCGACCACCGCGTTGCGCTGCGGCGCGGCGCGCTGGCGGGCGCGGTCGTCTCGGCCGTGCTGATGGGGGTGCTGTACGTTCCCGACGCCGACCCGAGCCGCGTCTACTACGGCACCGACACGCGCGCGTTCTCCCTGCTCATGGGCGCCTGGCTGGCGCTGGCCTGGCCGATGGGCTCGCACCCCGCACCGCTGCGGGGAATCCTGTGGCGCGCCGTCTCCTCCGCCGACGGCGCGGGAGAGGCGCCCGCGGCACGGGCGACCGTCGGCGCGGGCGCCCTGGGCGTCGCGTGCCTCGCGGGGCTCGTCGTCATCATGGTCGCGGTGCAGCCCACGGCGACGTTCCTGTTCCGCGGCGGCATGGCGCTCGCGTCGCTGCTGGTGGTCGGGCTAATCGCGAGCGTCCTGACCCCGGGCACGCCGGTGGGCGCCCTGCTGGGGAGCAGGCCGGCGACCTGGCTGGGCGAGCGCGCCTTCGCGCTGTACCTGTGGCACTATCCCGTGTTCGCGCTGACGGGGGCGTCTGGCGGGGCATGGTGGCTCCAGGTGCTGGCGACCGCCGCCTCTCTCGGGTTGGCCGAGCTCAGCCTGCGCCTGGTGGAGCGCCCCTGCGCCGACGGGCGTGCGGCGGCGCTGGTGCGCGAAACGGTCGCCGCGCTGCGGGCGGGATCGCTCCGCCGACGCGGCGCGCACTACGCCGTCGGGACGGGCGCCGAGGGGGATGCTGCCCCGAGCCGCGGCGACGCGGCGCGCGGGCTCGTCGTCGCGGGCGTGGGCGCGGGCCTCGTCGTCGTGGCGGTGCTAGGCTGCCTGCTCATCCCCGACGAGTACCTCGTACCGCCGTCGGCGATCCGCAACACCGGCTCCTCCGCCGCCCACGGCATGGACCTGACGGGCCGTGCTCGGCCCGGTGCCTCGCAGGCGTCCGACGCCACCTCCGCGTCGGCCCAGGCGGACGTCGCCTCAACCGGCACCGGCGACGCAGGTGCCGCCGCGGGCGACGCCTCCGGGGACGTCGCGAGCCCCGTGGCCCCGGCGACGGGCTCCATCACGCTGCACGCCGCGCCCGACGAGGTCGCCGCCGGCGTCTACGACCCGGTCATGATCGACGACTCGGTGCCCGGCGACGCCTCGGACTACTTCGCGGAGCACGTCCCGGACGGCCTACTCGACTCCTACGTCGGCAGGAAGCCCGACGAGATGCTGCAGGTCCTGGAGGACTACCTCTCGCAGGGTATCGTGGGCCACGTCGTGGTGCTGCAGGCGTTCTCCAACAACGTCGTGACCGCCGAGGAGCTCGACCAGATGGTCGCCGACTGCGGCCCGGACCGCGAGATCTACCTGGTCAACGTGCGCATCCCCGAGCAGGAGGAGACCGTCATCAACGACAACATCGCCCAGGCGGTCGATCGCTACGACAACGTTCACCTCATCGACTGGAACGCGCTGAGCCAGGGCAACGAGGCGGAGTGGCTCTACGACGACCTGACGCACCTGCGCCCGGAGGGGGACGCGCCCTACGTCGACCTGATCACCAACGCGATCGCCCCCTCGATCGTCGAGGCGGGGGGCAGCTACGACCCCGACCCGGACGTCGCGGCGCAGTGGGAGGCGCAGCAGGCGCAGGACGCAGCTGCGGCCCAGACGTCCGCGCAAGCGGACGCCCAGGCGCAGCAGGCCCAGGAGGCCTCCGACCCCGCCGTGGTCTACGAGAGCGACGCCGACCGCGCCGCGGGAATCTACGCGCCGCTGCTGATCGGCGACTCGGTACCCGGCGACACCCCGTTCTACGACGTGTTCCCCGACGGCTACATCGACTCCTACGTGGGACGCCGGCCGCTCGAGGCGATATCCGTCTACCAGGACTATGCCGCGCAGGGCGTGGTGGGCGACGTCGTGGTGTTCGCGGCGTTCTCCAACACCACGCCCCAGCCCGACCAGCTCGACCAGCTCGTCGCGGCGGTGGGGACCGACAAGCAGATCTACCTGGTGGGCACCGTGAACCCCGACGGCTTCCAGGACGCCGCCAACGCCAACCTGCAGGCCTGCGCCGACGCCTACGACAACGTTCACTACGTCGACTGGCCCGCCTGCGTGGCGGGGCACGAGGACGAGTGGCTCTACGACGACGGGACCCACGTCACCCCCGAGGGCGGCAAGGCGTACCTCAAGATGATCGCCCAGGCCGTGGGAGCGCAGATGGTCGCCGACGGCGGGTCCGTCGTGTCCGAGGCCGACGCGGCAGCGCCGACGGAGGCGGACGCACAGGCGGCGTAGGGCGCGCGGGTGCGGGCGCGGGCGACCCTGGGGCGCGGGTGACCCTGGGG
>CAIFEU010000234.1 GCA_903789505.1 uncultured Coriobacteriales bacterium
GGCGCCATGGGGCGGGGGGGGGGCGGGCCCCCCCCCCCCCCGGCCGGGGCCCGGGGGGGGGGCCCGGGCGCGGCGCGCGCCCCAGCCGGGCATCGTCCCAGCGCCAGAAGCGGCATGCAGGCCGCCGTCACACCGGCGACGGCGTCGGACAGGGCGCCCAGCGCCGCCGAGGCGGTCCACCCCAGGAAGTACGACGCGGCCGCCGCGGCCAGCGCGAGCTGCGGGTCCATGCGCGCGTACGTCTCACCGCAGCCCACCAGCAGGGGCGCGAGCGTGACCGAGTAGGCGACCACCGCCGCCCACAGCGCCCACGTCGGCATCTGGGCGGGCGCGAAGAAGTACAGCAGCGTGAAGGCGGCGCACGCCACCGAGCAGGCCACCATCGGCGCCCTGCGCCCGCCCACCCGGCAGCCCCTCGCGCCGACGAGCGCGGCAAGGGCGAAGCCGACGACGCTGCTGAGCATCGAGACGACACGGGCGAGCAGTGACACGTCGGACATCGTCACGTACAGCGGGGAGCGCAGCAGCATGACGTTGCTCCACAGCGTGCAGGCGGCGAGCCCCAGGGCGCGCCACGCGCCGACACCGCGACTCGCGCCGCCCCTCGACGCCGCCATGCCAGCCCGAGCCTCTTCCACGCTTCCTCCCCGACCGCGTCCTCGCCGCACGACCCCAACCCCCGCCCGCCCCACCGGCCCCGCGCCCCCGCACGCAACGCGTCTCGTCACAAGCACGGGGGGGCGCGAGCGGGCGCCTCGCCGCCCAGGCGCGCCGCCCTCTGTCCCGAGCGGTGGGCACCGTCGAGGGCGCGGGCGACGGCGGCGCATCGGTCGCCGGTGACGAAGCCCCTCCGCCCCTTCGGGAAAACCGCAGGTCGACGCCATCGTCTATCGCGGTCGATACCGCCCCGCGAGGGTTGTGCCTAACCTTTGCAATGGTACACGGGATTGGGCCCGCCCGGATGACGGGCAGCGCACATGCGCGCACATCCACGTGAGACTCAAGCGAGCAACCGCTGAGACAGGAGACATCACATGAGCACAAGCGTTTCGCGTAGGGACCTCATCAAGGGCGCCGGCGCTGCGGGCGTGATCGCGGCGGGCGCAGGCGTCGCCGCCAACGCCGGCGTCGCCCGCGCCGCCGAGAGCGCCGACAAGGACTCCAGCTCCAGCTCCGACGGCGCGCAGGACTACTCCTCCTGGCTCGGCGAGGAGCCCTCGATCAGCGACGCCGACTGCTCCGAGGAGCTCAGCGCCGACGTCATCGTCGTGGGCGTGGCCGACTCCGGCATCCCCGCCATCCGCGCGGCGGTCGAGGAGGGCGTGAGCGTCCTGGCGTTCGAGCGCTACGAGCAGCACACCTCCACCGGCGGCGACGTCGCCGTGATCGGCGGCGACATCCAGGCCAAGTACGGCCGCGGCGACGGGGTGTTCGACCCGCTGACCCTGGCGCAGGAGCACCAGAAGGAGAGCAGCTTCCACGTCAAGATGCCGATCTTCATGCGCTGGGCCAACGAGATGAAGGACGTCTTCAGCTGGTTCGTCGACGCGTCGGGCGCCTACATCTGCGACGAGTCCTTCTCCGACGTCCCCGAGGAGAACCAGGACAACTACCTGTACCCGTACTTCTATCCCATGCTCGACACCTACGACTACACCAAGGAGACGCTGCCCTGCTACCCCACCTCGGTGGGCTTCTCCAACCTGTCGGCGGCCCTGGAGAACAACCTCAACAAGGCCATCGACGAGGCGGGCGACCGCCTCACGATCCGCTACAGCGCCAAGGCCGAGAAGCTGATCATGAAGGACGGCCGCTGCACCGGCGTGTACGTGCGCGACCTCACCACGGGCAACTACATCAAGGCAACGGCCAACAACGGCGTCATCCTCGCAACCGGCGACTACTCCTCCAACAAGGACATGCTCAACTACTTCGTGCCCGAGACCGTGGAGAACGGCATCCAGACCATCTGGATGTGGCATGACAGCGAGGGCAACGCCACCAACGACGGCACCGGCCTCAAGATGGGCGCCTGGGCGGGCGCGCAGATCCAGCAGTGGCACGGCCCGATGATCCACCACATGGGCGGCGGCGCGGGCGCCGACGGCCACGGCGTCATGGGCAACAACGGCTGGCTGTGGCTCAACCGCGACGGCGAGCGCTTCATGAACGAGGACGTGCCCGGCCAGCAGCTCGAGAACCAGGTGGAGCTGCAGCCCGGCCACAAGGCCTACCAGATCTTCGACGCGTCCTGGCCCGAGGAGCTGCAGTACTTCCCTGCCGCCCACGGCGTCGCGTGCATCTACAGCGACGAGGCCTATCCCGACTGGATGAACTCCAACCAGCTCATCAACGTCCGCACCCCCCAGGACCTGCAGGACGCCGTCGACTCCGGCCGCTGCCTGACCGCCGACACGCTCGACGACCTGCTGTCCCAGCTCGACATCGACGCCGACACCGCAAAGCAGTCGATCGAGCACTACAACGAGCTGTGCGAAGCCGGCGAGGACACCGACTTCGGCAAGAGCTCGCAGCGGCTGTTCGCGGTCAAGACCGCGCCGTTCTACGCCGTCGAGTGCGACCAGGCGCTCATGCTGGTGTGCATGGGCGGACTCGAGTCCGACGAGCACTGCCACACCTTCGACGCCGACCGCAACGTCATCCCCGGCCTGTACGCCTGCGGCAACACGCAAGGCGACCGCTTCGCCGTCGAGTACCCGATCTCGCTGAAGGGCCTCTCGGTCTCCATGGCGCTGTTCTACGGGTACGTCGCCGGCAAGACCGCTGCCGCCGGGGAGTAGGCACCCGGAGCCGCACGTCGCTATTGCCGCGGAGGAGGGT
>CAIFEU010000235.1 GCA_903789505.1 uncultured Coriobacteriales bacterium
GGGCGGCCGCACGGCGGGCCAGGCACCGGGCGACGCCCCCGCCGCCCGCGCGAAGGGCGGCCGCGCGACGACGCTCGACAAGGTCGAGCTGGGCGACGAGGTCGTCATCACGACCGTGGGCGGGGAGGGGGCCCTGCGCCGGCACTTCCTCGACATGGGGGTCCTGCCCGGGGCGCGCATCGAGTTCGAGAAGTACGCCCCGATGGGTGACCCGATGGAGTTCCGCATCCACGGTTACGAGCTCACGCTGCGCGTGGCCGATGCCGCCAAAATCGGGGTCTCCTACGACTTGGGCGCCTTCCCCGACGCCTCGAGCGCCTCGGGGCTGCAGGCGGGCGCGGGCGCGTCGTCGGCGGGGGGTGCGACGTCCGGCGCCCCGACCTCGGCGTCCGCGGGCGGCGACGTGGAGCACCCCGGGCTGGGCGAGGGCGGGCGCTACCACGTCAAGGCCACCGAGCACCCGCTGCCCGAGGGCACCACGCTGACGTTCGCGCTGGCGGGCAACCAGAACTGCGGCAAGACGACGCTGTTCAACCAGCTCACCGGATCCAACCAGCACGTGGGCAACTTCCCCGGCGTCACGGTCGACCGCAAGGACGGCGCGATCATCGGCCACGCGAACACCGACGTCGTCGACCTGCCGGGCATCTACTCGATGTCGCCCTACACGCAGGAGGAGGTCGTCTCCCGCCAGTTCATCCTCGAGGAGCGCCCGCAGGGGATCATCGACATCGTCGACGCAACCAACATCGAGCGCAACCTGTACCTCACGATGCAGCTCATGGAGCTCGACGTGCCGATGGTGCTGGCCGTCAACATGATGGACGAGCTGCAGGGCAACGGCGGCTCGGTGCGCATCAACGAGATGGAGGAGATGCTCGGGATCCCGGTGGTGCCGATCTCGGCGGTCAAGGGCGAGGGCGTCGACGAGCTGGTGGAGCATGCGCTGCACGTAGCCAAGTACCAGGAGCGGCCCGGCCGGCAGGACTTCTGCGACCCCGACGACCACGGCGGCGCGGTGCACCGCTGCCTGCACGCGATCATGCACCTGATCGAGGACCACGCGGCGCGGGCGGGCATCCCGCTGCGCTTCGCGGCGACCAAGCTGGTCGAGGGCGACGAGATGGTCGAGGCGGCGCTGCGGCTCGACGAGAACGAGCGCGAGATGATCGAGCACATCTGCGTGCAGATGGAGCAGGAGCGCGGGCTGGACCGCACCGCCGCGATCGCCGACATGCGCTTCTCGTTCATCGAGCGGGTCGTGGCCGCCACGGTGGTCAAGCCGCACGAGAGCCGCGAGCGGGAGCGCAGCCGCAGGATCGACCGCGTGCTGACCGGGCGCTTCACCGCCATCCCCGCGTTCGTCGCGATCATGCTGCTGATCTTCCTGATCACGTTCAACTGGCTGGGGCCGCTGCTGCAGGACCTCATGCAGCTGCTCATCGACTGGGCGTCGGACCGGACGGCCGCCGGCCTTGCGGCGATCGGCGCCAGCGACTGGGTGCAGTCGCTGGTCGTGGATGGCATCTACAACGGCATCGGGACCGTGCTGCTGTTCATGCCGATCATCGTGCTAATGTTCTTCTTCCTTTCGCTGCTCGAGGACACCGGGTACATGGCGCGCGTCGCCTTCGTGATGGACAAGCTGCTGCGGCGCATCGGCCTGTCGGGGCGCAGCATCGTCCCGATGCTCACCGGCTTCGGCTGCACGGTGCCCGCCGTGATGTCGACGCGGACCCTGCCCAGCGAGCGCGACCGCAAGCTCACGATCCTGATCACGCCGTTCATGAGCTGCGCGACCAAGCTGACGATTTACGCGTTCCTGACCTCGGCGTTCTTCCCAGGCCGCGGCGGCGTCATCATGCTGTGCCTGTACCTGCTCGGCATCGCGCTGGCGGTCCTTACCGCGTGGGTGCTGCAGAAGACGGCGTTTCGCGGCGAGGCGGTGCCGTTCGTGATGGAGCTGCCCAACTACCGCATGCCCAGCGCCAAGAGCGTGGGGCGGCTGGTGTGGGACAAGACCAAGGACTTTCTGACCCGCGCGTTCACGGTGATCTTCCTCGCGACGCTCGCGGTGTGGTTCCTGCAGAGCTTCAGCCCGCAGCTCAACTGGACGACCGACCCCTCCGCCAGCATCCTCGCGGTGGTCGCCGGCGCGATTGCCCCGGTCTTCGCGCCGCTGGGGTTCGGCGACTGGCGCATCTCCACGGCGCTCATCGCCGGCTTCATGGCCAAGGAGACCGTGGTCTCCACGCTGTCGGTGCTGTTCGGCGGCACGGAGGCGCTGGTGGCGGCCATCACGCCGCTGGCTGCGATGTGCCTGCTGGTGTTCTGCCTGCTCTACACGCCGTGCATCGCGGCGATTGCGGCGATCAAGCGCGAGCTGGGCGGCAAGTACGCCCTGGTCGTGGTCGTCTTCCAGTGCGTGGTGGCGTGGGTCGTCGCGTTCGTCGTGCGGCTCGTGGGGCTGGCGCTCGGGTTCGCGTAGGCGCGCGCTGCCCCCGCGCCCTCAGCTGTCGACGAGCGTGCTCGGGTCGTAGCGCGCGACGAGCTCGAGCAGCTCCTGCTTCTTGTGGATGCCGAGCTTGGAGTAGAGCCGCTTGGTGTGCGTGCGCACGGTGTTCTCCGAGATCGAGAACGTCTTCGCGATGACCGCCACGGTGCTCCCGCGGGCGATGCAGTCCACGATCTGCGTCTCGCGGTCGGAGAGCTTGTACTGGCGCTGCAGCATCAGGCACTGCTTGGAGGTGCGGTCTAGGAACGCCGTCCCGCCCCCAGCCTGCCTCGTCCCGCCG
>CAIFEU010000236.1 GCA_903789505.1 uncultured Coriobacteriales bacterium
GTAGCCGAGCCTGCGGCACACGTTGGCGGGAACGAAGCTGCCCGAGAGCTTCTGCCACTCCTGCAGGGCGTAGATGCTCACGTCGCCATCGCCGCGGAAGCGCGAGGCCACGGTCGCGCCAAGCGCCTCGGGCTCCGCCCGCCAGACCGCGTCGTAGGTGGCGCGCAGCATCGCCGCCGGGCCATGCGGGGTGTAGAAGCCCGTCATCTGCGGGAACGCGAGCTCCACGAGGTTGTACAGCAGGTAGCGCATGGGGTACCCGAGGTGGAAGAAGCCGCCGGGCCGCGCGCGCATGACGGTGCGCTTGTCGAAGTGGCGCGAGAGCAGGAGCGCGTTGTTGAGGAAGATGTGGGACATGACCGGGTTGCGCGGGTTCGCGATGACCGGCTGACACGCGAGGATGTCGCGCGGCAGCCCGTCGCGGAACAGGTCGTCGGGCTCGATCGGGCCGACGACGAAGAAGTCGTCGTTGAACGAGACGAAGCGCTGCGCAAGACCGGGAATCCTGCCCAGGCAGAGCTCTATCGCGTTGGAGTTGAACGTGGGCAGGCACCCCGCGGGCATGAACTGGTCATGGGCGACCAGGTGCAGGCGCTCGTTGTCGGTGTCGAGCCAGTCGGGGACCTGGCAGCTCGTGACGAGGTGCACGGTGCGCACCCACGGCGCGAAGGCCTCGACCCCCCGGAACCAGTACCGGAGCGTCCCCATGTCGCGATAGCGCTGGCTTGCGTCGTCGGTCGTGCCAGAGCCACCTCCGCGGGGTCGGCCCCCCTCGACGCCGGGCGCGGTGAGCCCCTCCCGCCGGGCAGCCTCGTCGTGCGAGCGCCTCCAGGCGGGGTCCGTGCCGTCGACCCAGGTGACGACGAAGTCGATCGGGCCGCAACCCGCCCCCCGCCCTCCCCGCGCCCGGCGGCGTCCAATCTCGCCCGATGACGCCATCTCCCCCGTCGCCTCCCCCAGACGCACGCCCGCCGGGTCCAACCGGGCGGGTCGATTGTGGCCACCCTGCGGCGACCGACGGCGCCTCGGCATCGCTGCGTCGCACATTGCTCCATAGTATTGCGCGGCGAAATCGTTTTGGACGGAGGTCCGCCAATCATATGAACATCCCCAATCCCCACGCCCGGCTCAGCAGGCGCGCGCTCATGCGCGGCGTCACGGCTTCCGCCCTGGGCGCGCTCGCCTGCGCCTTCACCGCAGGCAAGGCCGCGACGACGGGCGGAGGGCGGGCGGGCGCCGACGAGGCAGGGGGCACGGCAGCCCCCGTGGACGACTGCACGCTCGCCCCGGGCATCCCCGCCTGCGCCCCCGACAGGGGCCTGCTCAACCCGCGGCGCGGGTTCTATCGCCTGCTGGGGAGCACCCCGGCCGACGACGAGCAGGTGGCGCCCGACCTCGACGGCGCGGCTGACGGCGGGGTGCAGCTGGTGCTGCTGGAGGTCAACCTGAGGAACTACCGCGACCGGGAGCTGAGCCCGACCGCGCTCTCCCAGGTGGCGAGCGCCCTGGACGCCTGCGTCGCGGCAGGGCTGTCACCGATCGTCCGGTACCTGTACGACTGGGACGGGCTGGCGAGCCAGACCGAGCCCGACGACGTCGCGCTGATCGAGGCGCACATGCGCCAGGTGGCGGGCGTCAACAACGACCGCGCGGGCGTCCTACTGGGCCTGCAGGGGCTCTTCGTGGGCGACGTGGGAGAGATGCACGGCTCCACGCACCTGGCGCCCGACGAGATGGCCGCGCTCGCCCAGACCCTGGCGGACGCGAGCGACCCACGCCTGTTCCTGGCGGTTCGCACCCCAGCGCAGAAGCGCCAGATCGAGTCGCTGCGCCCGGCGCTCGCGGGTAGGTATGGCCTGTTCGACGACGGCATCTTCGGGTCCGGCACCGACCTGAGCACCTTCGGGGACGTCAGCGCCGAGCAGGCGAGCGCGCCCTCAGACGCCCTGACGCGCGACGACGAGCTGAGCTTCGAGAGCGCCTGGTGCCAGACGCTGCTCAACGGCGGCGAGGCGGTCTCGCCGGGCTACGTGGAGCAGCAGCCCATGCTCTCCGACCTCGTGCGCATGAGGCTGACCTACCTGAGCTGCGAGTATGACCCTGCCCTTCTGCAGGCGTGGGCGCAGCAGCCCTTCGACGCGCCGTCGTACGCGACGATGCGCGTGGGGCTGCAGCAGGCAATCGACGAGCCGGCGCCGACGCTTGGCTACGAGGGCGGCGACGGCGCGGCGGGCGCCGGATTGTCCGCCGCGGAAGACGGTGAGGCGGGCGGCTCAGGCGCAAGGGACGGCTCGAGCGGCTCCGACGGGGGCGACGGGACGCCTCAGACGACCGGCGCGGGCAAGGGCGGCGAGGCGGGGGGTGCCGCCGCGAGCTACGCGATGGACGACGCCGCCGCCGACGCGGTGACGCGCGACGCCTTGGCCTTCGCCTCCTCGAGCCTCTACGACTTCATCGGAGCCCACCTGGGGTTTCGGATCGTCCCGGAGGCGGCGTGGCTCGAGCGCGACGGGCAAACGGGCGCATGGCGGCTGCGCGTCTGCCTGGTGAACGTCGGCTTCGCGAGCCCCTACCGAGAGCTCGCCGTGCGTGCGACGCTCGCCCCCGAGCAGGTGGGCGCGCAAGTCGCGGAGGCGGAGGCGGACGAGCGGGAGATGGTGGACCTGGGTGACTCCCCCGACGCCGCCTCGATGGGCTGGCAGCC
Source organism: uncultured Coriobacteriales bacterium (assembly GCA_903789505.1). Taxonomy (GTDB): domain Bacteria; phylum Actinomycetota; class Coriobacteriia; order Coriobacteriales; family UMGS124; genus CAIFEU01. The sequence continues at coordinate 2,705 of CAIFEU010000236.1, forward strand.
GGGCAGGGCCTGCGTCTGCGGGTTCGAACTGGACGCGTCCGCGTTGGTGACCGGGGACTACGG
>CAIFEU010000237.1:0-2345 GCA_903789505.1 uncultured Coriobacteriales bacterium
CCGAGAACAGGTGGCCGGTGTCGAAGGTCTCGCCGCCGGTGCCGAGGTACGCCTTGTTGTTGATCGCGTTGGCGCACCAGCCGTTGGAGATCGAGTGGGCGCCCTTCTGGAGCACGACGGTGTTCAGGCCGTGCGTCGCGGCGTACAGTGCCGCGGGCGTGCCGCCGGCGCCCAGCCCGACGATGGCGACGTCGCAGTCGTATGTCTTGGTGCACTGGTCGTCGGTGATGGGGTCGGGCTTCACGTCCCAGCTCCAGTGGACGTCCTTCCCCGCCGCGGACGTGCCCGCGGTCTCGCCGTCGGCGCTGGTCGCCTTTGCGGCCCCGTCCGCCTTGGCCGACTCGCTCGCCATCGCGCGGGACGCCCCCAGAGCCGCTGCCGAGAGCGCCGCCCCGGCGACGAACCCGCGACGCGAGACGCTGCCCTTGTCGTTCGTGGAATGCATCATGGCCTTCTCCCCTCGTCGTGACGGTCGTGGGCGCGCCTGTCGACGCCGTTTCCCTTGGCCCCCCTTGAGCCTGGGGACGTGCCCGTGCGCCCTGCGCGCCTCGTCGCGGCCGTCCTGTCGTGACGAACGGCCCCGACGATACGTCGTCCTGCGTCCGCCGCATTCACCACCGGCCCCATCGGCTGGGTGATTCCGCGCCTCACCCAACGCTCACCCAACTTTGTCACCTGTCCTCCCGCCCCGCGGAACGGGAAACGCGCGCGCCTTCTGTCAAGGGGGGCTTGGCATCGCCCGTCGCGCACCGAGGCACTGCGGGCACCCGCTCGCGAGGCGGTACAATCGCGACGCTAGGGGGCGAGCCGGACTGACATGCGTGCGGGCCGGGCCACCGTGCGAAGGCGCGAGGAGAGGGGGGATGAGGTTGGGCAAGCGCGAGGGCGTCGAGCGGGCGACGGCGGCAGAGGAGGACGGGCGGACGGGGCGCGACGCGCTCGACGCGCGTCCCGAGCCTCCGAGGGAGGGTGCCGCGCCGAGGCGGGGGCGGCGTGCGGGCACCTCCCGCGGCGCCGACGGCTGCGCTCGCGACGGAGGCGCGCGAACAGAATCCTCGCCTCGCGTCGGCGCCCCTACCCGCGCGTGGGACGACGCCCAGGTGCCCCTCTCGCGCGCCGAGCGGGCGTGGCGCAGGTTCCTGCCGGTCCCGTTCTGCTTCATGGGCATGGGCATCTTCCGCGTGTGGACCGAGACGCTGTACGCCAACGGCCAGGTCCACTTTCCTGCGCTCGGGCTGCCGTTTGCGGTCCCCGCGTCCGGACCGCTCTCGTTCGTCGACGGCTACACCGTCTTCGACATGGTCACGGCGGTGACGCTGGTGCTGCTCGCGCTGCTGGCGCGCAGGATCGCGCCGCTGTACCGGCACCCGGCGGCGGTCGCCCTGACCGCGGTCTGCATGGTGGGCAGCGCCTGCGTGAACTTCGCGAGCCTGCTGGCACCGCAGGCGGCCGGGATGCTGTTCTGGCCGTCGGTCGGGATGGGAGGCGTCGGCATCGCGCTCATCCTGATGCTGTTGTCCGAGTTCTTCGTGTGCGTGGGGCCGCTGCGCGTCGCGCTCTACTACTCGGCGAGCATCGCCGTGGGCTGCCTCATCCTGTGGGTGTTCAAGGGGCTCTCGTTCTGGTGGCTCTGGGTGGGCACCTGCCTGGTGCCCATCGTCTCGTTGATGTGCCTCTGGCGCGCCTACGCCACCCTGCCGCGCGACTCCTACCCGCAGCCGTACCAGGGCGACTTCTCGTTCCCCTGGAAGCCGGTTGCCGTGATGGGCATCTATACCTTCGTCTACGGGCTGCGCGGCACCGTGTTCTCCGGGCCCCTGGCGATGAACTCGGGGGTCGGCGCATTCCTCGGCGCCCTCGGCGTGTACGTGCTCATCTCGCTGCGGCTCACGGGGGCTCCTGCGACCGAAGACGACTCAGGCGGCGGGTCGTTCGACTTCTCGCTGCTCTACAAGATTGCCATCCCCCTGATGCTGGCGTCGCTGCTCCCGTTCGACAGCGTCCTGCCCGCATGGTGGTTCGTGGCTGACACCTGCGCGCTCGCGAGCTACACGATTCTGCTCGTCCTGATCATGGTCATCCTGGGCAACCTCTCGTACTGCTACGGGGTGTGCGCCCTGTGGGCCTTCGCCATCGAGCGCGCCGTGCGCCTGGTGGCGGCGCAGCTCGGGCGCATCACGGGGATGACGCTGCGGTCGACGGCGGCGCTCGAGCCCGGATGGCACGTGGCGGTCGACGTCGTGATGGCGGGGCTGCTCATCCTGGTGGCGGCGATGCTCCTGTCCGAGAGGAACGTGTCGTCGTCGGACTGGGGCGTCGTGCTCAAGAGGTCGGTCAGCGTGCAG
>CAIFEU010000237.1:2355-2763 GCA_903789505.1 uncultured Coriobacteriales bacterium
TTTTCTGGTGCGGGTTATGCGGCGGGCCCCCCCGCGGGTGTTTGGGGGGGGGGTCCATCGGGGGGGGGGGCTGGGCGAGGGCCGGTTGGAAGGGGTGGCGTCGGACTGGGGCGTCGTGCTCAAGAGGTCGGTCAGCGTGCAGGGCGCCCAAGCACTCGAGCGCAACCGGCTTGCCGTGAAGTGCCAGGAGCTCGCGCGCAGAGCGGGCCTCACCCCGCGCGAGCAGGAGGTCCTCGTGCTCATGGCGCGCGGAAGGACACTGGGCGAGATGTCGCGCGAACTCTATATAGGGACGAACACGGTGAAGACGCACTCCAAGCCCGTCTATCAGAAGCTCGACATCCACTCGCGGGCCGCGCTGCTGGAGCTGCTCGGCGTGCGCGGCGAGTAGGCGGCGCGCGGGCGGGG
>CAIFEU010000238.1 GCA_903789505.1 uncultured Coriobacteriales bacterium
CCTCGGCACCGCGCGGCGCTTTGGCGCAGAGGAGCGGGCGAGGGCCGCCGCGCCCGCGGGGCGCCGTACAATCTCCCGCGCATCCACAACCGCCCGCGCCCGCGCGCACCGAGCGCCCCGCGCCGCCCGACCCGAGGGGACCTCCGCACATGACCGCCCAAGAGACCGACCAGACCAGCCCCGACCACAACCGCCGCTCCCCCGCCCCGCGGCCCCGCACCGAGGGGGCGCCCTCGCCGCGGGCGGAGGTCGCCCGCGAGGAGCCGGGCAGCGCGGCGGGGAGCGTCCCCGCCATGGGCGAGACGCGCAGGAGGCTGGGCGGCAAGGTCCCCCTGATAGGCGTGAGCCAGCGCACCGAGCTGCGGGCGAACCGCAGCGACGCGGCGGTGTTCGCGCAGCGCGAGCTCGTGCGCGCCCTGCGCGCCGCGGGGGCCGACGTCGTCGTCCTCACGCACACCGACCAGCGCGGAATCGGGCGGTACGTGGGCATGTGCGACGGCATCCTGCTGCCCGGGGGCTTCGACGTCGACCCCACGTACTTCGGGGAGCCGATCCTCACGCACCCCGAGTGGGTGTTCCCGGAGGCGGACGCGTTCGACATCGCCCTCGCCCGCCAGGCAATCGCCACGCGGACGCCCCTGATGGGAATTTGCCGAGGCGCACAGGTGATCAACGTCGCGATGGGCGGGGACATGTGGCAGGACATCGTCACCCAGCTGCACGGGGGCAGGCTCGGGGATGGCGACGTGCGCCACGTGGCGGACATGGAGTCGTTCGCGTCGGTGCGCCACGAGGTTCGCGTGCGCGCCGGTTCGCTGCTCGCCCATGTGCTCGAGCTCGACGGCGAGGCGGACGCCGACGGGATGCTGACGCGCCCCGTCCTGGCGAACTCGTCCCACCACCAGGCGATGCGCAGGATCGCCCCCGGGTTCGCGCCGAGCGCCTACGCGCCCGACGGCATCGTGGAGGCGATCGAGGCGACCGACCCGGACGTCCCCGTCCTCGGCCTGCAGTGGCACCCCGAGCGCCTGTGGGAGGCAGAGCCGCTGCACCACCTCCCGTTCGCCTGGCTCGTGGCGCAGGCGGCGCGCAGGATGGGCGACTGAGCCGACCGGACCGGCGGGGGCCATGCCCGCGCGCCCTTCCGACGCGTGCCCGCCGCGCCCGACAGCCCTCCACGCCCCGCCCATCGAGGGCTGCTAGACTGGCCCGCCAAGGGCAGTGCCGGGCGGTGGGCGACCACATCGCCTCTCGCGCGCTACGGTCCGCACCCTCACGCATGCTCGGCTGCGGCGAGGAGCCGGTCGGCAGGAGCGGTCGTTTCCGAACGCCGCCCTTCCGGGGAAGCCGGTCTCGCCCGCGCCCGTGCGCAGGTGCGCCGTCATCGCAGCTTGAGACCGTCGCCCGCACTCCCGATGACAACCGAAGATGGCAGGGACGAACGACGGCACCCTCCCGAGCACGGCAGCGCGCACCGTCAGGGTGCGCCGCCCGCCCACGTCGCGGGCCGGTGCGCGACGGGCCCATGCCGCCGGTGCTCCTCGTAGGGTGCGACCCTTCGGCCTTGGCGGGCAAACGCCGGCGCACCGCGCGGCGCGCCGGCCTCGCGTCACGCGGCGTCCGCGGTCGGCCGACGCCGGCACGCGGGCCACCGACACGCGTCCCGCGACCCCTCCGAGCGCGGGCGCCTCGGCACCGCTCCGGGCGGCGACCGGCTCTCGCCGTGTCCCGCGTCCCTCCCCTGCCATCCCCTCACGACGAGAGGACATCACCCCATGACGTTTATGGACGCGTTCGGCAAGCAGCCGACCCCCATCAAGCTCTATCTCGACGAGTCCGGCACGCTGGGCTACAGCGGCGAGGTCTTCACGATGGCGATCATCCTGGTGAACGACCTTCCCAAGCTCGAGACCAGCATGGCGAAGCACCGCGTGACGCAGAACGAGTCCAAGGCCTCGCAGATGCGCACGCCGCAGAAGCTTGCCCTGGCGCGCACGCTGATCGAAGAGAACGACATCAAGGTGCTGCTCGCCGACCTCGACCCGCGCGCCGCGATGGCGAGCGAGCGCAAGCTCGACAAGGACATGCTGTACGACTCGATGGCGGGCCAGGCGCTGAGCTTCTACCTGCAGCGCGGTGACCTCGTCCCCGGCATGTCGTACCGGCTTTCGATGGACATCCGCGGCAGCCTGCGCGAGAGCTACGAGGACCTGGTGCGCGAGAGCGTCGGCAACCTGCTGATACACCGGGAGAACCCCCTGGTCAGCGACATCGACGTGCGCTTCATCGACTCCAAGTTCTCCGCCGGCGTGCAGGCGGCCGACCTGTTCTCCAACGTCTACCGCACCGCGCTGTCCCAGAAGGACTCGCCCTGCCAGGGCTTCCTGCGCAAGTACGCCGAGCAGGGCGTGGTGTGCGGCGGCTTCACGTTCGGCCTGCCGGAGCTCGCCGACCAGATGGAGCAGGTCGCGCGCGACGTGCGCGCCTACGCGGAGGCGTCCCGCAACATGCCCGAGGAGGCGGCGATCGCGCTGTTCAGCCAGCACGGCGTCCTGGCGCCGATGGGCGACGCGGACGCGCAGGCGGCCCCCTCGGGAGACCCGGACGCCGTCGAGGCGGGGGTCGACGCCGGGGTCGGACGTCCCTCCAGGGCCGGCAGGCGCCGGGCGACGGACGCAGGCGATGCCGCCGACGCCCCCTCGCCCCAGGACGCAGACGCCGCGGCGCAGGAGGGCGCGGAGGCTGCCGC
>CAIFEU010000239.1 GCA_903789505.1 uncultured Coriobacteriales bacterium
CCGCCGATTCCGGCGATGCCGGCGCCGCCCCGTCGCAGGGCGCCCGGGCGCGCCTCGCGCGCGCCCAGTCGGACCTGGCGGCCTGCCGCGCCGCCCGCGCCTCCCTCGCCCGCCTCGTGGAGGACCTCGCGGGCAAGCTCGAGTTCGCCTCGCTGGGGCAGGCGCAGGCACAGCTCGCGCGCGTCCGCGACGAGCGCTCGCGCGACGAGGGCCGACACCGCGCAGCCCTTGACGCTCTCGACGCCGCGCGCCTGCAGGTCTCGCAGGCCCAGGCGCGCCTGGACGAGCGCCTTGCCCGCCTGGGCGAGCTGGGCGTCTCCGAGGGGGACGAGCTCCCCGACGTGGACGGCCTGAGGCGGCGGGCGGCGGACGCGCAGGAGGCGTGGCGCCGGCAGGACGCGGCGTACGCCGACGCCGTGGCCCTGGTCAGGCAGGACGAGGATACGCTCGGGCGCCTGCGCGACCTCGCCGGGAGCATGCCGGGGCTCGACGAGAGCCTCAAGTCCGCCGAGACCCTGTCCAGGGTCGCGAACGGCACGCTCGGCCAGGCCAAGCGCGTGTCGTTCGAGCGCTACGTCCTGGGGTTCTACTTCGACCGCGTGATCGAGTGCGCCAACCGCCGCTTCTCGCACATGTCCGATGGCCGCTACGAGCTGGTTCGCAGCACCGCCGACGCGGGCAACGCGGGCGTGGGGCTGGGGCTGGACGTGTGCGACTTCTACAGCGGCAAGGTGCGCGAGGCCAAGACGCTGTCGGGCGGCGAGTCGTTCGAGGCGTCGCTCTCGCTGGCGCTGGGGCTGTCCGACTACGTGCAGCAGCTCGCGGGCGGCATCAGGCTCGACGCCCTGTTCATCGACGAGGGGTTCGGCTCGCTCGACCAGGAGACGCTCGAGAACGTGATGGACGTCCTGTCCGACCTCGCCTCGGGCAGCTGCCTGGTGGGGATTATCAGCCACGTCGAGGAGCTGGAGCGCAGGATCGACCGGCGCATCGAGGTGACCAAGGGCCAGGCGGGGAGCACCGTCGAGGTCGTCGCCGGCTAGAGGCGCAGGCGTGGGCGGGCGTGGGCAAGCGAGTCGTGAGGGGACTGGTGACGTGAGGGCGCAGACGGTGCGACGGGGCGAGCGGGAGGGTGGCTGCCGCCCTGACGGCGGCGGGCACCCGGCGCGCAGGGCGCTCGCGGCGAGCTTTCCCAAGACGCTGCCCGTGATGGGCGGCTACGTCTTCCTCGGCATCACCTACGGCGTGCTCATGGTGCAGAGCGGCTTCCCCGCCTGGCTGCCCTCCCTCACGGCGCTGATCATCTACACGGGCTCGATGGAGTTCCTGATGGTCGAGATCCTCGCGTCGTCGTTCAACCCGCTGTCGGCGTTCGCCACCGCCTTCATGGTGGGCTCGCGCCACCTGTTCTACGGCATCGCGATGCTGGACCGCTACCGCGGCACCGGCTGGAAGAAGCCGTACCTCATCTTCACGACGTCCGACGAGACCTTCGCCGTGAACTACTCCGCCGAGATCCCCGCGGGGGTCGACCGCGGTTGGTTCTACCTGTGGGTGAGCCTGCTGGACCAGGTCTACTGGGTGGCTGGCTCCACGCTGGGCGCGTGCCTGGGCTCCGCGATCCCGTTCGACACCGAGGGCCTGGGCTTCGTCATGACGGCGATGTTCGCGGTGATCTTCCTGGACCAGTGGCGCAAGGACACCGACTCCGCCCGAGCCCTGGGCACCTACGGCCCGCTGCGCTCGCACCTCTGCGAGCTCGTGGGTATCGGGGCCTCGGTGGCGTGTCTGGCCGTCTTCGGCCCCGACCACTTCATCGTGCCCTCGATGGTCGTGATGCTGGCGATTCTCACGGCGTTCCGGGGGAGCATCTCCCGCACGCTGCCGGGGCTCGCCGGCGAGGGCGACGCCCCTTCGCCCGAGGCGCCCGCCGGCGGCGAGGCGCCGGAGGAGGGCGCACGGGAGGAGCGGCCCCGGGCGGGGGAGCTCGGCGCCGAAGACCGGCCGGACGAGTCGGCGGGCGTGCGGGGGAGGCGGTCGCGATGAGCGCGACGCAGGCTGCGGTCACGGTGGCGGTCGTGGTGCTCGGGACGGTGCTCACGCGCTTTTTGCCCTACGCGCTGGTGCCGCGCGGCCGGCAGACCCCGCCCTTCCTGCGCTACCTCGGCGCGGCGCTCGCCCCCGCGGTGTTCGGGCTGCTCGTGGTGTACTGTCTGAGGAACGTCAGCCTCACCGGCGGCAGCCATGGCATCCCCGAGGCGGCCGCCCTGCTCGTCGTGTGGGCGACGTACGCGTGGAAGAGGCAGATGATTCTGTCGATGGCGGCCGGGACGGCGGTCTACATGCTCCTGGTCCAGCTGGTGTTCGCGTCCTGAGGCGCCCGCGCGCAGGGAGGCGACGCGCGGTGCAATTGAAAACTCGACATCCGCCCGGGTGTGGCGGCGAGTCGTGCCTGCCCGCTCGCGGGGCGATGGGGAAGGGGAGGAGTCCGACCATGGACGAACAGACGAGTCCGATGACGTGGAGCCTCGGCGTGCCGGCGCCGGTGACGGCAGCCGCCGCGGCGGAAGCGCCCCACGACGCCGACGCGTGGGTGCTGGAGACGTGCATGGGCAGCACGGGAACCTGCCCGGCGGAGCTGCTCGAGCTCCTCATGGGCGACGAGCGCTGCGTGGCGTTCGGCCCCGTCCATCACCTGCTGGTGGGGGCGGCGCTGCTGACCTG
>CAIFEU010000240.1 GCA_903789505.1 uncultured Coriobacteriales bacterium
CGCCCCCGGCCGCCTCCCGTCCGGCGCCCTCGCCCGCCGCCTCTCCCTCGCCCGCCGCCGCGCCGCCCCGGACGCGGTGACCGCGCAGCATGATCGCCAGCACCACCGGCACGCCGAACACCGCGGTCACCGCGGACAGGCTCACCTCCACGGGCGAGAACGCCGTGCGCGACACGAGGTCACACACCAGGCAGAACGCCGACCCCGCCAGCAGGCACGCCGGCATCACGCGCCGCGGGCGCGCCGTCCCCACCGCCGCCTTGGCGAGGAAGGGCACGGCGATGCCCACGAAGCTCACGGGCCCGGCGAACGCCGTCACGCAGGCGGCGAGCATGCACGCGACGCCCACCAGCGCCGCGCGGAACGCGCCGACGTCCACGCCGACGCTGCGCGCGTAGTCCTCGCCCATGAGGTAGGCGCCGATGGGCTTGGCCAGGCACAGCGCGGCGACGGAGCACGCGGCGACGATGAGCGCCATCGCCCCGACGTCGCCCCAGCTCGTGCCCGAGAAGCTCCCGAGCCCCCAGGTGGACAGGTTCGCGACGTCGCGGTCGTCGGCGAAGGCGACCACGAAGTCGGTCCCGGCGTTGCAGGCGTAGCCCACCATCACGCCCGCGACGATCACCATCGCCCGCGAGCGCACGCGCCGGGCGAACAGCATCACGAGCCCCATCGCGGCGAGTGACCCGATGAACGCCGCGCCGACCTGCTGCGCCGAGGTCATGGCCGAGCCCCCGGCGACGAACACCATGGTCAGGGCGAGGGCGAGGCGCGCTCCGTTGGAGACGCCTAAGACGTATGGCCCGGCGATGGGGTTGTCGAAGAACGTCTGGAGCAGGTATCCCGAAAGCGCCAGCGCCGCACCCAGGATCGCCGCCGCCAGCGCGCGCGGCAGGCGAATCTGCCATATCACCTGGCGGGCGAGCGTGGAGGCGGCGGGGTCGTCGGGGTAGCCCGCCACGATTGCGCCCACCACCTCGGAGGGTGAGAGCGCCGTGCTGCCGACGCACAGGCTCGCGACCATCGCCGTCAGGGCGGCGACGGCGAGCGCGAGGTACGCCAGGGCCGCCCGGGCCCGCCCCGACCGGCACGCGCCCCGGGCCTTCCCGCCGCCCGCCCATCCCGCCCCGCCCCGGCGTGCGCCCACGCCTAGCCCAGCCTGCTCAGGTAGGTCGGCTCGGCGGCGTCGGGGTCGGCGAGCACGTCGTGGATGTCGGCGATGACCTGGGCGGTGGAGGTCATCTGCTGGTAGACGTCGCTTCCCATGCACCACACGTCGCCCTGCGCGACCGCCTTGCAGCCGGCGAGCTGGGGGCAGCGGCCCAGCAGCTCGTCGACCGAGCTCACGCCGCCGTCAATCGTGCCGTTGTAGATGATCACGTCGGCGTCGCGTGCGATCGCCAGGAAGCTCTCCGCCTCCACGGTCACGGTCGACGCGCTCGACCCGCCGCCGGCGTCGCCCGCCGCCGAGCCGAGCGCGTCGAAGGCGTACGTGCCGCCCGCCGCCTCGATCGTCTGCGCCATGTAGCCGCCCGGCCGGTGCGTCACGACGTTGCCGGAGGAGTTCACGGAGAAGAACGCCACGCTCTTGCCGCCCGCGTCAGCGGACTGCGCCTCGACGTCGAGAACCTGTTGCTCCTGTGCGTCGTACAGGGCGTCCGCCTCGTCCTGTCGGTCGAGCAGCGCCCCCATCAGGCGCACCCACTCCAGCCGCCCGAGGGGGTCGGGCTCGTAGCTGGAGAGCTCGGTCAGCACGGGGATGCCCAGCTGGGTGAGCTTGTCCCTCACGTCGGGGGAGTGGTTGATCATCGTGGACTCCACCGCGAGGTCGCAGCCGCTCGCCACCAGCAGCTCGTAGTCGGGAGAGGAGTAGGTCCCCCCGAACGCCATCGTCCCGTCGCCGACCGCGTCCGTGAAGCTCGAGACCGAGCAGTTCTGCGGGCTCACCCCCAGCACCGCGACGTCGTCCACGGCGTCGAGCGCGTCGATCAGGCACAGCATGCTGCTCGCGGCGACGTACAGCCCGTCGAGCGGGCGCCGCAGCACGCTCACGGAGCCCGAGATTCCCTGCGGGACGTCGGCGCCCTCGGGGACGACGAGGAACTGCTCGCCGTTGCCGATCGTGAGCAGCTCGTAGCCGCCGTCGTAGTAGTCGACAGCGAACTGGGTCGCGTGCCTCACGTCCATCGTCGAGCTGGGGACCCAGCCGATTCCCAGCGAGGTGTCGCGCCCCGACACGCCCGACGACGTGCCGGCGCCGTCCCCCGCGTCTGACGCCGACGACGCTACCGCCGAGGTCGCCCCCGCGTCGCCCTGCCCTGCCGAGCCGCCTGCGTCGTGCCCGTCGGCGCCGGGGTCGTCCGCGGATGCCGAGCCGTCGGCGCCCGAAGCCGCCACGTCCCCGTCGGTGAGCGTCAGGCGCAGCGTGTAGTCGATCGTGTGGGGGGTGCCCATGGCGAGCGTCTCGGCGCTTACGGGCAGGTCGGCGTCGAGCGCGGCGACCGGTATCTCGAACGTCGAGCCGCCGTCGGTGGAGACGGGCGCGTAGTCCACGCCGTCCACGGTCATGCGGTCGTAGCTCGAGCTGCTCCAGG
>CAIFEU010000241.1 GCA_903789505.1 uncultured Coriobacteriales bacterium
CGCGCACCCCGTCCCAACGACGTCGTCCCGCGCCATGCTGCCTCCCCCTCGCCGCCCCGCGGGCGGCGCTCGCCATGTGGAATCGCTCGGACGCGCGAAGCGCCGCGCGCCGCTGCCAACGGGTGCAAGTATAGTCAACCGCGCGGGCGCGGCGGCGCACCGCCGGGCGCGGGGGCGCGCACCGCGGGACGTGTTGTCGAGGGGGGCGCAGCAGGCTATGGCAGGGACCGCCGACGGGGCGCGCGACGGGCGGATGGACGCGAGCAGGACGCGGTTGCTCGTGGGGGAGGACGGCCTAGACCGCCTGGCGGACGCGTGCGTGGTGGTCGCCGGCGTCGGCGGCGTCGGGTCGAACTGCGCCGAGTCGCTCGCCCGATGCGGCGTGGGGACGCTCGTGCTCGTGGACGGCGACGTGGTGTCGGCAAGCAACGCCAACCGCCAGGCGATCGCGTTCTCCAGCACCGTCGGCGCACCCAAGGTCGAGGTCATGGCAGCCATGGCGCGCGACATCAACCCGGGCGTACGCGCCCTGCCCGTGCGCCGGCGCATCGGCGCGGGCGACGCGGGGGCCCTGCTCGATGAGGTGCGCTCCGCGACGGGCAGCGCGGCCGACTTCGTGGTCGACGCGCTGGACTCGATCGTCGTCAAGCTCGCACTCGCGCGGGAGGCCTCCCTGCGCGGGGTCGAGGTGGTCAGCAGCATGGGTGCCGGCAACAAGTTCGACCCCACGCGGCTGGAGTTCGCCGACCTGTTCGAGACCTCGATGTGCCCGATGTGCAGGGCGATGCGCAAGCAGGCGCGCGCCCGCGGGATCGACCGACTGCGCGTCCTGTACTCGCGCGAGCGGGCGATCGACGTCCCGATCGCCGCCGGCGGCAGGCGCGGCGACCGGTCGAACATCGGGACGATGGGCTACATGCCCGCCATCATGGGCCAGCTCATCGCTGCTGACGTGGTCTGCGCCCTGCTGGGCCTGCCGCGCCCCGGATCGTCGGCGCCCGTGGGCGACCCCGGCTGCTGACGCCCCGAGCCCCTCGCGCCGCGCGCACGCGCGGTGTCGCGCACGCGCACGCGGGGAAGAAGGGCGGGCGGGGCGGGGTGCGGCGCGGCGGCGGGCGGCGAAAGATGAAGAGTCCGGCAGGAGGGCCGCGGGGCGGGGCGCCTGGTCGCCCTCCCCTCCCGCCGGGCGCTACCATGTACCCCTGCCGCCCGCCGGGCGGCACGCATCGGCGGTGCAGGCCGGCGGTGCGGGACTCGTGGGGAGGCAAGCGCGTGGTTCGAGGCGTTCTGTTCGACATGGACGGGCTGATGTTCGACTCCCAGTCCGTCTGGGACCGGCTCTGGGCACCCGCCCTGGCGCGCTACGGCCTGGCGCCCACGGCGGCGTTCGTACAGGACGCCCGCGGCACCACCGGCGACGCGACGATGCGCGCGATTCACGAGCACTTCGGCCGGGACGTCGACGCGCGAGGCGTCTACGCGGAGCTCACCAGGCTCGCCTACGACGCCTTCCGGGCGGGCGCCCCCGCCAAGCCCGGCCTGTCCCGCCTGCTCGCGGAGCTGCGCGAGCGCGGCCTACCCTGCACGGTCGCCTCCTCGAGCCCGCACGACATGATTGTCAACAACCTGCGCCGCGCGGGGGTCGACGGCCTCGTCGACCTGGAGGCGATCACCTGCGGCTCCGACGTGCGCCACTCCAAGCCCGCGCCCGACATCTTCCTCGAGGCGGCGCGCCGGCTCGGCGTGGAGCCGGGCGAGGCGCTCGTGCTCGAGGACAGCTTCCAGGGCGTCCGGGCCGGGGCGGCGGGCGGCTTCGTCACCGTCATGGTGCCCGACGCCGCCCAGCCCACCCCCGAGATACGGGGCCTGTGCGCCGCCGTGTGCGCGACGCTGTCGGACGTCGCCGACCTGCTCGGGAGGTGGGCGTAGATGGGCGCACGGACGAAGCCGGACGGGTCGGGCGAGGCCCGCGTGAGCGTCGGCTGGCTCCTCGTCATGATCGGCATCATCGCGCTCGCCTGGGGCAACTCCCTGGTCCCGGGCACCGGCAGCGGGGAGATTTCGGGCGCCGTGCTGGAGGCGGCGCGCGCCGCGCTCACCGCGCTCGGGCTTCCCGCGGACTGGCTCACGAACTTCATCGTCCGCAAGACGGCGCACTTCACGGAGTACTTCTGCCTCGGCGTGTCCACGATGCTCGCGATGCACCCCTACCGCATGGGCGATGCGCCCCGGTCCCGGCGAATCGCGCGCGCCCTCGCGTGCGCCCTCGTCCTGGTGTGCGTGCCCTCGGTCGACGAGAGCATCCAGCGCTTCATATCCGTGGGCAGGACGGGGCAGGTCAGGGACGTGCTGCTCGACTGCAGCGGCGCCCTGTGCGGCTCGTTGCTCGCCCTGGCGTTCGGCGCCCGGCGCGCCCGTCGCCGCGGGGGCGACGCCCGCTAGCTGTTGTGTGCCAACAGGTTGTTGACACATGACGTGACAAAAGGGGAGGACTCCTC
>CAIFEU010000242.1 GCA_903789505.1 uncultured Coriobacteriales bacterium
TGTCGGCGCTGTGCCAGCTGCCCTGCGGAATCGCCAGGCACCCGGGGATGATGCGCGGGGTCACGCGGGCCTCGATCAGGATCGTCCCGTGCGGCGAGGTCACCCGGCACTGGTCGCCCGAGGAGATGCCGAGCCCGTCGGCGTCGAGGGGGTTGATCCACACCACGTGGGGGTGCGCCGCCTGGATGATCTCGTTGTTGGCGTAGGTCGAGTGCGTGTGCGCCTTGGTGTGGTAGCCCACCATCTGAAACGGGTACTCGTCGGTGTTGGCGTCGGGGCCCTCATAGCCGGCGAAGTACGCGGGGATCGGGTAGATCCGGTCGCCCTCGGGCAGCTCCCAGGTCTGCGCCATCTCAGCGAGCTCGGGCGAGTAGACCTGGATCTTGCCGGTCGCCGTCTCGAGCGGGTTGGCCTCGGGGTCGTCGATGAACGGGTCGTTCTCGGTCGAGGGCTCGATCAGCGCGCCCTTGTAGATGCCCTGCTCGAGCATCTCGTCCCAGGACGGCAGCGTCTCGTCGATGTCGGCGACGGTCTCCTCGTAGAGGGCCTTGCACCAGTCCTCGCGCGTCTTGCCGCCGTCGGTGTACTCGTCGTAGACGCCCAGGCGCTTGGCCAGGTCGGCGCACACCTCGTAGACCTCGCGACGCTCGAACTTGGCGGAGGTGCTGGGCTTGCCCACCCAGATGCCGTGGTAGTTGCTGTTCTCGCCGGCGCCGGTCAGCGTCCAGGTCTCCTGCGGGGTGAGGTCGGGCAGCACGATGTCGGCCCAGTTGCACGAGTCGGACCACACGACGTCGTACTGCAGGATGAACTCGCACTTGGACTCGTCCTTGAGGATGTCCGTGGTGGCGTTGATGTCGCCGTTCTGGTTGGACATCATGTTGTTGCCGTAGTTCACCAGCATCTTGATCGGCGAGCTCAGCGCGTCGGCCTTCTTGATGCCGGCGTTGGTCGCGGTCATCTGGTCGCCGTGGTCGATGACCTCGGGCCACATGAAGTTGGCGAACTTGGCCTGCACGGGGTTGTCGCCGGTGGGCAGGCTGGCGCACGACCAGCTGTCGTTGCCCTCGCGCGCGCCCGAGTTGGTGCCGGGCTTGCCCACCTGGCCCACCAGCTGCGGCAGCAGCATGATCGCGCGGGCCGCGTGGTCGCCGTTGGTGCGGCGCTGCGGGCCCCACCCCTGGGCGATGTAGCAGGGCTTGGCCTGCCCGATCCGGTGCGCCAGGTCGACGATGCGCTCGGCGGGGACCTGAGTGACCTCGGCGGCCCACTGCGGCGTCTTCTCGACCATGTCGTAGCCGGTGCCCATCACGTAGGCGTAGTAGGAGCTGTTGGCCGGGGCGCCCTCGGGCAGCGTCTCCTCGTCGTAGCCGACGCAGTAGGTGTGCAGGAAGTCCACGTCGACGAGGTCGGCGGCGATCAGCTCGTGTGCGATGCCCGCCACCAGCGCCGCGTCGGTGCCGGGACGGATCGGGACCCACTCGACGCCCTGGTTGCAGGCGACGTCGCTGCGGCGCGGGTCGATGACGACGATCTGCGCGTGCTTGGTCTCGCGGATGTAGTTGAGGTCGTAGCCCGCGCCGTCGCCGGCCATGCGCGTGTCGGAGGGGGCGTTGCCGAACAGCACGACCAGCTCGCCCTCCTGGATGTCCCTGAACGGGCGCGCCATCACGTTGCCGCCGTAGGTGTAGGGCAGCGCGCCGAAGTTCAGCGATCCGTTCGAGTAGTTGCCGTAGCGCGTGACCTCGCCGCCCAGCAGGTTGAACAGGCGGAAGAACGGGTTGTTCATCATGAAGTTCTGCTCGACGCCCGAGCACTCCTGGATGAAAATCGACTCGTTGCCGTACGCCTCGCGGATGCGCGTGAACTCGTCGGCGATCGTGTCGAGCGCCTCGTCCCAGCTGATGCGCTCGTACTTGCCCTCGCCGCGCGCCGTGCCCTCGACGCGGCGCATCGGGTAGTTGAGGCGGTCGGCGCCGTTGATCCAGCGCCTGATCGAACGCCCGCGCAGGCAGGCGCGCGGCTGGAAGGCGCCGAAGCTGGGGTCGCCGGTCGTGTCGGGCGAGACGCTCACGATCTCGTCGTCGACGACGTGCAGCTGCAGCGGGCACTGGCCGCCGCAGTTCACGTGGCAGTGCGACCAGCAGACCGTCTCCTGCCCGTCGCCCGCGGCAGAGTCGAGCGCCGACGACGCCGCGACCTCCCCGTCGCGCGACGCCGACCCCTCGCTCGCCAGCGCGGAGCTGAACATGCCCGACACCGCGCCTCCCGACGCGGCGACGGCAAGGCCTCCCAGCGCGGAGTTCCTCACGAACGAGCGGCGCGTGACCGTGGCGCCCGACCCGAGCAGACCATTCGACATACGATTCCTCCCCATCCCGGCCCCGTTCGGCGCGAGCGCCCCCGGCGCGCCGGCATCCCCCGGCAGCCCGCCGTCCCCGGC
>CAIFEU010000243.1 GCA_903789505.1 uncultured Coriobacteriales bacterium
CCCCAGGTGGTACCGCTGCCTCGCCCCGCGTCGTCCGCCCGCCGGCCGCGCCGGCAGGGGAGCCGCGCCCGCGCCGGCGCGGCGCTCTTCCGCCCCACCGCGCCGTCCGCCGGCCTCGACGGTGTCGCCCGCGTCGTCCCGGCGGGCCGCCCCGGCCTCGGTCACTCCCGCTCCCCCCTCTCCGTGGCGACGGGCACCGCGACGCCGGCGACGATCGAGGAGAGCACGTCGCGCGGGCTGCGGCCCTGGGCGCGCGCCTCGCTCGAGAGGATGATGCGGTGCGCCAGCGTGTGGGGCGCCACGGCCCGCACGTCGTCGGGGATGACGTAGCCGCGCCCGTCCATCAACGCGCGGGCCCTGCTCATGGCCAGCGTCGCCAGGCCGCCGCGCGGCGAGGAGCCCAGCGCCACCTCGGAGGAGGAGCGCGTGGCGTCGACGAGCTGCACGATGTAGGAGCACACGTCCTGCGTGGCCTCGACCTGGGAGGTCAGCTGGCGCAGCCAGGTCACGTCCTGGGCGGTCGCCACCGCGCCCAGGCGTTCGCGCGCGCCGGCGGGGCGTCGCAGGATGCGGACCTCCTGGTCGAACGCGGGGTAGCCCACGGAGAGCTTCACCAGGAAGCGGTCGACCTGCGCCTCGGGCAGCGGGTAGGTCCCGTACTGCTCGACGGGGTTCTCGGTGGCCAGCACCATGAACGGGTCGGGCAGCGGGCGCGTCACCCCGTCGACCGTAACCTGGCGCTCCTCCATGGCCTCGAGCAGCGCCGACTGCGTCTTGGCGGAGGCACGGTTGATCTCGTCGGCCAGGACGATGTTGGCGTGGACGCCGCCGGGGCGGAACTCGAACTCGCGCGTCTTCTGGTTGAACACCGAGAAGCCCGTGATGTCGGAGGGCATCACGTCGGGCGTGAACTGGATGCGCCGAAACGAGCAGTCCACCGAGCGCGCCAGTGCGGAGACCAGGCTTGTCTTGCCCGTGCCGGGGACGTCCTCGAGCAGCACGTGCCCGTCGGCGGCCAGCGCGCCCACGACGAGGCGCACCACGTCGTCCTTGCCGAAGACGACCGTCTTCATGTTCTCGACGATGCGGCCGGCGAGCGCCGCGCCCTTCTCCACCTGCGTCTGATCGAGCATCTCAGCGAGACCTTTCGTGTCCAGGGGAGCGCCGCCTCCGGGCGGCTCTCCCGCGTCCTCGTCCTTAGCGTGCCGCGCCCCGCGGGAGGGGTCCGCGGTGCGCGCGTCCCGGCGGGCGCGCCCCGGGCGCTGCCGCCCGCCCGCCGGGCTACCTCGTCCACTGGCGCCGCGCCGCCACCATGACCCAGGCGAACGCCGGGAGCAGCACGACCGTCGCCACCGAGCCCAGCGGCACGCCCGTCCCCGCGAAGGGGATCAGCGACGCGACGTCGCGGCAGACCATCAGCACAAGCGCGCCGATCCAGACGGTGCCGACGAGCTGCCTGCGGAACTCCGCCCCGTAGGCGGCGCGCGCCACGAAGGGGACGACCAGCGACACCATCGCCACCGATCCGCACAGCGCCTGGGCGACCAGGATCATGACCGAGCCGCAGGCCATTGCCGTGACGCGCAGCGCCAGCGGGCGCACGCCGAGCATGCGAGCGTCGGGGTCGGAGAACGACAGCGCGTTCATGCGGAACCGCAGGGCGAGCACCGGGCCGAGCGATACCAGCAGCGCGACGCCGAGCAGCGCGAACGTGACGCCCGAGACGTCCAGGTCGGTCACGTTCGTGATCGCGTACCAGGCGAGCCACTGCGCGTCGTCGAATGAGTAGTTGACGACGTAGCTCGACACTGCCCCCACCGCCGACGAGACGATCGTGCCGATGAGCAGCGTCGACACCATGTCGAGCCCGCAGGAGCGGCCCGAGGCGAGCTTGCCCAGGCCGATCACCGCGACCATCGCCGCCAGGCCTCCGACGATGCTGTACAGGTAGCGGGTGCCGGTGAGGTAGGCGGCCTGCGTCCCCGCGGCCGCCACCAGCGCCACGACCGCCGCCTGCGAGCCGCTCGAGACGCCCAGCATCGCGGGCGCGGCGATCGGGTTGCGAAACGCCAGCTGGTAGAGCATGCCCGACACCGCCAGCATCGCCCCGGACGCCAGCGTGACGGCGGTGTAGGCGACGCGTGCGATGACCTCGTAGTACATCGGCAGCGCCGCCACGATCGAGCTCTCGTCCAGCGCCATCGCGGGGACGAACGCCGCGCACACGTGGAGCCTGAACCAGCCGGCGTAGCACCCCACGACCTGGGCCGGCGTGTACAGCACGCCCGGCGTGGAGACGCCCTGGCACAGGGAGAACAGCGTGAACGCGAGCGTGACCAGCGCGATCGCCCACGTGCGCCTCCGTCCGCGCGCCCTGTCGG
>CAIFEU010000244.1 GCA_903789505.1 uncultured Coriobacteriales bacterium
GGTGAGGCCGAGCGCCAGGGCGGCGTCGCGCGGGGGGGGCGGGCCGGGCGCGCGGCGGGGAAGCCGGGGGGGCGGGTGGTGTGCGGGGGGGGGAGCGGGTTCGGGTCAGCGGTTACACGTCACGCGTGAATGGGGGACGCCGCTCAGAATGACCTGGTCATGTGCGTGCCCCCTCCCGATTCCCTCGTGCCCGTCGTCGGCCGCGGGCGCGTCTTGGGGTTGAGCGTAGCGGAACGCCCCGCCGAAGTCGATGGCGAATCGATGGAAAGCCCCCGCCGCGGACGGGACCTCCGGGGGCGCACCCCCCGGTCCCGCGCCTCGGCGGCGGGCGGCGATTCTAGCCGAGCCGCTTGCGGTACATCATGGCGCCGAACCCGTCACCTAGGTCGATCGAGGCGACCCGCTCGTAGCCGTGCGCGTCGTACCACTGCCAGGTGCAGGTGGTGTCGGTCTGTAGCCAGTAGCCCTGCTGCCCGGCGTCGCGCAGCCGACGCTCGAACTCGCCTATCAGCGCCCCGCCGACCCCGTTGCCGCGCTCCTCGGGCGACACGACGAACAGGAGCAGCTCGTTGTCCTGCCCGCGCGCGTCGCCCGCCGCCTGCGTCAGCATGCGGTCGCGCTCGTCGAGCCCGCCCACGTACTCGTGCGCCCGTCGCGCGGCGGGGGAGCCGGCGGCGAGGGCCTGCAGCGCGGCCTGCGCGCCCTCCCTCCAGCTGGCCGAGCCGGGGATGGCGGGCAGGGAGGGGATGCGCGCCAGGGCGAAGCCCACGCACCGCGGGTCGAAGCCCGTGCCGTCGTCGATGGTCGCCACCAGGGCAAGCGTCGCCTTCGCCAGCGCCTGGGACAGGTCCGCCCGCGCCTGCTCCTGCCGTTCGGCGGCGCTCATGCCGTCCATGAACCACTCCGGGGGCATGAGCTGGACGAGCGAGGGGAAGTCGACCGAGCTGAAGGGGCGCACCTCCAACACGGGCTCGTGGGGCTGCACGACCTCCTCGCCGGGGACGCCGGTCTTGCGGGCTTCCTTGCGCGCCTTGATGCGCGCCCGCCGCCGCTTGGCGGCCGCCTCGACCTTGCTGCTGTTCCTGCTGGGGTGGAACCCCTTGCGCGGCTGCGAGGGGTGCGCCTGCGAGGGGCGCCGCCCGTCCGCCTCGTGGCGCGCCCCGCCGGCGCCCCCGCGGCCCCGCGTGCCGCCCGATGTGCTTCCTGACCGCTGTGACATCTCGTCTCCCGTCGTGTCCTTGCCTGCGCGCCCTTTGCCCGCACCGCTTCGGCGTCGGGCGGGTGAGCATGGTCGTTCCATCGCGATTGTACGTGCATCCGGCCCGCCCCGCGCGCCCGAATCCCTCCCGCGGCGCCCCCTCCACCCGCGCGCGACCGGGGTCGCCCTCGGTCGCGCCGCCCATCGCAGCCTACCTGCGCTCGTAGCGGCGCTCGATCGCCATGTAGTGGGCGTAGAGCGCCTCGAAGCGGGTGCGGGCGCTCGAGCGCCACGGCTTGCGCGACCCGCAGAAGTGGATGACCGAGGTGTTCGCCGCCACCCAGTCGAAGTCGCGCTGCCCGCCGCTGATGACCAGGTACTGCGAGTAGGAGCGCGGGTCGTAGTTCCACAGCCCGTCGTCGACCTCGTGGGTGTGCCGCCCGTACAGGGCGTTGAACAGGTCCTGGTCGGGCAGGAAGGTCCCCCGCATCAGGCTCGAGACGTACTCGGAGATGTCGCCGATCCTCACGACGCGGCGCGCCCGCGGCAGGTCCATCAGGATGACGCCGGTGTTGAAGTAGCCGCCCTCGGTGTGCAGGCGCACGTTGTTGATGGGCTTGGCGATCTGCTCGGGCACGCCGGTGTGGCACGCCGCCGCGAAGCAGTCCTGGCCGGCGAGGCGCGTGCGCGCGAGCGGCTCGAGCGGGTTGATGACCAGCGTGTCGGGATCGAGGTAGATGAGGCGGTCGACATCCTCGATCAGGAACGGGGCGAGCAGCCTGAAGTACATCTCGACGGGGTAGCGCTTGGTGGTGGGGGCGCTCTCCAGCAGGCGGCCGTCGACGCGCGTCGCGACCAGCTCCGCGCCGATGCGCGCGCAGTAGGCGCGCAGCGAGGCGACGCCCCCGGGGCTCCGCCCGTCGCCCTGCAGCAGGCGAAACGTCACGCGCGCGCCCGGGTTGTTCGCCATGATCGAGCACGCCATGACCTTGAACGGCAGGGCGTAGTTCTCGTCGATCGTGACGAGCACGTCGAGGCGGTGCGGTCGCGCTGCTGAAGATGACGGCATGGTACCCCTCGGTTCGGCGAGACGTCGTCGCGCGCGGGGGCTGGCCGTCGGCGCGGCGCTGCGGATGCGGGGCCGGCGTCCCCGCCCGCCCGAGGGACCATCTTACCC
>CAIFEU010000245.1 GCA_903789505.1 uncultured Coriobacteriales bacterium
GCCCAGAGCACCCGTCCGAAGGGATCGCCCATGACCGACCGCAACAGCCCGACGCCCGACCACCCGCTGCCCGACGCGGACGACCGCGCGCGGCGCGACGAGCGCCTCATGCGCCTGGCGATGCGCCAGGCCGACAGGGCGGCGGAGCTGGGGGAGGTCCCGATCGGAGCCGTCGTCGTCTGCGACGGGGAGGTCATCGCCGCCGCGCACAACCGCCGCGAGCTCGACCGCGACCCCTCCGCGCACGCGGAGTTCCTCGCGATGCTCGAGGCGGCGCGCGCCCTGGGCCGCTGGCGCCTCACGGGCTGCACCGTGTACGTGACCTGCGAGCCGTGCCTGATGTGCGCCGGCCTGATGGTGAACGCGCGCATCGACCGCTGCGTGTACGGCGCGCCCGACCCCAAGGGGGGAGCGCTGGGGACGCTGTACGACGTCAGCCATGACGCGCGGCTCAACCACGAGTTCGAGGTGACGCCGGGCGTGCTGGGCCAGGAGTGCGCCGACCAGCTGAGGGCGTTCTTCTCCGCGCTGCGCGCCCGCCGCAGGCGCGAGAGGGCGGCGGGCCTTTCCCGCGGCGGGGCGACGCCCGCGTCCCCGGTGACGCCGGACGCCCCCGCCGGGTCAGGCGGGGCTAGTAGTACTGGGCGATGAGGGCGGTGGCCAGCACGCTCGTGCCGTTGTTGTCCATCGCGAGGTAGTAGTTGCCGTCGCCGTCGTAGACGAAGTAGACCATCGAGCTCACGGTGCTGCCCGCGGCGATCGCCCCGGCGTTGGCGACGTCGTCGCCGAAGTAGGGCGCCGGGTCGTCCTGCATGTCGAGCGCGGGGTTGAACTTCTCGTAGGCCGCCGAGCTCACGGCGTGCGCCGAGTCGGAGTGGTTGGCGACGGTCACCGGCACGCCGACGCACCAGCGCCCGTCCCAGGTGGCGTTGCCCGCCGCCGACGCCTGGACCCAGCTGTAGGACTCGCGGTCGGCGCTGAGCGTGAGCGTCAGCCCCTCGGCGTCGAAGCTCGACCCGCTCGGCACCGCGTTGCCGGCGTCGATCGAGGAGATGGACGCCGGCAGCGCGCGGATGCCGGCGTCGGCGGCGCTGGGGACGTCGAGCTTCATCTCCGCCTTGGCGCCCAGCATGTTGTCGAACTCCACGGAGTAGGTCCCCGACCCCATGTACAGGATGTGCAGCGTGGATTCGGCCTCAGCGCCCGTCGCGACGCTCGTGCTGGCGAGCAGGTCCTGGTCGAAGTTGCCCGAGATGTCGGGGAGCTTGGAGTCGTCCGGCCCGAGGACCGAGACCGACAGCGAGTTGAACACGCAGGTGCCCTCGCTCTCGTTCTTGATGTGCACGGGCACGGCGACGGTGATGCTGCCGTTGGAGGTCGACGAGCTGTTGTCGATGCGCCCCCACGACCACGCCGACGTGTCGACCGTGAAGGTGATGACCACGTCGTCGTACGTGACGCTGCTCGTGCCGGGGTCGTCCGCCTGCGAGCTCGACGCGTCGGTGGACG
Source organism: uncultured Coriobacteriales bacterium (assembly GCA_903789505.1). Classification (GTDB taxonomy): domain Bacteria; phylum Actinomycetota; class Coriobacteriia; order Coriobacteriales; family UMGS124; genus CAIFEU01. The sequence continues at coordinate 1,510 of CAIFEU010000245.1, forward strand.
CGGGGTTGGAGATGCCGAGCGGCGAGCAGCCCGACATGGTCGCGAGCGCGGCGCATGCCGCCGTGGCGATGAACGTCCGACGTGACGCGCGATGGGCGGGCAGGTGCATGAGGTCCTCTTTCCCGGGTTGGGCGGCGTTTTCGGTGCGTGAGTGCTGCGATTGATCGACGTTTGGGTCCGGTGCCGGCGCGGCGTGCGTGCCGGGGCTCACCCGCCCAATATACCAGCCCGCGTCAAGCGCGGGTCGTGCGGCTGGCTGACATCACACGGTGCGCGACGGCTCGGAGGGGGCGGCCAGGCCCTGCCAGGCGCCCGTCGACAGGCCGTCGCCGACGTCCTCGAGCAGGGCGTCCCAGTCCTGGGAGCCCAGATTCCCCAGAGACTCGGAGAGGCCGGGGGCGATCGCGTCGATCGCGTCGCCGAGCTCGCCGCTGCGCCAGGCGCCGATCACGTCGCCGCCGAGCTTGTCGAGGTCGGCGGCGAGCGCGTCCAGGTCGTCCCTGATCGCCTCCGCATAGCTTCCCGACCCGTCCGAGCCCGCGCTTCCGCCGCGGTCGCCGCCTGCCTCGGACGCCGCCTGCTGGGCCACGCGCTTGGCCCGCGCGAGCCCGGCGGAGGTGCCGGCGGACGCGTCGCTGGAGGCGCTGGCGTCGTCCCGCGAGGACGACGTTCCGGCGCGCACGACGCCGTCCTCGTCCTGGGCGGACGAGGCGTGCGACTCCGACGCAGCGCCGGCGGAGCACAGGGTCACGCCCGCGCACGCCCGCGCCTGCGGCGCCGTCCCCGCGGCGGGGGCGGCGAACGCGCCGGCGGCGGGGGCGCCCAGCAGTCCCACCGCG
>CAIFEU010000246.1 GCA_903789505.1 uncultured Coriobacteriales bacterium
TTGCTCCCCACCGCGCGGGGGCGCGAGGACAACCCGCGTCCTCGCGCCCCCATCACCGACTTCCTTGACGCGCTCTCGTGCGACCTCGCGCCAGCTCTCGCTCTGAGCTACTCCTTGTCGTACATGTCGCGCAGCTTGATCAGGTGAGCGAAGCGCTGCATCGCGGCCTGCTCGTTGCGCGCGAACAGCTCGGTGGCGCGCTCGGGGAACTCGCGGGTCAGGCGGCTGTAGCGCGCCTCGTTCATCAGGAACTCCTGGTAGCCGCCGGCCGGCTCCTTGCAGTCGAGCGAGAACTTCTTGCCCTCGGGTGCGGTGGGGTTGTAGCGGAACAGGTTCCAGTAGCCGCAGTCCACCGCGCGCTTCATCTCGAGCTGGGCGTTCTTCATGCCGCCCTTGATGGAGTGCATCTCGCAGGGGCTGTAGCCGATGATGATCGACGGCCCGTGGTAGGCCTCGGCCTCGGTGATCGCCTTGACGGTCTGCGCGGGCTTTGCGCCCATCGCGACCTGGGCGACGTAGACGTTGCCGTAGGCCATGAAGATCTCGGCGAGGCTCTTCTTGGCCGACTGCTTGCCTGCGGCCGCGAACTGGGCGACCTGGCCGATGTTGGAGGCCTTGGAGGCCTGGCCGCCGGTGTTGGAGTAGACCTCGGTGTCGAACACGAACACGTTGACGTCGACGCCGCTGGCAAGGACGTGGTCCAGGCCGCCGTAGCCGATGTCGTACGCCCAGCCGTCGCCGCCGAAGATCCAGAAGCTCTTCTTGGTCAGGCAGTCGCGGCGCTCGAGCATCGCGGCGCAGACGGGGTTGTCGGCGTGCTTCTCGAGCTCGGAGACCAGGTCGGCCGCTGCCTTCTTGGAGCCCTCGGCGTCGTCGAGCGCCTCGAGCCAGGCGGTGGCAGCCTCCTTGAGGTGCTCGCACAGCCCCTCGGTCTCGATGATCTGACGCGCGCGCTCGACCTGCTCCCTGCGCAGGGACTCGTAGCCGATCGCCATGCCGAAGCCGTGCTCGGCGTTGTCCTCGAACAGCGAGTTGCTCCACGCGGGGCCGTGGCCCTCGGCGTTGGTGGTGTAGGGCGAGATCGCCGCGGGGTTGCCCCAGATCGAGGAGCAGCCGGTGGCGTTGGCGATGTACATGCGGTCACCGAACAGCTGGGTCACCAGGCGCGCGTAGCTGGTCTCGGCGCAGCCGGCGCAGGAGCCGGAGAACTCGAGCAGCGGCTTGCGGAACTGGCTGTCCTTGACGCTGATGCCGCACAGCTCGGGCTTCTCGGACACGTGGTCGACGCAGTAGTCGAAGGCGTCCTGCTGCTCGAGCTGGCTCTCGGCGGGGACCATGGTCAGCGCGCTCGTCGGGCACTGGCCGATGCAGACGCTGCAGCCCATGCAGTCGAGCGGCGAGATCGCGATCGTGAACTTGAGTCCCTTGGCCTTGGGGCCCTTGGCGTCGATGAGCTTGGTCGCCGCGGGCGCGCCGGCCGCCTCCTGTTCGGTGAGCGCGAACGGGCGGATCGTGGCGTGGGGGCACACGTAGGAGCAGCTGTTGCACTGGATGCACTTGTCGGCGTCCCACTCGGGCACGCTGACGGCGACGCCGCGCTTCTCGTAGGCGGAGGCGCCCAGCTCGAACTGGCCGTCGGCGTGGTTCAGGAACGAGGAGACCGGCAGGGTGTCGCCCGCCATGCGGTCAATCGGCTGCAGCAGCGTCTTGACCTGCTCGACCAGCTCGGGACGGCCCTGGAGCTGCTCGGTGTCGGGCTCGTCGGTGGCGTTCGCCCAGGCGGCGGGCACGTCGACCTTGTGGTAGGCCGTGGCGCCGGCGTCGATGGCGCGGTGGTTCATGTCGACCACGTCCTGGCCCTTCTTGAGGTAGGAGTGGGTCGCCGCGTCCTTCATGTAGCGGATGGCGTCAGCCTCGGGCAGGACCTTGGCCAGCGAGAAGAACGCCGACTGCAGGATCGTGTTGGTGCGCTTGCCCATACCGATCTGGCGCGCCAGGTCGATGGCGTTGATCGTGTAGAGCTGCACGTCGTTGTTGGCGATGTAGCGCTTGGCCTCGCCGCTGAGGTGGTGCGACAGCTCCTCGTCGTCCCACTGGCAGTTGATCATGAAGATGCCGCCGGGCCTGACGTCCTGCACCATCGGGAAGTTCTTGGTGACGTAGGAGGGGTTGTGGCAGGCGACGAAGTCGGCCTTGTTGATGTAGTACGAGCTCTTGATCGGGGAGTCGCCGAAGCGCAGGTGCGAGATCGTGACACCGCCGGTCTTCTTGGAGTCGTACTGGAAGTACGCCTGGACGTACTTGTCGGTGTGGTCGC
>CAIFEU010000247.1 GCA_903789505.1 uncultured Coriobacteriales bacterium
GCGCGTGAACGCGACGCCGGTGGCGGAGGTGTTGCCCTTGTTGCCGAAGACCATGCTCATGACATTGACGGCGGTGCCGAGGTCGTCGGCAATCTTGTTCTGCTTGCGATAGATGATCGCGCGCTCGTTGTTCCAGGAGCCGAAGACCGCCTGGATGGCGAGGATGAGCTGCTTGTCGGGGTCCTGGGGGAACTCGACCTTGCCGTTGACGACCAGGTCGGGGTGCTCCTCGGCGCTGACGTTCTCGGAGAAGATCTGCTTGAACGAGGCAACAAGCGCCTTGAGGTCGTCCGCGTCGAGGTCGGTGTCGTCCTTGACGCCCTTCTGGAGCTTGCGCGCATTGATCGCGTTCTCGAACAGGTCGGAGTCGACCCCCATCACGACGTTGCCGAACATCTGGATGAAGCGACGATAGGAGTCCCATGCGAAGAGCGGGTTATCGGTCTGCTTGATCAGGCCCAGAATCGACTGGTCGTTCATGCCAAGGTTCAGGACGGTGTCCATCATGCCGGGCATGGAGATCGGGGCGCCTGAGCGCACGGAGACCAGCAGCGGGTCCTCAGCGTCGCCGAGGCGCTTGCCCGCGCGCTGCTCGAGGTCACGACGAGCCTGCTCGATGAGGTCAAGGACGCCTTCGGGCCAGACGTTTCCGCCGTTGGCGTACTCCATGCAGGTCTGGCAGGTGATCGTGAATCCCGGAGGGACCGGCAGGCCGATCTTGGCCATCTCCGCGAGGTTCGCGCCCTTCCCGCCCAAGACGTAGTTCTCGGCGGCCGAGCCCTCTGTGACGTTGTTTCCGTTTGCATCGCGACCGAACTTGTAAATGCGCTTTACTTCGGACACTCTTCACTCCTTCGATAGGTGACGTCGCAAACGAGACATGCTCGGCGCGCACGGCAGGAGCATGCGACGAGCGTGAACAAATTGTAACGCGAACTCGCAGCTTGCCCCCCATATTTGAGTGAATGGACAACAATCTCGCGGCAATTATAAGAAGAACTGAATATATTGCCGCTTACCGTAAGAGATGCGCCGCTCGCGGGAAAAGCGAGGCCCCCAGCGCCGTCCAAAAGACACGGCGCCGGAGGCCTGCGGGGGCATCAATACGAGAATGTGGGGATGAGCCCGCGCCAACGGTGAAGCATGAGGCACGTCAGCCCTGGGGGTGAGCCCTTCTCCAAGACGCCTCCGCCGGGTTGAAATACCCGAGTATGATCTGCGCGGTCTCCTCGACGGCGCGTCCGTTGGTGTGGATGACGATGCAGCCGAGCCTGCGCATCAGCGCGCGGGCGTCATCGAGCTCCTCGGCGATATAGAGGGGATCGGCGTATTGACCGGCTACGGCGCGCGCCTGGTCCGAGCCCAGCCGCTGGTAGCGAATCTTTGAGAGCAGCTCGGGGGACGAAAGCAGCCCGAAGATGCGGAATCGGTCGACGTCGAACAGCTCGGGCGGCGGCGTGACGCCCTTGGCGAGCGGGATGTTGGCGACCCGGTACCCGTGGAACGAGAGATACATCGAGAGCGGCGTCTTGCTGGTGCGCGAGACGCCTATCAGGACGATGTCCGCCTTCGTGAGGTCCTGGGGGTTGCGCCCGTCGTCGTGGGCGACGAAGAACTCCATCGCGTCGATGCGTCGGAAGTAGCGCTCGTCGGTCTGGCGGATGGTCCCCGCCTTCTCGTTGGGCTCGATGCCCGTCAGCCGGGCGATGGCGTCCACGGCAGGCCCGAGGACGTCGAGGGATGAGATGCCGCGTTGGGCAAGCTCCTCGGCGGTCTGCCTGCTGAGCTTTCGGTTGGCGATCGTGTAGAAGACGACGATGTTCTCGTTGTGGTCCGGGCCGGTGTGCTCGTCGAGGAACGTGCGAATCTGCTCGATCGACCCGGCCTTGGGGAGGCGCTCGATGTGCACGACGCCGTTCTCGAACTGCGCGGCAGCGGCGAGGGCGACGTCAGCGGCGGTGTCACCGAGGGAGTCGGAGATGACGTGTACCGTCGGGACGCCCCTGCCGCCCTGGGCGTCAAGCGGTGCGGCGTCGTCGATGAAGCCGGGAATCGCAGAGAGCCCCTCGTAGGTCTCCCCGCTCGTGAGAGATGGCATGCTCGCGTCCCTTCCTAAGTCGGTCGCCCCTCCCGAACGGGAGGGGCGTAACGAGAGGGGCGCCCGCGCGGCGATGCGGTCACAGAGCCCCCGCAGCCGCGCACAACCAAGTACACGGAGAAGAACAGGGGAGTAGACGTAAAATAAAAAAAAAAAAAGAAACAAAGCCCACCCCCGCCCCCCCCCAG
>CAIFEU010000248.1 GCA_903789505.1 uncultured Coriobacteriales bacterium
CCTTCGCGGCCCTGCTGGCGGGAGGTACCACCCGCCGAGCGCCTGCGCGGCTCCCGCGTCGCGGTGCCCTCGCCGCGCGCGTCCGCCTGCGTCCCCTTCCGGCCGCCGCGGGACCCCTGGCCCGAGGCGTTGGCGGGCGCGGGGCGCGCGCCGACCCTGGCGCGCCTGCGCGGCTCCACCAGGGAGGTGTCGAGCTCGTAGGCGTACTTGCCCGGGTTCTCGAGGCGGTCCAGGTCAGCGAGCTGGGCGATGATCTCCGCCGTGCCGATCTGTTCGAGCGTCTCGCGCGTCACCGTGTCGGGGCGCAGGGGGGAGCCCTGCTCCTTCGCGCGCTTCCTGCAGCCCTCCGAGCACGTCATGTCCGACAGGGCGACGGTGAACGACTTGCCGTTCTCCAGGCGCAGCGTCATCGTCTCGCGCGGCGTGTTGTACTCGACGATCTTCGCCTTGCCCAGCGGGGTGTCGATCAGGGCGTTGCGCTTCGGCGCGCGCTGCTTGAAGTCCTTGTACGCCTCGAACTCGTAGCGCAGGCAGCACATCAGACGCCCGCACACGCCCGAGATCTTCGCCGAGTTCAGAGGCAGGTCCTGCTCCTTGGCCATGCGGATCGAGACCGGCTGGAACTCACCGCCCAGCCGCCGGCAGCACAGCTCCTGCCCGCACGTCGCGTAGCCCCCCTGCAGACGCGCCTCGTCGCGGACGCCGATCTGGCGCATGTCGACGCGCGCGTGGAACTGCGCGGCGAGGTCGTGGACGAGGCCGCGGAAGTCGACGCGCTCCTCGGCGGCGAAGTAGAAGATGACCTTCTCCCCGCCGAAGAGGTACTCCACTCCGGCGGGCTTGATGTCCAGGCCGTGGCGCTCGACGAGCCGGCGGAAGACCGGCATCGCCTGCTCCCCCTTGCGGGCGAGCCCGTCAGCCTGGGTGACGTCGGCATGGGTCGCGACGCGCAGGACCGGCTTGAGCTTGCCCGAGACCTCCGACGCCGGCGCCTCGAAGGGCTCCGACGTCGCCAGGCCGAACTCGGTGCCGCGCTCGGTGCTCACGATGACGAAGTCGCCCTCGCCGGCGCCGGTCTTGCCCGGGGCGAACCACAGGTCCTCCGAGTTGAAGTGCATGCGAACGGGAATCACGAGTGGCACGGGAGCATCTCCTTGATGTCGAACAGCATGGCCTCCATGGCCAGCTGGGGCGAAACGTTGCCGCGCACGCGGGCGCAGGCCTCGTCGACGCGGCCGATCGCTCGTGCGACCCCCTCTACCCCCAGCGCCCGCGCGAGCGCGCGTGCGGTCGGGGCGAAGTCGTCGCAGGAGGGGGCGGCGTCGACGCCCGAGGCGAGCATCAGCGCGTCGCGCAGCAGGCTGCGCTGTGCGCCGAACAGCTCGAGCGTGCCCTGGCGCTCGCGCGCGGCGAGCTCGCGCTGCTGGCGCACCTCCAGCGCGCGCAGCTCTGCGGCGGTCATGAGCTCCGCGCTCGCCTTGAGCGTTCGCGCATGCTCGTCCTTGAGCGCCTTGAACGGCTTCTTGGCGGCCGCCGTCGCCTTCGCTGCGGCGCGCAGCGCGTCGAGCTCGTCGCCCGTCGTCAGCGTCCCCATCGCCTCCAGGGCGAGGCGCCGAGCCTGCTGGCGTTCGGGCGAGGCGAGGAAGCCGCGCGCCTCGCTGGGGGAGGAGCAGCAGCCGACAGCCCTGCGAAGCTCCGCCTCGGAGACCGCGAGCTGCGCCGACAGGGAGGTGACGGCCTGCTCGGAGGAGACGCTGAGCAGCGGCACGACCTGGCAGCGCGAGACGATCGTGGGGAGCACCGCGTCGCGGCTCGTGGCGAGCAGGGCGAAGACGACGTCGGCCGGAGGCTCCTCGAGCGACTTGAGCAGGGCGTTGGCGCAGCTCGAGCCCAGCGCGTCCGCCTCGTCGACGATGTACACCTTGCGGTGGGCGCGAATCGGGGCGAACGAAAGGTCGTCGATCAGCTCGCGCACCTGGTCGATGAGGTATCCCTGGGCGGACTGGGGAGAGAGCAGGTGGACGTCGGGGTGGGTCCTGCGCGCGACGCGCTCGCAGTCGTCGCACGCGCCGCACCCCCCATCGGGGCAGACGACCGCCTGCGCGAGCGCGTACGCCGCGTCGAGCTTGCCGCTGCCCGGGGGTCCCACGAACAGGTCCGCGTGGCTGACGCGCCCCTGCGCGACCGCCTGAGCGAGGAAGTCCCGCGCGGCATCCTGCCCGGGCATGCCCGTCGCGACCAGGCTCGCGG
>CAIFEU010000249.1 GCA_903789505.1 uncultured Coriobacteriales bacterium
CGGTGTACCTCCTCGACCTTGTCGAACTTGTCGGGATCGCCCGACTGCCCGAACTCGACCGGCTCGCCGTGCTCGGCGTACTCGTCGTAGTCGGTGGGTTCGTCGAACTCCGCCGGCTCGGCGGAGATGTCGACCGCGGCCGTCGTCTTGTCGTCGAAGACGCGCTTGTCCAGCATGCCGACCCACCTGGCCATGACCGTCGTCACGACGGCGTCGCCGGTGATGTTGATCATCGTGCGGCCCATGTCCAGGATGCGGTCGATTCCCATGATCATGGCGACGCCCTCGACGGGCAGGCCGACCGTCTGGAAGACCATCGTCAGCATAATCGTGCCGACGCCGGGCACGCCCGCGGTGCCGACCGAGGCGATGACCGCCGTGACAACGACGGTGACCAGGGCGTTGAAGTCGAGGTTGATGTTGAAGGCCGAGGCGGCAAAGATGACCGCCACGCCCTGCATGATGGCCGTGCCGTCCATGTTGATTGTGGCGCCCAGCGGAATCGTGAACGAGGCGACCTTGGGGTCGACGCCGATGCGCTTCTCGAGGGTCTCCATGTTGATCGGGATGGTCGCGTTGCTCGAGCTGGTGGAGAACGCGAACATCATCACCGGGAGCATCTTGCGCAGGAAGTGGAACGGGTTCAGGCGCGCACCCAGGGCGAGCAGCAGCATGTAGACCACGAACAGCTGGATTGCCAGACCGAGGTAGACGGTGCCGATGAGCTTGAGCAGCGGAAGGAACCCGGAGATCCCCAGGTTCTGGAAGGTGCGCGCAATCAGGCAGAAGATGCCCAGGGGGGCCACCTTGAGCACTGCCGAGGTCATGCGCATCATGACGGCGTTGAACTGGGCGAAGAAGCGGTTGACAGTCGCCACCTTGCTGCCCAGGCGCCCCAAGATGAAGCCGAGGATCAACGCGAAGAAGATCACCTGCAGCATCGTGCCGTCGGCCATCGCGGAGACGATGTTCGTCGGGATGATGTTGAGCAGCGTGCCGACCAGCGTGGTGTCGCCGATCGTGTCCTGCGCGCTCTCGACGGTGCTCATGTAGCTCGAGCTGTCCACGGAGTCGAGGTCGAGGCCAGCGCCGGGGTCGATGACCTGGGCGAGCGCGAGCGCGATGATCACCGCCAGCGCGGTGGTGAGCAGGTACATGAGAATCGTCCCGATGCCGACCTTGCCGAGCATCTTGGGGTCGCTCATCGAAGCGGCGCCCATGACGATGGAGCAGAAGACCAGCGGTACGACGAGCATCTGCATCAGTCGGATGAAGCCCTGCCCCACGAAGTAGAACACACCCTCAATCAGGACCTGGTCGGCCTGAGAGCCCTGAGGTATCGCATAGTTGCAGATGATGCCGACGATGATGCCGGCAGCGAGGGAGAACAGAATCCAGGCGGTGACGTTGCCCTTCTTCTTGCCCCTCTTCTTCGTCTCGTCCTGGCCCTGCTGCTCGGCAGTCTGGGTTTGCTCAGTCGCCATGAAGTCACATCCCTTGCTCGTCCCATGCCGTCGGAGGCGTTCGACCTGCCGTCCGGCGGCAACATCGCCTCGCGCCTACGGGTCGGCGCACGGGTTCGGGGTGCGTCGCGCTGGCAGGTCGGTGTGCCGCGTCGGGAGCGCCTTGACCTTGCAGGGCGACCCGACGGTGCCGCGCGCACTCTCCGCGACCCCGACAGGCTATCCTATGTGCGAGCGCGCTGAGTTGTGTAAAACGACGAAATCACGTTACCAGTCCAATAAATTCGAGAAGCGGTGGGGATTGCCATGCTGACAGGAACGGGAACGGAATCCGCGCGGGCGACGCGGGGCGAAGAGCACGAGCTGCGAAGCGGTGCCCCGGGCGGCATCGCCGCGAAGGTGAGCGAGAGCGGTGCCCAGCTCGTAAGCCTGACGCTCGCCGGTCGCGAGCGTCTCTGGCAGGCAGACCCACGCTGGTGGCCGCGGCACGCCCCGGTCCTGTTCCCGATCGTGGGGGTCGTCCCCGCCAGCGAGACGTGCTCGCGGGGAGCGTGCCCGATGGGACGCCACGGCGTCGCGCGCTCGCAGCGCTTCGAGACGCTCGCGCGCTCGGAGCGCGAGGTCTCGCTCGAGCTGGCGGCGAACGACGAGACGAGGGCCGTCTACCCCTATGAGTTCTCGCTGGTCATGACCTATGAGATCGTCGACGATTCAACCCTTCGTCAAACCTTTAGGGTCAGGAACCTCGACACCGTCGACCTGCCCTTCACCCTCGG
>CAIFEU010000250.1 GCA_903789505.1 uncultured Coriobacteriales bacterium
GCCTCGGCGGCGGCGCGGCGCGTGCGGCGCCGGGGGGCGGGCCTGCCCTGCTCCGATGCCGCCTGGGCGGCGAAGTCGTCGGTCGTTACCGAATCGCTCATGCCTGCTCAACTTTCTTCCAGTCTGCCAGGAAGCGCTCCAGGCCGCGGTCGGTCAGCGGATGCTGCACGCACTTGCCCAGCACGCCGAACGGGACCGTGGCGATGTCGGCGCCCATGAGGGCGGCCTGGGCGACATGGTGCGGCGAGCGCACGCTGGCGGCGATGACCTCGACCTCATGGCCGAAGTCGTAGCCCTTGACGGCATCGACGATGTCACTGAGCTGGTTCAGCCCGTCCTCGGAGATGTCGTCGAAGCGTCCGATGAACGGGGAGACGTACCGCGCGCCCGCCCGGGCGGCGAGAATCGCCTGCGGCACCGAGAACACCAGCGTCATGTTCACCGGGATGCCCTCCTCGGCGAGCTGGCGGGTGGCGGCGAGGCCCTCGGGCATGACGGGGACCTTGACGACGACGTTGGGCGCGAGTGCGTGCAGCCGCCTGCCGTCGGCGACAATCTGGTCGCGGGTCATCGCGGTGGTCTCCGCGGAGACGGGGCCGTCGACGACCGCGCAGATGCGCTTGATGTGGTCCTCGAAGTCGGCGAGCTTGCCGCCGATCTTCGCGTACAGCGAGGGGTTGGTGGTGACGCCGGCGATGACGCCCCACGAGGCGGCCTCGCGGATCTCGTCGAGGTCCGCCGTGTCCAGGAAGAACTTCATCTGTGGCTCCTTCGTGTGTTCTACCAGACGCATTTCCTGCACAAATGACGCATAAACCGCCTCGATCAGCTCACGGGGGCAAACCGAAGGCGATATCTGCTGAGGGTGATGGGGAGCGCCGCACGACGACCCGCACGCAAGTCCCCTGCGGGGAAGCGGCGTTTCTGGGTGGATTCTGGTGAGGAGGTGGCGACGCTTGCGAGGTTTAAGCGCCTCGCCGCGGGACTATATCACATTTGGCAAGCGAGACGTCAAAAAACGAAAACCCGACATCCGAGCGGCGCGGACGACGCGTCGGGGGCACTCGGGCACACCCGCCGCGCGGGGCTCCGTCCGCCCTCCCCGCCAGCGGGGGCGCCCCACGCAAGGGCCGTGGCACCGCCGCAGGGGCGCGCGGTCCCTCCCCCGCCCGGGAAGGCCGGCCAAATGGGACGGCCAGCGCCAACGGCCGATGCTCCATCCACAACTTGCCCGCACGACGACACTATACTGGTAGGGTTATGACGACGCCCCCTCATCCCCGCGGCACGCGAGTCGCCGCCCATCGCACGGGTGGCGCAGGCGCTGGGCGCCCCGCACGCAAGCGTCGCGAAAGGAATCCGATGTCCCAGACCCCCCAACAGCTCTCGGGCGCCTCCCCGACGACCGGCATGGCGGGCGATGCCGCCGGCCTGTTCCTCACGTTCGAGGGCGTTGACGGCGCGGGCAAGTCGACGCAGTGCGACCTGGTCTGCCGAGCTCTGCGCGCCGGCGGCAGGACGGTCGTGAAGCTGCGCGAGCCCGGCGGGACGCGCCTGGGGGAGCGCATCCGCGACCTGCTGCTCGACCCGGCGGCGCTCGACGACGGGGCGACGATGAGCCCCGTCGCGGAGATGCTGCTCTACGAGGCGGCACGCGCGCAGCTCGTGAGCCAGGTCGTGCTTCCCGCGCTGGCACGGGGTGACGTCGTCGTGTCCGACCGCTTCGGCGACTCGACGGTCGCCTACCAGGGGTTCGCGCGCCATCTGGGCGCCGACGTGGCGCGCGCCCTCAACGGCGTCGCGTGCGGCGACGTCGTGCCGACGCGGACGCTGATGCTCGACATGGACCCCGACGCCGCCCCGCGCCCCCCCCGCGCCGCGCCGGGGCGCGCCCCCCCCCCCCCCCCGGCCCCGGGGGGGGGCGGGCCGCCCCGCGGGGGGGGGGGCGCCGGGCCGGACCGGGTCGAGGCCGAGGGGGGGGGCTTCCAGCGCGTGGTGCGGGCGGGGATGCTCGACTGCGCCGCGGGCGAGCCCGGCCGCGTCCACGTGATCGACGCGTCGGGCACGGTCGACGACGTCTACGAGCGCGTGCGCCGGGACCTGAGCGACATCGTGGTGCTGCCCTGCCTCGACCGCATCGAAGGGGGTGTGCGCCCATGACGCAGGCGGAGGCACCGGGCGAGGGCGGGCCCGCGTTCGCGCCCGCGAGCCTGTTCGCGACGGGCATGCC
>CAIFEU010000251.1 GCA_903789505.1 uncultured Coriobacteriales bacterium
CGCGCGAGGCGGGCGGCATGGGCGCCGGGACGCTCGCCGCGGTCGCCCTCGTGGCCGGGCTCGGGCGTGATTGTGCCCCCCACCAGCGGGTACTTGAGCGGGGAGAGCGTGCCGTTCACCTGCTCGGGGTAGTCGTAGTCGCTCGCGGCGCTCACCAGGTCGCCGTGCGCGGCCGCCTTGACCTCGCCCCCCACCACCTCGAGCAGCAGCTTGAGGTTGCTCGTCACGTTGACCGGCTTGGGGTGGAACGGCCAGTTCAGGTCGCTCTTCTTGGCGACGGTGTCCTCGTTCTCCACCTCGGCCCGGGCGCGGCGCACCTCCTCGTTGAAGCGCAGGCGCGCGGCGTCCCAGTCGCCGCCCTCCTCCTCGATCAGCTCGTCGAGGCGGTGCATCTGCGCGCGGGCGTGCGAGATGCGCCGCTCGGTGGCGTCCGCCTCCTGGCGCGAGATGATGCCGGCATCCGCCTTGACGCGGTCGATGTCGATGCCCGCCTGGTAGGTGGCGTCGACCATGTCGTCGGTCGTGAGGTAGACGCTCTCGTAGTTCATCGTCTGCTTCCACGAGGGCGCCAGCATCAGCCGGCGGTGCTCCTCGAGCGTGCGGGCACGCAGGCGGTACCCATAGCGCTCGGGGTCGTCGAACGCGCGGCTGCCGACGTCGAGGAACGGCGCCATGGGGCTGATGAACACCAGCAGACGCGGGTCGTTGTGCACGCGCTCGTACAGGTGGCGCACGTACTCGCCGGTGCCCAGGATGCTCTCCTTGGTCTGGCGGGGGATGCCGGTCATGAAGTACAGGTCGAAGCGCTGCGCGCCGGCGTCCAGGGCGTCCACGATCGTGTCCTCGAGCTCGGCCATCGTGTAGTGCCCCTTGCCGAACGCCGTGCGGACCTCGTCGTCGTAGCTCTCGGCGCTGATCTCGACCGACCAGTGCGGCAGGTTGGCGCTGAACAGGTCGTACAGGGCACGCCCCTCGCACGGCGGGCCGAAGAACTCGAACCCGATGGGCTGCTCAAGCTTTCCGTTGAGCCCCTCGATGAAACGGTGCGTGTAGTCGTGGCCGGCCATCAGGAAGTCGTTGAGGACGAAGACCGGGCCGGGTATGTGCTCCTGGATCGTCTCGATGTCGCGGACGAGCAGGTCGGGGTCGCGCCAGGCGACGCGCCGGCGGCCCAGGTGGTTCTTGTACGTGTAGGCGCTGCCGCCGCACGTCACGCAGTTGCGCTTGCACCCGCGGCTCGTCAGGCTCGCGCACACCGGGTAGCTCAGCCAGTCGCGCGTGGGCAGGTAGCTCGTGAAGTCGCGCTCGCGCACCACGCCCTTCATCGGGAAGGCGTAGTCCATGCTGATCGCGTCCATCGTGTCGGGGACCCACGACAGCGGGTTGACGTGGATCGAGCCGGCGGCGTCCTTCCAGGTGAGGTTGGGGATGTCGGACAGGTCGCCCACGGGCGTGTGCGTAAGGTCGGCCCGGCGGATGCGCCGCAGCAGCTCGGTCAGGGGCGCCTCGATCGAGTCGCCGCGGAACACGTAGTCGATGCAGTCGTAGCGGATGAGCTCCTCGTGGTAGAAGCTCGACGAGATGCCACCGAACAGCACCGGGACGTCGGGGTGCAGGCGCTTGAGGATGCGCGCGACCTCAATCGACCCATGGCAGTGGGGCATCCAGTGCAGGTCGATGCCGAAGCAGCGCGTCTCGAGCGCGGCAAGGTTGCGCTCCACGTCGAAGCCGCGCTTGTGCAGCATGAAGCTCGCGAGGTTGTACATCTTGCAGCGCATGCCGTGGCGCTCCAGGTACTCGCACATCGTCGTGAAGCCCAGCGGATACATCTCGAAGATGGGCGTCGAGGGCACCATGTCGCTGACCGGCCCGGTCAGGACGGTGCGCTCCCGGAAGTCGTACACGCTTGGCGCATGGACCAAGATGTAGTCGCGCTTGAACATGTTGCGTGCTCCTGCATCAGACGTAAGCCATCGGCGGATGCCCGGCGACCTCGCGGCGGCGTCCCTGCCGGCGCCCCGCGCCGACGCGCCGCCGGCCCGCGTGCCGGCCCCGCCCTCCCCCATGCCCCGACGTGCCACGGGCGCGGTACCCGCGGCGCTCCCTCGCCTCGCCGGCCCTGCCCGGCCCCCCCGGCCACCCCCCTCGCCCCCCGCCCCGGCCGCCCGCGCGGCCCGGCCGCCCCCCGGCGCCC
>CAIFEU010000252.1 GCA_903789505.1 uncultured Coriobacteriales bacterium
TTCTGTCTGCTGCCGTCCGCCATGACCCGGACCCGGACGTCCCTGCCCTGGAGCAGGTCGCACACGCTCCGGTAGGAGCGAGGCTCCTCCTCGAAGAACGCGAGGAGCTCGGCGTAGGTGTCCCTGCGCTCCGGCTCGCGCTCGAGCAGGTCGCGGACACGCGCCTCGGGCGACGCGTCGGCGATGGCCTGCTCCCCCTCGTCGGTGGTCTGCAGGGCATACCCAGCAACGAGGTCGTCGGCGGCGTCCTCGGACAGGCCCTGCAGCTGGTCGTCGGTCACGATCTCGCCCTCCGCGTCGAGGTTGAACCGTTCGAGCCCGCCGGCGCGGACGAGGTTGTCGATCAGGTGGTAGGGGTCGAGCGTCGCCGCAGCGAACTCCGGCATGCGCTGGACGTGGTCCTCCACGTCCGCCAGGTCGCGACGCTCCCTGCAGAAGCGCAGGATCTCGACGTTGATCTCGCGGTGCAGCGGGTGGCGCGCGACGGCGAGCTCGAGCTTCCTGACGCGGCGCTCGAACGAGTCGCCTTCGGCGTCGGCAGGCGCGGGCTGCGCGGCGGGGTCGGGCTGCGCGGTGGGGTCGGCAGACGCGGGCTGCGCGGCGGGGTCGGGCTGCGCGGTGGGGTCGGGCTGCGCGGCAAGGTCGGGCTGCGCGGGGGCGTCCCCCTCGGCAGCGGGGGCGTCCTTGGCCGCGCCGCGCACCTCGGCGCACTCGCACGCCCGTGGCGCCTGCGGCTCGCGCGGACCGCTCGCCGGTGCGGCCCCCGTCGCCGCGGCGCGCGCGGCGCCCCCCTGCCCTCGCGCGTCGACTCGATTGATGCCCGCCATGGAAGACCACCCTCCCCCGCCTGACCCTCGGCGCTCCTGCGCCCCTGCCCCACCAAGCTCGCTCCATCGGGCGCGCCGGGACAGCGCCGGGCTGCACTAGTCAGGAATGCATTAGTGCCCGAGCTGGTATTCTTTCGAGGGCGCCCGCCGCAGGGGCGTCGGTCGGGCAGACTCGGGCGGGAGGTCGCACGGAGGATGGGAGACATGACGGCGCAGGGGAGCGGCGACGCGAAGGGACGCGAGGCGGACCACGTCGACGTGGTCGCGCTGGGCGAGCTGCTGATCGACTTCACGCCCGCGGGAACCTCGCCCGCCGGCCAGGAGCTGTTCGAGCGCAACCCCGGCGGCGCCCCGGCAAACATGCTCGCGGCCGCCGCGAGACTGGGCCTCGCGACCCAGTTCATCGGGAAGGTGGGCGCCGACGCGCACGGAAGGTTCCTCCGCAGGTCCCTGGTCGACGCAGGCGTCGGCGTGCGCGGGCTGGTCGAGGACGCCTCCGTGTTCACGACGCTGGCGTTCGTCGAGCTCGATCGCGCGACGGGGGAGCGCTCCTTCTCGTTCGCCCGCAAGCCCGGGGCGGACACGCGCCTGCGCGCCGACGAGGTCGACGCGGACCTGGTGCGCTCGGCGAGCGTGCTGCATGTGGGCTCGCTCTCCCTCACCGACGAGCCGGCGCGCGGGGCGACGCTGCGCGCGGTGGGCGTCGCCCGGGAGGCGGGTGCCCTCGTGAGCTACGACCCCAACTACCGTCCCGCCCTGTGGGCGAGCGAGCGCGCGGCGGTCGAGGGGATGGGCAGCCTGCTCGGGAGCGCCGACCTGGTCAAGATGAACCGCAAGGAGGCGGAGCTGCTCTTCGGCACCGCCGACCCGCGGCGGGCGGCGCGGGAGTGCCTGGCGCGCGGGGCACGCCTGGTCGCCGTCACGCTCGACGAGCGGGGCGCCGTCGTCGCGAACGCGAGCGCCGTCGCGCAGGTCGAGCCCTTCGCCTGCTCCCCCGTGGACGCGACGGGCGCCGGGGACACCTTCTGGGGCGCGGCGCTGGAGTGGCTCCTACGCGAGCGCGGCGCGCGCACCGCGGCAGAGGTCGACGCTCTGGGCGCCGACGACCTCGCCGAGCTCGGGCGATACGCCTGCGCCGCCGCGAGCCTGTGCGTGGAGCGCCGCGGCGGGATCCCCTCGGTGCCCACGCGCGCGGAGCTGCTGCGGCGGCTCGCGGCACGGTAGCGCGCGGGTAGCCGGCAGGTAGCCGGCGGTGCGGCGGGACGGCTCGCGCGGGTGGCGGGCAGGCTCGCGCGGGTGGCCAGCGGCGAGGCGGGGCAAGGCGGCTTGCGCGGGAAAGGGCGGGCGCG
>CAIFEU010000253.1 GCA_903789505.1 uncultured Coriobacteriales bacterium
GTCGTCGCCCGCGGCGCGGCGCATCCTGGCGGCCACCGCCGACAGGTCGATTCCCTCGACGTCGGGGAGGCCCTCGTAGGCGCGCTTGAAGCTCTCGTCCACGCCGCGCGCCCCCGTCAGCACCAGCAGCCCCCGCGCGCGCGTGAACGCCGTGTAGAACTTGCGGTCGAAGTCGAGCCGCGCCACCTCCTCGGCGGGCTCCGTCTCCGCGTAGCGGCCGTACCCGTCGCGAATCGCGCGCTCCACCTCGTAGCCGTCCCAGGGCGAGGCGCCGGTGGTGTCGACCAGCACGACGGGGAACTCGGTGCCCTTGGCCTGGTGTATCGTCATGAACGGCATGCTGCCGGGCGGCACGTCCCCGTCGAGCTCGCTCTCGCGCACGCCCAGCGTCCAGCGGAAGTACAGGTAGCGGTCGAACAGGTTGCGCGCGTCCTCGAACAGGCGGCCCCCGCGCAGCTCCCCCACCCGGTAGAAGTACTCGAAGTTCGCCAACGCGTCGGCGAGCAGCGCGAGGTTGCGCGAGGCGCGCAGCGCGTGCTCGGGGAAGGTCAGCGGCCGGTCGAGCGCGCTCCGGAACGGCTCGAACGCCACCATCCTCATGAGCAGGTCGGAGAACGAGTAGCCCAGCGGGTCGCCCTCCCCTCCCCGCGCGTCCGGGTCGCCCGCCGCGGGGGCGATGGCGGCGAGGTTGCCGGCGCGCAGCGCGCCCACCCAGCGCGCCAGCTCGTCGTCAGGGTGCGCGGACAGCCAGCGCACCGTGAACCCCATGCAGTCCCGGCTCAGGTACGCCAGGTAGGCGCGCCTGTTCGCGTTGTCCGCCTTGATCCTGTCGAGCCGCTCGGAGAACTGCGGCAGCACGCGCAGCAGCACCCCCAGGGCGAGCCTCACCTCGGGCCGGTCGAAGAACGCGTCGGCGCGCGGCGCGAACACGTGGACCCCGGCGCGCTCCAGCCGCCGCGCCAGCCGCGCGACGTGGGCGTTGCCGCGCAGCGCCGTCGTGACGAACGCCACCTGGCTGTAGTCCCCCACCACGCCGTGGGCCCTGAGGGATCCCACGAACGCGCACACCTGGTCCTCCCAGCTCGCGAAGGCGTCGGACGCGCGGTTGTACACGAGCCGCGCGACCCCGGGCGCCCGCCGCCCCGCGTCGGCCGGTGCCCCCTCGCCGCCCGGGACCGGCTCCCCCTGCCCGGCGTCGGGCCCGTCGGGGTGCATCCACGCGCTCGCGAAGCGCCGTATCGAGAGGTCGCTGCGGTAGTCGTCGGCGAGCGTGACCGTGAGGCAGCGACCGTGGAACGAGGGGACGTTCGGGAACTCCTCGATGTTGCGCACGGTCGCCCCTCGGAACCGGTACAGCGCCTGGTCCTCGTCGCCGGCGACGCAGATGTTGCCGGACGGACCGCAGATCCCCAGCAGGATCTGCTCCTGGATGGCGTTGGTGTCCTGGTACTCGTCGACCATGACGTAGCGCACGCGCTGCCGCACGCGCTCGGCGAACTCGTCGCGCCGCAGCAGGTTGTAGGCCTCCAGCAGGATCGAGGAGAAGTCCATGCACCGCTCGCGGCGCAGCATCGCGCGGTACTCGCCGGTCGCCTGGGCAACCGCCCGCAGGCGCGGGTCGCCGTCGCGCTGCATGCGCTCGCAGTCGACCAGCTCCTCGGTCACGAAGCCCGCCAGCGACGCCACCCTGCCGAACTGGCGCCAGGGGTGCCTGAGCTCGGAGCGGCTGAACGGGAAGCTCCCCCAGTCGGGCAGCGCCGCGAACCGGTCCCAGTTGAGGAACGTGAGGTAGCGCTGGTCGAAGGCGTCGGCGACGCGGAAGTTGTTTATCGCGGGCCCGTCCGCCGCGTCCTTGATTAGGCGCAGGCAGGCGCTGTGGATGGTGCCGACGCACATGGGACCGACGTCGATGTCCACGTCGCCGCGCCGAGCGAGCTCGCGCGCGAGCCTGCCGCGCAGCTGGGCGGCGGCCTCGCGGGTGAACGTGACCAGCATGATGCTTGCGGGATCCACGCCCAGCTCGAGCAGGTGGACGGTGCGCATGACCAGCGTGTACGTCTTGCCGGAGCCCGGCGGCGCGATGATGCGTAGCGGCCGGTCGAGCGTCGTGATCGCCCTGAGC
>CAIFEU010000254.1 GCA_903789505.1 uncultured Coriobacteriales bacterium
TTCCGTTTCCGGCTCCACGAGCGACCGCTTCGGCGTTGTCTCCGAGCAGACGGCATCCGAGATGGCGAGAGGCGCCATCAGTGCGCGCGGCGTCGACATTGCCGTCGCCGTCACCGGAGTCGCCGGCCCCTCGGGCGGGACTCCCGAGACCCCCGTCGGTACCGTGTGCCTATGCGTCTGTGACGTAAGCGGGGGTTCGAACGTCGTTCGCAGGCAGTTTGCTGGAGGTCGTGACGAGGTTCGCGCGAAGACGGTTGAGTGCGCGCTCTCGATGCTTATCGATGACATTTCGATGATGGGGTAGGGAAGCTCCCCGCTCTTCAGAATCGAGCTCCGCCGGCACGATTCCAAATCTGCAGGCTGCACCCACTGTCATGGGCCTGTCACGCCGCTGTTTGCCCTTCTTCGGGCTTTGTCGTCCCTTCGTCTCTCTAAGGTTCCCTGAGGCGTGAGAAACTGTGCGCAGCCCAAGAGTTCTTGACTTCGAACATCTGTTCTATTATTGTTGTCACAACACACCCACGCTAAGGAGAGGCTGATGGCGACGAAGAAGGCTGGATCTTCCAAGGAGATTCACGCCCGTACGACGGGCGAAGAGCGCGAGAAGATGATCGAGATCACCACGGGTGAGATCACGAAGCGCTTCGGCAAGGGCGCAATCATGAAGTACGGCGACGGGGCGACCGACCTCGACATCGAGGCGATTCCCACCGGCGCGCTTGCCTTGGACGCCGCCCTCGGAATCGGGGGTGTGCCTCGTGGGCGCATTATCGAGATCTTCGGTCCCGAATCCAGCGGTAAGACGACCCTGTCTCTCGAGATCTGCGCCGAGGCGCAGGCCATGGGGGGAGTCGTCGCGTTCATCGACGCGGAGCACGCGCTTGATCCCGGCTATGCGGCGCGCATTGGCGTCGACATCGACGAAGTGCTCATCTCGCAGCCCGACACCGGCGAGGACGCCCTGGAAATCTGCGACATGCTCGTGCGGTCGGGAGCAATAGACGTCGTCGTGGTCGACTCCGTCGCCGCGCTCGTCCCGCGCGCCGAGATTGAGGGCGACATCGGAGACACCACGGTCGGTCTCCAGGCCCGCCTCATGAGCCAGGCACTTCGCAAGCTCGCGGGCTCGCTCTCGAAGTCGAAGACGACGTGCATCTTCATCAACCAGCTCCGTGAGAAGATCGGCGTGATGTTCGGCAACCCGGAGACCACCACGGGTGGCCGCGCGCTGAAGTTCTTCTCTTCGGTTCGGCTCGACATTCGCCGTATCGAGAGCATCAAGCAAAACAACGAGGTCATCGGTAACCGAGTTCGCGTCAAGGTAGTCAAGAACAAGGTCGCGCCGCCCTTCAAGCAGGCTGAGTTCGACATCCTCTATGGTGAGGGCATTTCAAAGGAGGGGTGCATCCTCGACATGGCGGTGGACGCGGGCGTCGTCGACAAGTCGGGGGCTTGGTACACCTATCAGGGAGAGCGACTTGGTCAGGGGCGTGAGGCCGCCCGCCTGTTCCTCAAGTCGGCTCCGGACCTCTGTCATGAGATAGAGCAGAAGGTTCGCATCGCGATTGGCCTCGACGTCGACGACGACGCGCCCGTTGGCGTGCCCACCTCGGGCGTGGAATCCCTTGGTCCCGCCTCCAGGTCAGCTGCGACCACTGAAGGTGGCTCGGACTAGCGCGACGATGTCTCTTAGGCGGGGTATGGCGTCGTCCGCCCTTGCCGGATGCGAAGCGAGCCGTCCTTCATGCGGTGCGACGGCAGGAAGATGATGTCCCATGGACGCGAGCGCACTGACTGACGAGGGGCCGAACGAATCCGGCATGGCGGCTTCCGCAACGGTTGCCGAGACCGAACGGCACAGAAAGCTCGAAGAGGTGCGCTCGCGCCTTGATGCCCTTATGGCGCAGCAGGCGACAAGGCATGCGGAGACGATCGAGGATGGTCTCCAAGGGTGTGCCAATCCTCATGTGGTCGCAAGTTCCTCATTGTTTCTTGAGGGGGAGGGGGGAGGAGGCGAATCGTCTCGCGGTCGCACCTCTTTCGAGACGTCTCGCCATTCCGCTTCCATTCTCTGGGAGACCGCGGACGGGGCTTCGGGG
>CAIFEU010000255.1 GCA_903789505.1 uncultured Coriobacteriales bacterium
CCGGGGCGCGGCCGGACGGGGGGCGGCGCCGGGGGCGGGCGCCGGGGGCGGGGGGGGAGGCGCGCGATGCGGGCTGAGGGGGATTCGCCGGCGGGCACGAGCGCCGAGGGCGCGGGGCTTGCCGCGCAGGCGGGCGGCGCAGCGCAGGCGGGCGCGAGCGGCGGCGCACGGGCGCCCGAGGCGGGGCGACGCGTGTTCTACGCCTGCAAGTACACGCCCTTGGAGCTGCTCGCGGGGTTCGGCGCGCAGGCGGTCCCGCTCGAGGCGGGCACGGACGACTTCGCCGAGGCCGACCGGCTCGCCCACCCCAACCTGTGCGGCTACGGGCGCGGCATGATCGAGCGCGCGATGGCGGGAGACGTACGCGAGCTGGTACTCGTGACCTGCTGCGACGTCGTCAAGCGCGTCTATGACGTGCTCGCCGCCCAGCATCGGATCGACTTCCTGTGGCTGCTCGACCTGCCGCACCGTCGCGGCCCCGCCGAGGTTCGGCTGTTCCGCGCGCGCCTGGCCGAGCTCGCCCGGGCCTACGCCGCGTACAGCGGGGCGACGTTCGACCCGGGCAGGGCGCTCGCAAGCCTGCCTGAGGCGTCGGCCCCAGGCGACGGGCGCGTGACGCTGCTGGGCGCGCACGCCGACGCCGCCCTGGTCGACGCCGTGCGCGACGCGATGGGCCCAGGGGTCGAGGTCGAGAACGCCACCTGCACGAACCGACGCATCGACGCGCCGGCGCCCCTGGGGCTCGCGCGGGCGCCGCGGGAGGGGTCGTGCGACGCGTGCGGAGCGGACGCCGGGGGCGCGGGCGGACCGAGCGACGCAAGCGGGGGCGGCGACGCCCTGGGAGCGTTCCTTGACTGGTACGCCCCCGCGCTGCTCGGGCAGGTCCCCTGCATGCGCATGGCAGACGCGCGGGCGCGCGGGGAACTGCTCGGCGCCCCGGGCCAGCTGGGCGTCGTGTACCACACGATGAAGTTCTGCGACTACTACGGCTTCGAGTACGCGCGCGCCCTCGAGGCGGACGAGGGGGACGTCCCCATGGTCAAGATCGAGACGGACGGCACGCGCCAGAGCTCCGGCCAGCTCAGGACGCGCCTGGAGGCGTTCGCCGAGACGCTGCGGACGACGGGCGGGGCGGCGACGCCGGACGCGCGCGGGGCGACGGGGGCGCGGGCGGACGAGTCGGAGGCCCCCGTCGGGGGCACGCGGGACGGCGGGGGCGCGGGCCCCTACGCCTTGGGCGTGGACTCGGGCTCCACCTCGACCGACGCGGCGCTGGTCAACGGGGACGGCGCCGTCGTGGCGAGCGCGATCGTCCCCACCGGGGCGCGCGCCACCCTGGCGGCCGAGCGCGCCCGCGACCAGGTCCTCGCGCAGGCGGGCATCGCCCCCGACCAGGTCGCCTACACGGTCGCCACCGGCTACGGCCGCGACGCGATCGGCTACGCCGACGCCTCGGTGACCGAGATCACCTGCCACGCGCGAGGGGCGCACCACCTCGACCCCGCCGCGCGCACGGTCATCGACATCGGCGGGCAGGACTCCAAGGTCATCCACCTCACCGAGTCCGGCGCGGTCTCCAGCTTCGTCATGAACGACAAGTGCGCCGCCGGCACCGGCCGCTTCCTGGAGATGATGGCGCGCACGCTCGAGGTCTCGCTCGACGAGTTCTGCCGGCTCGGCCGCTCGTGGAAGCGCGACGTGACCATCTCGAGCATGTGCACCGTGTTCGCCGAGAGCGAGGTCGTCTCGCTCGTGGCGCAGGACACTCCCACGCCCGACATCGTCCACGGGCTGGACAGGTCGGTGGCAAGCAAGGTCAGCTCGCTCGCCCGGCGCGTGGGCGCCGAGCCGCCCTACCTGATGACCGGCGGCGTTGCCGCCAACGACGGCGTCGTCGACGCGCTGTCGGAGGCGCTCGGCGCGCCGGTCGCGACGAACCCCTCCTCGCAGCTGTGCGGCGCGATCGGCGCCGCCCTGATTGCCCGGGACCGCGCCGGCGGCGGGCGGGGCGCACGCGGCTAGGGTTCGGGCGGCGTCCGGCGGGGCGTCGCGAGGTGCGGCGGTCGGCAGGGGGC
>CAIFEU010000256.1 GCA_903789505.1 uncultured Coriobacteriales bacterium
TGCGTGTAGGGGGTGGCGCCGCGCTCGATCGCCCACTCCTTCATGGCGTGGGCTACGACGTTGGCGTCGTCGATCTGCAGGGGGGCGCCGTCGTGCAGCGTCGCCATCATGGCCTTGTAGGTGGCCTTGGGGAGGCGCTCGCGCATGACCTGCTCGTCGAAAACGTCGCACCCGTAATAGCTCGTCGGGTCTTTTGCCATCCGTGCCTGCCTTTCGACGGATCTCGTTGTCGCGTTGGCCCCCGCCGCGGCGTGCGTCGCGACGGGGGTGGTGCCGTCATCAGGATAGCCCACATGGGGAGGAGGGGGTGTTCCGCCGACGCTGGGATTGTTACGAGGGCGTGAAACATTCCCCGGGCGGGCGCCCATGGCCCCGCGTGCCCCATCGGCCCGCCCTGCGGGGCCGCCCGGGCGGCGCTGTCGCAGGGCGGGCCGGGCGCTGGCGGCGGGGCGGGCGGCGTTCGAGGGGCGTCGATGAATTCGCGACGCATCCGGTGGGCGTGCATCATAATGGGGGAGACCGAGGCTCGAGCCCCGAGCCAAGGAGCGAGCCGGGCAGGAGAGGGGCGCCCCGCTCCCAACCGAGGAAGGAGCGGGCATGCCCGCAGAACCCACTGAGTCCCCAGAGCGCAAGGTTATCGCCGTCGTCGACGGCAACTCGCTGCTGCACCGCGCGTTCCACGCGATTCCGCCGACGATGTCGGCGCCGGACGGCCGTCCCACCGGCGCCGTGTTCGGCTTCGTGTCCATGCTGCTCAAGCTCGTGGAGGAGTTCCATCCCGACGGCCTGGTGTGCGCGTTCGACAAGGGCAAGCCGCAGCGCCGCATCGCGCTGCTCGCGCAGTACAAGGCGCAGCGCCCGCCGATGGACCCGCTCCTGAGCGAGCAGTTCCCGATGGTCCACGACCTGCTGGGCGCGATGGGCGTGCCGGTGTTCGAGGAGCAGGGCTGGGAGGGCGACGACATCCTGGGCACCCTTGCCGCGCAGGGCGAGGAGATGGGCTGCGACATGCTGCTGGTCTCCGGAGACCGCGATGTATATCAGCTCGCGACCGACCACGTGCGCGTCGTCAACACCAAGAAGGGCCTCTCCGACGTCGTGGTGTTTGACCCCAAGGGCGTCGCCGAGCTCTACGACGGCGTCACGCCGGCGCTCATCCCCGACTACTACGGTCTGAAGGGCGACACGTCCGACAACATCCCCGGGGTGCCCGGCATCGGTCCCAAGAAGGCGTCCGCGTTGATCAACCGGTACGGCTCGCTCGATGAGGTGCTCGCGCACGACGGGGAGATCGCGGGCAAGATGGGCGAGAGCATACGCGCCCATGAGCAGGACGCGCTGGTTTCCCGCCGGCTCGCGACGATCGAGAGGACCGCCCCGGTCAGGCTCGACCCGGACGCCGCGGCATGGCCGTCGTTCCACGTCGAGGAGCTGAGGCGCGCCCTGGACGGGCTCGGCTTCAACGCCCTGGCAAGACGCGTCCTTTCGTACGCCGGCGAGGACGCGGCGCAGGGCGGCACGCAGGCTGCTGGCAGGCCGCTGCCCGCAGTCGCCGACCTTGTCGAGGGCGACGATGCGATGGCGGCGCTCGAGCGCGCGGCGGACGAGGGCGCCTGGGTCGGCCTGGTACGCGCGGGCGCCGACGACGCGCCCGCGGGGCAGGGGACGCTGTTCGACGGGCTGGGGGAGGAGCAGGTGTTCGTCGCGCTCTCGAGCGGCTGGGTCGTCGACGGGCGCGGCCTGCCGTCGGCTGCGCGGTCCGGCGACACCCCTCCCGGCCCGCACTCCGAGGGGCCGTCGGAGGGCCATCCCAGCCAGGAGCCGGCGCGGGTCCTGCGATTCGTGGGCGCCGGGCAGGTCGAGCGCGCGCTGGAGACACTGTACACGCGGGGTCGCGTCGTCTCGTTCGCCACCAAGGCGGACCTGCAGCGGCTCGTCCCGGTCGCCTCCTCGCGCCCGGCGCTCATCGCGCTCGGCGACGTCGCGCCCGCGACCGCGTTCGACAT
>CAIFEU010000257.1 GCA_903789505.1 uncultured Coriobacteriales bacterium
CCCCGCCCCCGCAGGCGAGCCCGCCCCGCGCGCGTTCGAGCAGGGCCGCCCCCGCCAGCAGCGCGGCGGTCAGCAAGGCCGACAGCAGCGGGCCCGCCTGGTCGGCCGGGACCGACGCCAGCAGCCGGACGCCCCCTCCCGGCACGCCGAACGCGCGCTCGAAGGGCGAGGTCAGTATCTCCCATGCCAGGAACAGCCCCATGCCCAGGAGCCTCATCGGAAACATCTCGCCCGCACGCCACATGGCCATCCCAGCCCCCGAACCTTCCGCCCGCCCCGCCGCCGGCGCCGCGCCTGCCGGGGTCGCCCCTGCCGGCGGCATGCCGCCTCGGGGCAACGGGCCGCCCCGGCCCCGACCCGCCGCCGCGACCGCGTCATCTGCCTGCACCTTTGCCAGGCTCGTTCGTACCATGGCGCCCATGGCGGCAGGTACTATTTTCGTAGTCTCATCCCGCATCCGACAGAAATACGACTCCCCTACCACCCCCGTAGTCTTCCGCGCCCCCGGGGGCCGGCATATCGTGCGCCTCAGGCGATGCGGGTCGCAGGGCGCCTCCGGTCGGGCGCGCATGCCCGGCAGGCCCGCCGTCACAACACCGCCCGCGCACGCGGCGGGGACTCAGAAGAAGGGATTCGGACGATGCGAGACATCAACACGAGCGTTCTGGTCAACGGGCAGAGGGGCATCACGCGCCGCGCGGCGGTCGCGGGGGCGTGGCCCGGGGGGGGCGCCGCCGGGGGGGGCGGGGGGGGCGGGCTGCCCGCCGCGCCGGGGGGCGACACGCCCCCCGCTCCCGCCCCCCCCGCCGACGCGACCGCCGCCGGCGACATCGCGCCCTCCGAGGTGACCGAGGAGTCCGACTTCGCCCAGTACCAGCGCACCAACCGCCACGAAGGCCCCGACACGCGCTACACCACCTACGCTAACACCGACGAGATCGGCATCGTGCATGACGCCGCCTCCGAGGAGGACGCCGACGTCGTGATCGCCGGCACCGGCATCGGCGGCCTCATGTGCGCGAGCATCATCGCCGAGCAGGACCCCGACGCCAAGGTCATCGTCGTCGAGGCCCGCAACTTCTGCGGCGGCGGCAGCAACTACGCCGAGCAGAACGACCTTCCCAAGCCCGGCGTCGACTGGGCCACGGCCGTGCTCGACGGCGACAAGATCGCGATCGACTCCCACTACCTGATGGACGGCCGCCTGTTCGCCTGGAAGGAGTACGAGCAGGGCAAGAACAGTGCGTGGCTCTACCTCAAGCACCAGTTCGTGCTGACCAGCGACCAGCACCCGCTGTATGAGGGCGGCAACGGCGCCGCGACCGTGCAGCGCCTGGTCGACATGCTCACCAACGAGGACGCCTACGCCAACGTCGAGATTCGCATGAAGACGCGCGCCACCGCCCTGCTGCTCGACGACGACCACACCTGCACCGGCGTTCAGGTCAAGGCCGACGACGCCTACACCAACATCAACACCAAGGCGGTCATCCTCTTCACCGGCGGTATGTCCAACAACCTCGACCTGCTGCAGAACTACACCAACCAGGACGTCTGCAAGCTCGAGTGCGAGGACCAGGGCCACTTCGGCGACGGCATGCTGATGGTCGAGCAGACCGCCCACGGCGTCTGCCAGACGATCGCCCTGTCCTCGATGATGGGCTTCGTCCCGGGCACCAGCAAGACCTCCAACCTGTCGGCGGCCGTGTCGGTCAACCCCTACTGCTGCTTCGTCAACCAGGACGGCGAGCGCTTCACCCGCGAGGACGTCGAGTACTCCCTGCCGGTCGAGATGGGCAGCGACGAGCCTAACTACCAGGTGAACTACTCCAAGATGATCGAGCAGCAGGGCCGCGTCTACTCGATCGTGGGCTCCGACATGCTCGACTTCATCCAGGCCGGCGACATCGACCACAAGGGCGGCTTCTACGGCGGCACCGACGACTGGGACCCCAAGGGCGAGCTTGAGGAGCACCTGAGCGCAGG
>CAIFEU010000258.1 GCA_903789505.1 uncultured Coriobacteriales bacterium
CAGCTCGCGGGCGCGCTGGCGTGCGCCGGCTGCCGCGGCAGCGCCGCGCTGACCGAGGTCGTCTACACGCCGGGCGCCTCGATCGGCGTCACGCAGAGCTCCAGCAAGTACTACTCGATGTCCGATGACGCGACCGCGTCGATGCCGCTCGACCAGGCGACCTCGCAGTACAGCGACACCGCGCAGGCCACGCAGTGGGTGACGCTGCCGGTCTTCGGCACGCCCGCCACCACCGACCAGGCCATCGAGCAGGTGCTCTACGACCAGGCGACCGACTCCTCGCGCACCGCGCCGGTGTTCCCCGACGACCCCACCGACCTCTCCGACGACGCCGACCAGCAGCAGGACTACTCGGGCGGCGGCAACGCGACCCCCGACGAGCAGCAGGGCTCCGCCGAAGACGACAGCGGCCCCCAGGAGAACGACGACGCCAGCCAGGGCGTGAGCATGCACACCGACGACCCCAAGGTCTACAACGCCTCGGGCGGCCTGCTCGCCCCGCTCGACAACGTGCGCACGATCGCGACCGTGGGCGAGTACGCCGACCTCGCGCTCGCCCTGGGCGGGCCCGGCACGCTCGTCGCGGGCGACTCCGGCTTCCTGGGCGACGAGGACGTGCAGCGCGTCTTCTCCGACGACCAGTGGCAGCTCGACCAGGTGCCCCAGGCCTGGACCTACGACGAGGCCAGCGACACCTACGAGCTCGACTTCGACGCGCTCATGGCGGCCGACCCCGACCTGGTGCTCATACCCGACGGCGTCGACCTGCTCACCGACGACCAGCAAGACCAGCTGCTGGAGGCGGGCATCAGCGTCGAGCCAGCGCCGGCGATGGACTCGACCGACTCGATCGAGGAGCTCGCCCGCTGGCTGGGCGACACGCTGTCCGACCACACCGTGTCGGGCCGCGACGCATCCGCGATGGCCGACGACTACATCGACACCTACCTGGGCGACGACGTCGACGCGATCGTGAGCGAGAACGGCGGGCTGACCACCTACAACGACGTCGACTACTCCGGCGGCAACGGCTCGGCGGCGCCCACGACCAACTGGACGCTGCTCGTGACCGACTACGACTCCCGCGCCACCTACGACGCGGGGCTGTGGAGCTCCACCGGCGTCGCGATCGCGCGCGCCGGGTACGGGTGGTCGCCTGCCGACTACTACCTGAGCGTCGGGGGCGTCAACAACAACGCGGCGCAGTTCCCCGTCGCCTCGATGGCGGGGCGCAAGACCTACGACTACTACGTCTGGCAGTTCAACATGAGCATGCTTGACCCCGCCGACGTCGACGGCTACATCGCGGTGGACGCCTTCGGCGACACCAGCTACGGGCTCACCCAGTGCCTGGTGGGCGCCCCCGCCAGCATCGACCGCGAGGGGTCGTTCGAGACCTCCCTGGGCGCCGACGACTTCCGCTACCTGCTGTGCGCGAGCCAGTCGATCGCCGACGCGCTGGCCGAGGCGCGCGACGCCGACACCGTCTCTCAGACCGGCCTGTACGCCGCCTACGACTACTCGGAGGGCGCGGCGCTGCAGGAGTCCGGCGTGGGCCCGCGCACCTCCGACGGCGTCCTGATCAGCGCCGTGATCGGGTCCACCACCTCGGGCACCGAGTCGATCGGGCAGCAGCGCGCCGACGCCGGCCAGAACCCCTACGAGGTCGCGACCGTGGGCAGCGGCCTGTACTGCGACTGGGTCGACGGGTCGGTCGAGTCGTTCCTGCTGGCGTTCTGGGTCGACGACTTCTACGACGCGGCCGAGGAGGCGCAGGAGCGCGACGGCTCGGCCGTGACGGTCGACGACGTGGACTTCTCGAGCCTGGACGCCGAGGCAACACGCTTCTACGAGGAGTTCTACGGCTACGAGCTGACCGAGGGCGACCTCGCGCAGATTCACGAGGGGCAGGTGGACTGACGTGCCGACCGACTTTCGCGTGGCGGACGACCTGCCCGCCGCCGAGCCGCAGGGCGCCGGGGC
>CAIFEU010000259.1 GCA_903789505.1 uncultured Coriobacteriales bacterium
GACGAGAACGGCCCGTCGGGGGCATCGCTCGGCTCGTCCCCGTAGGCGCCGTCGACGCCCGCCGCCTCGGCGGGGTCGACGCTCAGCGGCCCCTCGGAGGGGGTCTCGCCGCGCATCATCGCCATGCCCGCGACAATCGCCATCATGCCGGGCCCCGGCAGCACCAGCATGGGGATGCCGACCAGGACGAGCAGGAAGCCGGCGATCCTGCGGCCGACCGGCGAGAGCAGCGCGGGGCTGTCGGGCGTGACGTGGTGGTCACGCCTGCCGGACTCGTCGATCACGTACGCCTCGGTGACCACGCGCACCCCGGTGCGCGAGTCGACCTCCTCGCGAGGGCCCCAGTCGACGCGCGGGCGTCGGGCGGTGCCCGGCGCCTCCCCCTGCTCCGCGGGCTTCCCCTGGGCGGGGCGTCGAGCGCCGGCGGCGGGCGACGTCGGCCGGCGACCGACCTCGGAGGCCTGCGCCGCCTCGTCGAGCTTGGAGCCAATCTCCTGCAGCACCATGTCGGCGGCGTCGAGCGCCGTGCCTGCCGTGCGCCGCGCGACCGGCGCGACCTTGTCAGACACCGCCTGGGCCGCCTCGCGCGCGCCCTGGGCGACGCGCTCCGCCGCAGGGGACTCGGCCGCCCGGCGCGCCCAGACGCGCGCCGTCCCCACGCCCCTGCCGAGCGCGAACGCCGCCTTGCGCGCGCCTCCCCAGGCCGCGCGCGCCACGTCGCCGGCGAGGTCGGCGGGCGCGTCGGGGGAGCCGGGCACCTCGACGCGGTCGGGGCGGACGGGCCCCTCGTCGTCCGGCGCGGCCTGCCCCCGCGGGTCCGGGCGCGGTTCTGATTGCTGCGACATCTGACCCTCCATCGTTGTCGGTTGGCTGCGCGCACCGCAAGGCGCGGGCGCTTCCGCGACGCGGCGCCGCGCGCCCCGTCACAAGGCGCCCGGAACGCGCGTCCCGTTACACCGCGAGCATCCACGCCCGCCAGGTGCCCCGGGCGCGCCCCTGGCAGGCGGACCGGGACGCTACAGGCCCTTGTCGGCCAGCCAGGAGCTCAGGCGGCCCGCCTCCAGGCCCTCGGCGTGGGCGTGGCCGATCTGCTCGCCCGCGGCGTACCCCTCGCGGTACTGGTCCATCATCATGCCCTGCAGCTCGGGGGCCGAGGGCGGCGTCCACGAGATCGCGTTCGCGCCCGCCTCGATCGTCCTCAGGATCGACTCCGGCTTGGTGCCGCCGGTCGCGACCACGGGAAGGCTGGGGTATTCCTCGCGGATCTGGCGCACGACGTCGGCGGTGTCGCGTCCCGCCGCCACGTTGATGATGCTGGCGCCCGCCTCGACCTTGGCGCGCGCGAAGTCGTCCCACTGGAGCACCGTCGCCATCACGGGGATGTCGACGGTCGTCGCCACGCGCTCGACGGTCTCGACCGGCGCCGGCGCGTTGAGGACGACACCCATCATGCCCTGCATCTCGGCGAACATCGCGAGCTCCAGGACGCGCTGACCGGTGGTGGTGCCGCCGCCGACGCCGGTGAACACGGGCGCCTTGGCGACGGACTGGATCGCCTTCATGATCTGCGGGTGGCCGGTGAAGGGGTAGACGGCCAGGATGGCGTCGGCGTTGGTGTTGTGGATGACCGCGACGTCGGTCGAGTACGCGAACGACTTGATGCGGTGACCGTTGACCATGATGCCGCTGCACTTGCTGACCTCCTGCGGCACGCGCACGGCGGTCGTGCTCAGGCGGCTCTCGATCGGCATCGGCATGTTCTTGCGGGCGGGCTTGGACACGACCTCGACCACGCCGTTCTCGGCGGACTGCACCGCCGTGACCGACACCACGTGCTCGGGCTGGTCCTGGGAGGCCGGCGGCTCCAGGCGCGCCTCGACCGCCTCGACGGCGACCTCGGAGGGGGCTGCGCCCGGGCGGG
>CAIFEU010000260.1 GCA_903789505.1 uncultured Coriobacteriales bacterium
GCGCTGGTACGTCACGCGCGTCGACGGGGACGACGGCAGCGCAGGCCTGCACGAGGCCGGGGACTTCGACGGGCTGGCGCTGGGGGACGAGGGTCCCTGGGCCGCGCTCTCGCCCCGCGGGGCCGGGGTCCTCGACGACCCTTCGCGCGCGCTGACCCAGTTCGCCGTCATAGGCACCTGGGCGGACTTCCTCGACGACCTCGCGCGCAGGGCCCCCCCGGAGCCGTGGCACTCCCCCTCCACGGGTCCCCGGGGCGCCGAGGCCGCCGGCGGCGGGCACGAGGGGGCGGCCCAGGGCGCGCCCGACGCCTCAGCGGCGCCCGGCGCCTCCCGGCGCCGTCCCGCCCGCGCCATACTGCGCGACTACGTCTGCGCGACGTTCGCCCGCGTCGCGGAGCAGGGCAGGCTCGTCACCAGCCCCGACGGGTCGGCTTGCGCGTTCGACACGGGGCTGCTCAGCGCGGCGCCGTCCTGGCGCAGCGTCTACTGCACGTTCGAGAGCCGCAGGGGCGACCCTGCCTGGCAGTTCTCCGGCTTCACGACCGAGCTCCCAGCGGGCCTCGCCCGGCAGGGGGCCCCGCGCCCCGCAGGCTATCTCGCAGGCCTAAGCGACACCCTGCTGGGCCCCGACGAGCCGGTCGAGATTGACGCGCGGGCAATCTTCGAGAACTGCCTGGGATGCATGCCCGCGCAGCTGCTCGCCGAGCTGCTGCGCGACGACACAGTGGCGACGGACCTCCTTGCCCGCATCGAGGCCGACAGGCCGGTGGGACAGGCGCGCGACCGCGCGTTCGCGCTGCTCTCGCGCGTCATCGCGACGGAGGGCGACGAGCTCGTGGCGCGCCTGGAGGCACTGCTGGGCGACTCGGTGCAGACCGCGCTGCGCCTGGCACGCGCGAGCTACCGCGTGGCCGCGCCGGCGTTCGACCCGCGCGCGCACCGCGTCGTCCTCCTGCTCCCGCTGCTCGTCGACGGCGACGACCACGCCGTGGGCGCGGTGGTGCTCTCGCCGAACCCGGAGAGCCGGGAGGACGGGGCGACGCGGCGCGCGGGGTATAGGGCCGAGGCTGCCGTCACCCTCGAGCAGGCCTACGCGTGCGCCCGCGTCGTGAGCGCAGAGATGCCCGCCTGGCTGCGCGGCGCCGTTCGGGCGTGAGCTACGACAGGGCGACGCCGCCGAGCCAGCCCCAGCGCGCGGGCACCGTCGTGCTGTAGGTGCTGATCCACTCGCTGGCGCTGATCGACCGGATGTAGCCGATGTTGTCCATGACGGTGCCGCCGCCGACGTAGATGCCGATATGGCCGTAGATGCTGCCCGCGGTCGTGAGGTTGTGCGTGCTCACGGCGATAATCATGCCCGGCGAGAGCGCCGACTGGTCGGTGGAGTAGCAGTAGGCGGAGTACATGTCGCACGCGTTGCCGCCGTAGTAGCCCATCCCTGCGTTGCTGAACACGTTGGTGACCCAGGCGGCGCACAGGCCCGCCCCCGGCGAGGGCGTGGAGTAGCAGGCGCTCACGACGGCGCTCGCCGAACCCGTTGCCCCCGACGACGACTCCCCCGAGTAGCCCGAAGCACCCGACGAGGCCGAGGACGTCGACGTCTGCGCCGCCGCGGCCGCAGCGGCCTCCTGGGCCTTGCGCGCCTCCTCGGCCGCCTGGGCCTGCGCCACCAGCTCGGCGTTGTACTGGTCGGTCAGCTGCTGCACCTGCTCGCTCGCGCTGGTGAGCAGGGCGTAGGTCTGGTCCTGGCTCGCCTGGATGTCTGCCAGCTGCGACTCCTGCTGGTCCTTGAGCGACTGCAGGTCGGAGAGCTGCTGCTGAAGGGTCTCCTCCGTGCTCTGGAGGTCCTGCTGCGTCTGCCAGGTCTGGTGGATGAGCTCAGTCTAGGAGTCGTAGAGCGAGGTGAGGTAGT
>CAIFEU010000261.1 GCA_903789505.1 uncultured Coriobacteriales bacterium
CGCGGGACCCCGAGCGGGGCGCGCGGCATGCCACCCCCGGGGGCGACACCGGCGTGGGGGCGCCGCGGGGGTTGGGGGGGGGCAGGCGGCGAGGCGGCAGGTTGGGCGGGCGAGCCGGGCCGGGCCGGCGCGACGTCCGGGCGCAAGGCCCGGGGCGGGCGGCGGGCGAGCCGGGTCCCGCAAGGCGTCGAGGCGCCGGCGTCGCTGCCTACCTCCCCAGGTTCTCGGAGTCGAGCCCGGGGACGGAGGCGTCGTCGGCCGCGCTGGCGGCGTTCGCGGCGGAGAACACTGCCTCGCCGGCGCTCCCGTCGGACGCGGCGTCCTCGACCAGGTCGACAGCGCTGTTGGAGTCAATCTCGACCGTCTCGGTCGCCAGCCCCACGTCGGCGGGGTCGATCTGGTTGCCGTCCTCGTCGAAGACGGCGAGCGTCGCCGAGGCCTCCAGGTTCGAGATGTAGGTCTCGTACTCGTACTCGGTGAGCAGCGTGGTCATCGACTGCTTGATCGCGTCCATCAGCTCCGTCGGGATGCTGTCGACGTCCACCTTGCCGTCCTCGTCGTAGGTCGGCTCGTACTCGTCGGTGCACAGGATGATGTGGTAGCCGAACTCCGATCTGACGATTGGCGAGATCTCGCCCACTTCGAGCTGGTCGAGCGCCTTCTTGTACTCGTCGGGCATCGACGTCAGGCTCTCCCAGCCCATGTCGCCCCCGTTGGACCCGGATCCGTCGATCGAGTACTTCTGCGCCAGCTCGGCGAAGTTCGCGCCGCTCATGAGCTTCTGGCGCAGCGTCAGCGCCAGCGAGTAGTCCGACTGCGACAGCAGGATCTGCGAGCTGCGCTTGCCGGCCAGCGTGGGGGCGACGCTCGTCGCGTACTCGCGTATCTGTTCCTCGGTCGGCTCGATGTCGCTGGTCACCTTCTCGCGCAGGCTCGACGACAGGATGCTCGCGGCGACCGCGTTGTAGTAGGAGTCCTCAGTGTATCCCGCCGCCTGGAGCGCAGAGACGAACGCTGCATGCGAGGGATAGCGGCTCTCGAGCTTCTGAATCTGGGCGTTCACCTCGTCCGTGCTCACCGTCACGCCCAGGTTCTCGCCGTCGACGACGATCAGCGCCTCGTCGATTAGCTGCTTGAGCGCCTTGTAGCGGTAGTCGAGCGCCGTCATGCCGGCGGAGTCCAGGTAGCTGGAGAACGACGCGTCGTCGGAGATGCCCGCGACCGAGCGCATCCGCTGAACGCGCACGTCGACGTCCTTGTGGGTGATGATCTTGCCGCTCACGATGGCCTCGACGTCCTTGACGTCGACCCCCGCCTCGCTCGCCACCTGCTGGACCGTGGCCGAGTCGAGCTCGCTGCTCGACGAGGGCCCGTCCGAGGATGACCAGGGCGCCGACGCGCAGCCGGCGATTCCCACCGCGGCGCCCGAGATGGCGAGCGCGAGGAGGACGGACGTCGCCGTGCCCATCCACGTCCTCATGCGAACGACCCCACCAGGCATCTCGTCCCCCGCGACTGCATCGAACGGAACACATCGTCCGGCGGCCGTGACGGGAGGCGGGTGGGCCCGGTTGAGGTCACGGCAGCCTGGCTGCGCGCGCGTTTTGCGCGTCTACGCAGCGGAAACATCCGTTAAGCTTATCCGTGGGCGATGGTTCTGCAGTGAAGAAGGTGTGAGTCGGCCGCGATAATAGCAACTCGCCAGAAACCCGGGCGTGCGGGCGCGCCGCAGGGGGGCCGCCCGGGCATCGGCGGCCGCAGGCGGCGGGGGCGCCCCGCAGGCGGCAGCGTTCGCAGCGGGCGCCCCGCGACCGTGTCGCCGCGGGCCGCCCGCCCTGCCCGGCCCGGCGCCGGCTCCGCCGCCGGCCTTGCCGGCGCCGGCCCGCCTGCAAGCCGCCGCCCCCCCGCC
>CAIFEU010000262.1 GCA_903789505.1 uncultured Coriobacteriales bacterium
GGGGGGGGGGGGGGGGGGGGGGGGGGGGGGGCGGGGGGGGGGGGGCGGGGGGGGCGGTCACCCCTCCCGCGCCGGGCGCGCCGCGCCTATCGACGGCTGTCGGCTATCGATGGCAGTTGATCGACCTCAGGCCCTTGTACTCGGCCGCGACGCCCAGCTCCTCCTCGATGCGCAGCAGCTGGTTGTACTTGGCGACGCGGTCGGAGCGGCACGGGGCGCCGGTCTTGATCTGGCCGGCGTTGGTGGCCACCGCCAGGTCGGCGATGAAGGTGTCGGCGGTCTCGCCGGAGCGGTGGGAGATGACGGGCGTGTAGCCGTTGGTCTGCGCGAGCTCGATGGCCTCCATGGCCTCGGTCAGCGACCCGATCTGGTTGACCTTGACCAGGATCGAGTTGGCGACGCCCAGGTCGATGCCCTTCTGCAGGCGGTCGACGTTGGTGACGAACAGGTCGTCGCCCACCAGCTGCACCTTGCCGCCCAGGCGGTCGGTCAGGACCTTCCAGCCGTCCCAGTCCTCCTCGGCGACCCCGTCCTCGATCGAGACGATCGGGAACTTGGCGACGAGCTCCTCGAGATAGTCGACCATCTGCTCGGCGGTCAGGTCGCGGCCCTCGCCGGCGAGGCGGTAGAGCTTGGCGTCGGCGTCGTAGAACTCGGTGGAGGCGAGGTCCATCGCGAAGCAGATCTGCTCGCCGGGCGCGTAGCCGGCCGCCTCGCAGGCGCGGGTGATCCACTCGAGCGGCTCGACGTTGGTCTTGAGGTTGGGGGCGTAGCCGCCCTCGTCGCCGACGCCGCCGCCCAGGCCCGCGTCGTGCAGGACCTTCTTCAGCGCATGGTAGATCTCGGCGCACCAGCGCAGCCCCTCCCTGAACGTGGGGGCGCCCACCGGCATGATCATGTACTCCTGGAAGTCCACGGTGTTGTCGGCGTGGACGCCACCGTTGAGGATGTTCATCATCGGAGTCGGCAGGGTGTGGCCGTTGACGCCGCCGAGGTAGCGGTACAGCGGCATGCCCAGCAAGCTCGCGGCGGCGCGCGCCACGGCCAGGCTCGCGCCCAGGATGGCGTTGGCGCCCAGGCGGGTCTTGTTGGGGGTGCCGTCGAGGTCGAGCATCATCAGGTCGATCTCGCGCTGGTCGAGGGCGCTGCAGCCGATCAGCGCCTCGGCGATCTCCCCGTTGACGTGCTCCACGGCGTTCTCGACGCCCTTGCCGCCGTAGCGGCCCTTGTCGCCGTCGCGCAGCTCGCACGCCTCGAAGGCACCGGTGGAGGCGCCCGACGGGACCGCCGCCATGCCGTAGCCGTCGTCGAGGAAGACCTCGACCTCAACGGTGGGGTTGCCACGCGAATCGAGGATCTCGCGGCCGCGGACGTCGATGATTTCGCTCACTGCTCTGTCTCCTTAGACTTGGCCTCGGCCCAGAGGGCCTCCTGCTCGCTATTGGAAAGGTCGGAGATGTCCCGACCGGATTCCCATGCCCTGCGCTCCATGTACTCCCAGCGCCGGCGGAACTTGGCGTTGCTCGCGCGCAGCGCCGTCTCCGCGTCGATCCCCTGTCTGCGCGCCACGTTGACGAGCGCGAACAGGACGTCGCCGAACTCCATGGCCGCCTCGGGCGTGCCTGCCCGCTCGCGATTGTACTCGTCGACCTCGCTGCGGACCTGCGCCCAGACGTCGTCAAGGCTATCCCACTCAAAACCAGCAGCGGCCGCCTTGCGCGAGATCTTCTGGCAGGCGGTCAGCGCGGGCAGGGCGGTCGGCACGCTGTCGAGCAGCCCCGGGCGGTCGGCGCCGCCCGCCGGCTCCCCGGCCCCCCCTGCCCCCCGGCGGCGGGCGCGCCGGCGGCCCCGTCCGCCGCGGCGGCGGCGGGCGCCCCGGCCTCGGCGCGCTGGGCCG
>CAIFEU010000263.1 GCA_903789505.1 uncultured Coriobacteriales bacterium
CGCGCGGCCCTGCGCGGGGAAGCCGGGGTGCCGGCTCCCTATAATCGACCCCAGGCCGGCTCCCGCGCAGGGCGCCGGCGCTCGCGGGGCCCGGCCGGCGCGCAGGGGGCGCGGCGGCGCGAGGGGGTGCCCGCACCACGAGAAGGGGGACACGGGATGGAACAGGTTTCGCGCAGGGCGTTCGTGGCCTCGGCCGGCGCAGCGGCGGTCGCGGCGGCGGTGGGCTCCACGATGGCCGCGGCGGCGGAGACGGCGTCGGCGGCCGCGAGCTCGGCCTCCGACGACGCGCCCCGCAGGGACGCCCAGGGACGCTACGAGTGGGAGGTCGCGCCCGACCCCATCACCGACGTCGCCAGGACCGTCGACACCGACATACTGGTCATCGGCGCCGGCCTCTCGGGCTGCGCGTGCGCCTGCGCGGCGGCGGAGGCGGGCGGCAAGGTCACCGTCGTCGAGAAGACCTCGAGCTGGAACGGGCGCGGCGGCGGCTTCGGCGCGATCAACTCGCGCTACATGGAGGAGCAGGGCATCGTCGTCGACAAGGTCAACGCCAAGCAGCACTGGATCGCCCAGTGCGCCAGCCGTGCCAACGAGGACCTCATCGTCGAGTTCTTCAACAACTCCGAGCAGGCGAGCAACTGGCTGCTCGACAAGGCGGAGAAGCACGGCTGCACGATCATGATCGGCGCGTTCTACAGCCACGACGACGTGTATGCCGAGCAGCCCGGCTACCACATGGTGATGGCCAGCGAGGGCTCCGACCTCGAGTCCAAGCAGTTCGCGGGCACCGAGCTGTGCTACCTCGACGCCGTCGACGCCGGCGCCCAGTTCGTCTTCGACTCCCCGGCGGTGCAGCTGGTGACCGAGGGCGGCAAGGTCGTGGGCTGCGTCTGCGAGGCCGAGGAGGGATACGTGCGGTACAACGCCTCCAAGGGCGTGGTGCTCGCCGCCGGCGACATCGGCGGCAACCTCGACATGTGCAAGGCCTACGCGCCCATCTGCGTGAAGTACGGCTTCCCGCGCAGCCAGTACCTCCCCGCGGGCGCCAACACCGGGGACGGCCACAAGATGGGCATGTGGGCCGGCGCCCAGCTGCAGGACCTGCCCCTGCCCACGATGATGCACCCCCAGGCGTTCTGCTGGTTCCACGGGCCGTTCCTGTTCGTGAACGACGAGGGCAGGCGCTTCATGTGCGAGGACACCTGGGTCCAGGGCAAGTCGCTGGCGATCAACCGCCAGCCCAACGGCGAGGCGTGGTCGGTCTTCGACGCCAACTGGGAGACCGACCTGGTCAACGGCCTGCCCTACGGCGGCGGGATGTTCTGGGACAGCTTCCGCGCCTACGGCAGCGACCCGTCGGAGGCGCCGAAGTACTTCGAGACGCAGATCCCCAAGTACATCGAGCAGGGCATCGCGTTCCAGGAGGACACGCTCGAGGCGCTGGCG
This sequence comes from uncultured Coriobacteriales bacterium, assembly GCA_903789505.1. Taxonomy (GTDB): domain Bacteria; phylum Actinomycetota; class Coriobacteriia; order Coriobacteriales; family UMGS124; genus CAIFEU01. The sequence goes on from CAIFEU010000263.1 coordinate 1,447, forward strand.
GGCGACATCGGCTGCGACCCCGACACCCTCGCCGCGACGGTGGACCGGTACAACTCGATGTGCGACGCCGGGGAGGACACCGACTACTACAAGAAGCCGGTCTTCCTCACGCCGGTCAGGCAGGGGCCGTTCTACGCGCTCAAGGTGGGCCCCGCGCTGCTGACGGTGACCGGCGGGCTGAAGGTGAACGCCGACTTCCAGTGCCTGGACGCCGACGGCGAGGGCATCGACGGCCTGTACGCGCTGGGCAACTGCATGGGCGACGTGACGGCGGTGGACTACCCCATCAACGTCGCGGGCAACAGCCACGGGCGCTGCATCACGTTCGGCTACATGCTCGGCAGGGCGCTGGCGGGGGCGGGCGCCGCGAAGTAGGCCCTCCCTCCCCCGCCCGGACGCCCGGGCGGGGGAGGGGCGCGCGGCGCCTCGCGGAGCCGGCTGCCCGGGCG
>CAIFEU010000264.1 GCA_903789505.1 uncultured Coriobacteriales bacterium
GTGCCCGACGTGCGCGGGCGGGCAGCTCACCGCGCAGGGCGCACAGCACGAGCAGCCCTCCCACGGCCGCCCGCAGCACGTTGGTCCACGCCACCCCCACCCCGTAGTCGGTCGTGGCGTGCAGGTTGTACAGGTTGTACTGGTACCAGAAGCGCAGTATGCCTATGCCGAAGAACGAGAGGCACAAGCCGTCGAGATACGCGCCCCTGAACCTGTCGAACCAGCTGCTCTTTCCCACCGGGACCGTTCCTCGCTCATCCCCTCGCCCCAATCCCTCCGAGCCCGGCCCCGCGCGCAGGCGGGTGCGGGCACCCGACATTCTACGGCTCGAAGGCGGATTGAGGGGACGAGAGCGAGGAGGTGCAGGAGGAGGCATGGCGGGGCTGCCCGGCGAGCAACTCCGCCAGGGCGGGCGCAAACACACAACTTGACCACCCATTCGGGCAGCTCAAACACTATAAATCGATGCAGCCAGGGCACCGTGCAGCACACGCCCCGACTTGCCCGTCCCCTGGAATGCATAGGATGCCGATGGACCCCCGAACGAGCCCCACCCCCACCGCGACGGCGGCGACCCGCCCCAACCTCCGGTTCGCGCTTCTGCAGGGCGCCTACTTCTTCATGTACTGCGCCATCAACGCCTTCATCGCCAACAACCTGCTCGCCTACGGCGTGGGCCATGGGGTCGTGGGCGCGGCGATTGCGACCGGCGCGGTCGCGTCGGCGCTGATACAGCCGCCGCTCGGCCGTCTCGCCGACCGGCACGCCGCCGTCTCCCCGCGCCGCGTTCTCTGCGCGCTGTTCACCGCGGGTGTCGCGCTCTCGCTCGCGCTGCTCCCCGTCGGCGACCCGATTCTGGCGACGGGCATCTACGTGGTGCTGTTCGTGGTCGGCCAGACCGCCCAGCCGTTCGTGAACGTGCTGGGGCTCTCGCTCGGCCCCGGCGTGAACTTCGGGCTCGCACGCAGCTGCGGGTCCCTCTCATACGCGATTGCCGCCGCGATTGTCGGCGTGCTGGTCGACCAGCTCGGGCTGACGGCGTTCGACTGGACGCTCGCCCTGTTCTTCCTGCTGTGCGACGCCTGCCTGCCGCTGTTCCCCGCAGGCTGCGCGCGAGCCGCCGAGACGACCCAGGGGGCGGTCGGCCAGGACGCTGAGGGCGCGGAGATCGTCGCCCAGGCGGACGACGCCGCGCAGGCGTCGCGACGGGACACGTGCGCCCGCGACCGGTCCGACGCCAGGGAGGCCGACGCCCCCGCGCGCAGGGGCGGCTTCGCGCGGCGCTACCCGCTGTACCTCGCTGCGCTGGTGGCCGCGTTCCTGATCCTGTGCGGGCACAACGGCATCGGAATCTACCTGATCGACTTCGTCACCGACCTGGGCGGAGACAGCCGCGACCTGGGCTTCGCCACCGCCATCGCCGCATGCATGGAGATTCCCTTCATGGCCAACTACCAGCGCATCCGCCAGAGCGTGAGCTGCACGTCGGTCCTCGTGTTCTCCGGCGTCTGCTTCTTCCTGAAGTCCCTGGCGACCCTGCTGGCGACCTCGATCCCGATGCTCTACGCCGCGCAGGCGATGCAGGCGCTCGCCTACGCCCTGTTCCTGCCCGCCCTGGTGGAGCTCGCCGAGAAGGCGGTCGACCCGCGCGACGCGGTGACGGCACAGGCCCTGGTGACGACCGCGATCACGATCTCGTTCGCGGCGGCGAGCCTGGCGGGCGCCGCGATCGTGGGGAGGATGGGCTCGCACGCGACGCTCGGCGCCATCGTCGCGGTTTCCGCCGCGGGCGCGGCCGCGCTGGCGGCGATGGCACGGCGCATGGGCGCCACCTTCCGCGGCTGCGCCCGCCGCGGCTCGCGCGACCGCCGCTAGCC
>CAIFEU010000265.1 GCA_903789505.1 uncultured Coriobacteriales bacterium
CCTCCGACCTGCACCTCGGCAAGCGCCTGCACGAGATGCCGCTCGTCGAGGACCAGCGCCACGTCCTGGGCGAGCTGCGCGACGCCGTGCGCGAGACGCAGGCCCAGGCGCTGGTCGTCGCCGGCGACGTGTTCGACAACCCCAACCCGCCCGACACCGCGATGCGCATGTGGGACGACTTCATCACCGACCTCGCGCGCGACGGCGTCGAGCTGCTGGTCGTGAGCGGCAACCACGACTCCGGTACGCGCCTGGCGATGGGCGGCAGGCTCATGCGCGCCTCCGGCGTGCACGTAGCCGGGCCTCTCGCCGCGGGCGAGGACGTCGCGAGCGTCGCCGTGGGCGGCGTCAGGTTCTGGCTGGTGCCCTTCGTGCGCCCGGCCGACGTGCGCGCATGGGCGCAGGCGCGCGAGCTCGACGCCGGCGAGGTGCACAACTACACCGACGCGCTGCGCCTGGTGCTCGACCAGGTGCGCTCGACGCCCGGCTTCTCCGAGGCGCCCGAGGTCTGCGTGGCGCACCAGTTCGTCACGGCGGGCGGGGCGCTTCCCCTGACCAGCGACTCGGAGCGCCTGAGCATCGGGACGCTCGACAACGTGGACGTCTCGGCGTTCGAGGGGTTCTGCTACGTGGCGCTCGGCCACATCCACCGCCCGCAGCGCATCGGCGCCGACCCGACCGTGCGCTACAGCGGCACGCCCCTGAAGTACTCGCGCTCCGAGGTCGGGCAGGTCAAGTCCATGTGCGTGGTCGACGTCGACCCGGACGGCACGGCCCGGGTGCAGCTGCGCCCGTTCGAGCCGCTGCGCGACTTCCGCGAGGTGCGCGGGACGCTCGACGAGCTCGACGAGCTGGCCACCGGCGAGGACGAGCGGGTGCGCCAGGACTTCGTCAGCGCCACCGTCACCGACGAGATGCCCCTGGACGTGATGGAGCGCCTGCGCCGCGACTGGCCCAACGTCGTCGAGGCGCACCCCGACAACCTCGCGCTGCACGCCGCCGGAGCCGCGCCGATAACCGACGTCTCGCGGGCGAGCGGCGACCGGCTCTCGCTGTTCGCCGACTTCTTCGAGGAGCAGGCGGGGAGGCCGCTGACGGAGGGCGAGCGCGCGGTCGTCGCCGAGGCGCTCGAGGACGCCGGGGCGGCCGGCGGAGGGCGCGACGGCGGGTGCGAGACGGAAGGGGGCGAGGTACGATGAGGCCGCTCGAGCTCAGGCTGTGCGCCTTCGGGCCCTACGCGGGCGAGACGACGGTCGACTTCTCCCGGTTCGGCGACCACGGCCTGTTCCTGATATACGGGGACACCGGCGCCGGCAAGACGATGCTGTTCGATGCGATGACCTATGCGCTGTACGGCGACACCTCGGGCGACCGCGGGCCCAAGACCCTGCGCAGCCAGTCGGCGCCGGCGGGCGCGAAGGGCCGCGTCGAGCTCGACTTCGAGCACGGCGGCAAGGTCTACCGCATCGAGCGCCGCCTGCCGCGCGAGGGCGAGCGCTCGGGCCAGGCGACGCTGCAGTGCGAGGGGGAGGTCGTCGCCCAGGGGGTCAAGGCCACGGCGGAGGAGGTGCGCCGCCTGCTGGGGCTCGACTGCGACCAGTTTCGCCAGGTCACGATGATCGCCCAGGGCAAGTTCCGCGAGCTGCTCACGGCGCCGTCCAAGGACCGCGAGTCGGTGCTGCGCACCCTGTTCGGGACTGGGGCGATCAGCGCGTTCCAGGACGAGCTCAAGGCCCGCGCCTCGCGCGCGTTCGGCCAGCGCGAGGACGCACGCCGTGCGATCGACCTCGAGGCATCCCACCTGAGGTTCGGCAGCCACGCCGATGACGACGAGCCCGCCCTGGAGCCCCTTCGCCAGG
>CAIFEU010000266.1 GCA_903789505.1 uncultured Coriobacteriales bacterium
TCCCGAGCCCGCCGCACCCGCCCGAACCCCTCGTCCGCCATCTCGCATCCCCATCGTCCCCGAGGCCCTCCCGACCAGGCAACTATAGGTCAAGCGGGACTCGGCGGGGACGCGGGCGACACGCGGGCAGCACGCGGGCGGCATGCGGGGCCTCGGGGGACCGCCTATGCGACCTCGCCCGAGGCGATGCGCTGGGGCAGCAACGTCCCCTCGGTCAGGCAGAAGCCCAGGCTCATGCCCGACAGCGGCGTGGCGTACTGCACGATGAAGCGGTTGCCGCAGTCGTTGCCGATCGCGAACAGGCCGGGAATCGGGTTCATGTCGCTGTCGAGCACGTGATGGTCGCCGTCGCAGTCCAAGCCCGCGGTCTGACACAGGCCCGGGTTCATCGACGTGGTCGACCCCACGACCGCGTAGAACGGGGCGGTGTCGCAGCGCGTCGCGGCGAGGATGCGCGGATCCTTGGCGAAGTCCTCGTCCAGCCCGTTCGCCGCGAACTGCTGGTAGCGCTTGATCTCCTCGACGGCGGTCTTCTGCTGCTCCTCGTCCCACACGCCGACGACGCGCACCAGGTCCTCGATCGTCTCGGCGCAGTACACGTCGGGGTTGGACGAGTAGGCGATTGCCGTGGTGGGCTCATCGCCGGGCTGCACGGCCTCCATGCTCGCCACCGTCGCGGGCCAGCCCAGCTCGCGGCGATAGTCCACCGCCTCGTGGCACGGCGGCATCGTGTAGACGATTTCCTGCCAGTTGGCGTCGTTGATCGCGACGACGGCGCCCTTGGGCTGGCGCGGGACCAGATACGCGGAGCCCTCGGCGCCTCCCGCGCACTCGTCGCAGAAGCGCTTGCCGTTCTGGTTGAGCATCAGCGCGCCCGGCCCCCACGGCGCCTCGGGGCCCGCCTGGCCGGTGTTCATGCCCGCGCGCGGCCCGACCTCGATGTGGCCGCCCGCCCACACGCCCATCTTGATGGCGCTGCCGTCGCGAGGGAGCAGCATCGGCATGCAGCCCGCGAGCTCGATGTCGCCCATCGACTCGGCCAGGTGGCGGTACTCGTCGTTGATGTCGCGCAGCATGTCGACGTCGCCGGCGAAGTCACCGCCGGCCAGGATTACGCCCTTGTTCGCCGTCAGGCGGATGTAGGAGGAGTCGTCGGTGCGCTGGGCGACCACGGCCGTCACGCGTCCGTCGGCGTCCTTCTCGAGGTACTCCGCGTGCGTCGAGAAGAACCACTGGGCGCCCAGGTCCTTGGAGTCGGCCTTGGCCGTTGCCATGACCTCCTTCCAGCTCCAGTTGGCGAGCTCGGAGTCGGGGTCGCGGAAGATCGTGGTGCCCAGGAAGTACTTGTAGTCCGAGGGGTCCATGACCATGCGGTCGTCGGGAGGGCAGCTGCCGATGTGGGTGTGGGCGTCCATCCACTCCTCGCCCATCTCGTCGATGACCTCGTCGAGCAGCTTGCCGGAGTTCTCCACGTAGTCCTTGATGAAGCGCTGGTTGTCGCGGCCCTGGTTGCGGCGGAACACCTCGCGCATGAACTCCTGCGGGTCGATCTCGGTCGCGCCGTGGTCCAGCGCCCACTGGCAGTTGATCGTGCCCACCTCGCCGCCGACGTAGAGCTGGTCCTCGTCGGCCTGCGACTCGATGACCGCGACGGATAGCCCGCTCTTCGCCGCCGACTTCGCCGCCCAGGTGCCCGACTGGCCGCCGCCGACGATGACCAGGTCGAACGTCCCCGCGTCGGAGACATCGGCCTCGTCGACGGGGTCGGGGGCGACGCGCCAGGCCGCGGCGGCCTCGGACTGCCAGCGGTTGGCCGGCGTCGCCGCGGCGGCCTCCGTCCCCGCCGAGCC
>CAIFEU010000267.1 GCA_903789505.1 uncultured Coriobacteriales bacterium
CCGCGGGGGCGCCCGCGGGCGCGGCGGGCAGGGGCGTCCCGGCGACGGCGCGGGCGCCGACGAGGGGCGCGTCAAGGTGCGCTCCTCGGGGCTGGATGAGATCGAGGTGGGCCAGGCGCGCGCTGACCTCCGGCTGGTCGAGCAGCTCGTCGACCCCGAGCAGCTCGACGCGCTGGCGCAGATGGTCCGCTGGGCGGCCGCCCGCGGCCTGCTGTCCGGCACGCCTGTGGATCGCGTCGTCGACGAGGTCATGGAGCAGGTCGGCAGCGACGGCCTGGCGTCGGTGGCGGACTCCTGCCCCGCTTGCGGGCTGGCGATGCCCCGCCCGCAGGAGGTCTACGCCTGCCTGAACCGTCTGCGCGGGTAGCGCGCGGCGCTGGGCGGGGCCTGGATGACGGGCGCGTGCCTAGGATGGCGCGCGCGAACGGGAGCGCCGGGAAGTGGGCGCACGGGGCTGGGACGGAGTGCGTGTGCGGGGAGCGCCGAGGCGCGGGCGCGCGAGAGGGAGAGAAGGAATGGCTGACTTGAAGCGGGCGACGGACGAGGACGTCGAGGGGAGCGCCGCCGGGCGCGGGGCGACGCAGAACGGCGGGGACGGTTCGGGCGGCAAGGGCGCCGACCTGGCAAGGGAGGCCGACCGCGCGGGGCAGGTCGTGCGCGTCAGCGTCGTGGGCGTCGTCGCCAACGTCCTGCTCGCCGCGTTCAAGGCGGTCGTGGGCGTGCTCTCGAACTCGATCGCGATCGTGCTCGACGCGGTCAACAACCTGTCCGACGCGGCGAGCTCGGTCATCACGATCGTGGGGACCAAGCTCGCTGGCAGGTCCCCCGACCGCAGGCACCCGTTCGGCTATGGGCGGGTCGAGTACCTCACCACGATCGTCATCGCCGCCCTGGTCCTGTGGGCCGGCGTAACGTCGCTCGTCGAGTCGGTCAGGCGCATCCTGAGCCCCGAGGAGTCGAGCTACACCGTCGCGGCGCTCGTGATCGTCGCGGTCGCCGTCGCGGTCAAGCTGGCGCTGGGGCGCTACGTGAGCGCCCAGGGCAGGCGCCTGTCGAGCGACTCGCTGGTGGCCTCGGGCACCGACGCCACGATGGACGCGATCCTGTCGGCGTCCACGCTGGTCGCCGCCCTGATCACGGTGGTCGCGCACGTCAGCATCGAGGCGTGGGTGGGCGCCGTCATCTCGGCGTTCATCATCAAGGCGGGCGTCGACATCCTGCGCGAGGCGGTCGGCAAGCTTCTCGGCGCCCGCCTGGACCCGGAGCTCGCGGGGCGCGTCAAGAGCGCGGTGAGGGAGGTCCCGGGCGTCCTCGGCGCCTACGACCTGGTCCTGAACGACTACGGGCCCGACCGCCTGATGGGCAGCGTGCACGTCGAGGTCCCCGACGCGATGAGCGCCGCGCAGATTGACGAGCTCGAGCGTTCGATCAGCAGGCACGTCCTGCAGGCCTGCGGCGTCATGATCCACACGGTGGGCATCTACTCGACGAACACCTGCGACGCCCGGGCGGCGGAGCTGCGCGACCGGGTCGAGGCGGCCGCGCGCGCCCACCCCGAGGTCCGGGAGGTCCACGGCTTCTACCTCGACCGCGAGGCGGGGACGGTCTCGGTGGACGTGGTGCTGAGCTACGCGGTCACCAGCCGCGCGCAGCGCCGCGAGGTCTTCGGCCGCATCCAGGAGGAAATCGGGCGCATCTGCGCCGACGCGGGGTATCGCGCAGACGTCACGCTGGACGCCGACATCTCCGACTAGCCTTGCTGGTTCGATCCCTCCCCGCCGCCCCGGCGGGGAGGGAGGCCTGCGGCGGGGCGGCGCGGGCGCACCCCGGGGCGAGCCGATGCGAGCG
>CAIFEU010000268.1 GCA_903789505.1 uncultured Coriobacteriales bacterium
GGTGGGGTGCGGGGGGCCCCCCGGGCCGCCGGCCGGGGCGGGGGCGGCGGGGGGGGGGGCGCCGGGGGGGGGGTGGCCTCTGCCCTGTGGGCGCGTGGCTCGCCGCGGTCGCCGGGGCGCGGACGGGGCGCGCCGCCCGCACCCCTAGCCGACGCTCGCCCGGTCGGCGCCCTCGATCGCGAGGTCGGCGTCGAAGAACGCCTTGAGCGCGGCGACGCCGAGGGCGGTGTCGCGAGAGCCGGTCGTCTCGTAGCACGAGTGCATCGCCAGCTGCGGTAGGCCCACGTCGACCGCGTGGACGCTCACCTGGATGTTCGACAGGTTGCCCAGCGTGGACCCTCCCGCGGAGTCGCTGCGGTTGGCGAACGTCTGGGTGGGCACGCCGGCGCGGTGGCACACCTCGCGGAACAGCGCGCGGCTGAAGGCGTCGGTCGTGTAGTGCTGGTTCGCCGCCTCCTTGATCACGATGCCGCCGTTGAGGCGCGCGCGGTTCGCCTCATCGGTGAGCTCGGGGTGGTTGGGGTGCACGGCGTGAGCGTTGTCGCAGCTCACGAGGAAAGACAGCGCCAGGGCGCGCCGGTAGTCCTCGTCGCCCCCGCCGAGTGCCGCGTTCAGGCGCGTCAGCGTGTCGAGCAGCAGCGTCGACATCGCGCCCTGCTTGGTGTTGGACCCCACTTCCTCGTTGTCGAAGCAGCACCACACCGAGACGTCGCGCTCGTTCTCGGATGCGAGGAACCCCAAGAGTGAGGCGAACGCGCACTGCAGGTCGTCGAGCTTGGGCGCCGACACGAACTCCCGCGCCCACCCCCAGATGCGCGGCTGCGTGCGGTTGACCAGGAACAGGTCGCGGGCGAGCACGTCCTGCGGGCGCACGCCCAGCTCGCTCGCCAGCATGCGGTCGAAGTCGCCCCGTCGCAGCACCCCCGCGGAGAACAGCGGGCACAGGTCGACCTGGCGGTTGAACTTGCACCCGTCGTTGACCGAGCGGTTGAGGTGGATCGCGACGCTGGGGATGAGCAGCACGTCCTCGTCAAGCGATAGCAGGCGGCTCTCGATGCCGTTTGCGGTGCGCACCAGCACGCGGCCCGCCAGGGAGAGCGGGCGGTCGAGCCAGGTGTGGTCGATCATGCCGCCGTACGCCTCGACGTCCAGGCGCAGGTACTCGCCGGGACCCTCGAGCTCGGGGACGCTCTTGACCTTGAACGTCGGCTGGTCGGAGTGGGCGGCGCTCATCTGGAAGCGATAGCCGTCGGCGTCGAGCCGGCTCCCCACGCGGAACGCGACCACGCTCGAGTTGTTGCGCACCGTGTAGTAGCGCCCGCCGCGGCGGACGTCCCAGTGCGCGGACTCGGGCAGGTACGTGAACCCCGCGCCCTCCAGGCGACGCCGCGCCGCCGCCGCGGTGTGGAACATGCTGGGGCAGTCCCGGATGAATTCGATGAGCTCGCGGGACGTCGCGAGGTCCGCCTCGCTGGGCACGCCCTGGGCGTCCCCATCACCCGTCGTGCCCTCTGTCCCCGCCGTCGCCTCGGCGGGGGCGGCGATTGTGGCTCCGTCTTCGGTGCAGACGGAGCCTTCCCCCTCGTCGGGGGCGAGGCGGTCGTTGGTTTCCTGCATGGTCGAGACCCTTTCTTCGTCGGATGCGTTCGCTTGGGACGCTCACATGATAGGGCTCCCGTCACGCGCCTGCGCGGGTGGGCGGCGCGGGCTGCGGGGACGCGCGGGTGCCTCGCGGCGGGCTGCGGAGACGCCCGTGGCGGCAAACTCGGGGCACTTCCGCGAGG
>CAIFEU010000269.1 GCA_903789505.1 uncultured Coriobacteriales bacterium
CTTGGGGGAGGCGTGCGGCGGCATGGCGGGGGCAGGGCTCCCGCAGATGCGGCGATGGTGCTGCTCAGGGCCGGCCTCACGGTCGCACCGGTGGCGGTCGCCGCCGTGCTCGTGCGAAGGGGCCGCGCTGCGAGGGGGTAGCGCCTCCCCATAGCCGGCCCCGCGCCTGCGCGCGGCGTCACTCGCCGCCTTCTCCCGAAGCCGTGCCCCGGTTCGAAACAAGACTGGTATATTCTGTGCCCGTGCGGCAGCGGCACTGCCTCCCGACCCCGGTCGGACGGCGACGGCGCGCGGCCGCTTCGGTGCCCGCGCGTCTCGCCGCGTCCTCGCGTGCGACGGCGTGGCGCCCGGCCCGACGTCACGTTCGCATCGTCGAAAGAGGGGGAAGCGGTGGAGAAGTTCTTCAAGATAGCCGAGCGGGGCAGCACCGTCGGCAACGAGGTCATCGGTGGCCTCACGACGTTTCTGGCGATGGCCTACATCGTCGCGGTCAACCCGAGCATCATGGTCGCGGCGGGGATGGACTTCACGGCGGCTCTGACCGCGACCTGCTTCGGCGCGGCGCTGATGACCTTCCTGATGGGCGTCATCGCCAACCGCCCGATCGCGCTCGCCTCCGGCATGGGCATCAACGCGGTCGTCGCCTACACGCTGTGCCTGGGCGACGGTGTCGACTGGCGCGTCGCCATGGCGGTCGTGTTCTGCGAGGGCATCGTCATCCTGGTGCTCGTGCTGTGCGGGCTGCGCAAGGCGATCATGGACGCGATCCCCGTGAGCCTGCGCCGCGCGATCGGCATCGGCATCGGCCTGTTCATCGCGTTCATCGGCCTCAAGGGCGGCGGCATCGTCGTGCCCAACGAGAGCACCTACCTCTCGCTGGGCGACCTCGGGTCGGCGACCGCGATCGTGGGCGTCATCTCGATCATCCTCGCCGTGGTGCTGCAGGCGACGCACGTCAAGGGCGGCCTGATCATCTCGATCATCCTCGCCACGATCATCGGCATCCCGCTGGGCGTCACGAGCATGCCCACCGAGTGGAACTTCGGGCTGGACTTCTCGGCGTTCGCCGCGCCGTTCCAGACCGACCCCGCCACCGGCACGATGGCCATCGCCCAGGTGTTCCTGCAGCCCGCGCTGCTCCTGATGGTGTTCTCGCTGCTCATGAGCGACTTCTTCGACACGATGGGTACCGTCGTCGCCGTCGGCTCGCAGGCGAACTTCGTCGACAAGGAGGGCAACGTCGAGGACATCCAGCCGATCCTGATCGTCGACTCCGCCGCCGCCGCGGTGGGCGGCTTCGTGGGCGCCAGCTCGATCACGAGCTTCGTCGAGTCCACGTCGGGCGCAGCGGCGGGCGCGCGCACGGGCCTGTCCAACATCGTCGTCGCCGTGCTGTTCTTGCTGTGCGCGTTCTTTGCCCCCATCATCGGGATGGTCTCCACCGCGGCCACCTGCGGCGCGCTCGTCGTCGTGGGATACCTGATGATGACCGACGTGGGCGAGATCGACTGGACGCACATCGAGAACGCGTTCCCGGCGTTCATCACGATTGCCGGCATCCCGATGACTTACTCGATCACCGACGGCATCGGCTTCGGCTTCATCTCCTACATCCTGATTATGCTGTTCTGCGGCAGGGTCAAGGAGATCAAGCCGCTGATGTGGGTCGCCGCGCTCGCGTTCCTCATCATGTTCGTCCTCGCGTAGAATCGACCTAGCAAGCGAGCGGGGGCGGGCCGTTTCGGCCCCGTCCCCCTCGGAGGTCAGCCGGTCAGT
>CAIFEU010000270.1 GCA_903789505.1 uncultured Coriobacteriales bacterium
GCCACGGGCACGGCGCCCGCCCTCGTGCTTCCGGCGTTCGCCCCCGCCCTCGTGCCTCCCGTCCTCGAGCCGCCCGCGCCCGCCCCGGCGTCCGCGCCGCCCCCGCTTGCGGGGGCGGGGGAGCTCGGGCGGTGGCGCAGGCCGCTGGCGGAGGTCGTCACGAACTCGATGTTGCCCGCGCTCAGCCGGCCGGGCGAGAACGCCGCGGAGAATCCGCCCTGCGCGACGAAGAAGACGATGCCCAGCCCGTAGGTCCCCAGCAGCGCGAACGTCTCGAGGGGGAGGTCGGCCGCCCCCGCCCCGGCGCCCGCCAGCGCCTCGACCGCCGAGCCGCCTAGGAACCCCAGCCCGTGCAGCGCGTAGACGACGCCGGCCACGAACCCGTACACGAACAGCGGGTTCATCACGCGGTCGCGCGAGGCCTGCGCGCACTGAATCATCACCAGGGATATCGAGCAGTTGTAGATCGCGTACAACGCGCAAGCGAGCGCGCCGAGGTACCCCGCTGGCGCCACCGGCAGCAGCGCGAAGGCCGTCGTGATGAACGGGAACAGCGCGTAGAACGCCAGCGCGACGTTGAGGCGCAGCGGCTTGCGCTGCCACAGGGCCAGCAGCGCGCACGCGGCGACGCACAGCGCGAGCATCGACAGGTTGTTGACGGTGACGCCTACCTGCGGCGTCGCCAGGGCGAGCGCGCGCACGGCGCCGCAGGCGAACGCGAGCATCCCCACGCTGAACGCCACGCCCCAGTAGTCCTTGAGCAGCCGCCGGTAGGCCCGGGGCCGCTCCGCCGGCTCCCCGCGAAAGGCGGGGTTGGCCCTGCCGTTGCCCACCTCGCGGGCGCTCAGCGTCAGCGCCAGCGCGAACAGCGGCATGAACACCAGCGGCACCAGCGCGGCTGCGATGGCGATGGGCAGCAGGTTGAACCCCAGGTACATCACGGGCGCGAGGGCGGTGCCCATCAGCATGGCGCGGTTGGAGGGCTCGGGGCGCTGCGCCGCGAAGACGCACTCCCACATCAGGGAGAACAGCGCGATGCCGACGCCGATCAGCGCCGCCGCCAGCGGGCACAGGACGTTCGCGCGCTGCGGCAGGTAGACCCAGGCGGTCAGCGCCGCCCACCCCAGCACGTACACGGCCGAGGCCGTCCGTATCGGGAACAGGCTCGCCAGGCGGGGGCGTCGGTACGACGCGGCGGCGCCGGCGCCCAGGCACAGCGTGAACGCGAGCGTCAGCACCGCGTGGAACAGCGTCATCGCGCCGGTCGCCTGCATCTCCAGCGGCAGGAACGGGAACACCCCGCCGGCGACGATCGTCTCGTTGGTCGCGACGAACAGCGCGAACCCCAGCGCCGTGACGGCGCGGCCCTTGTTGGGTGCCCGGAGGGCGCGCCGGGCGGCGCGAGCCCCGGGCGCGGGCGTTGCGGGCTGTGCCATGCGGCCTTGCCTCCTTCATTCGCGCTCTCGCGGCCGCCTCGGCCGCCCCTTGCGCGCCGACGGGACGAAATCCCACGTAGATTGCTTAAGTCACACGCAACATGTGACACATATTCTAGCGCCGGGGCGTAGCGTTGGGGTCGTTGGCGAGCGCTCGGGAGGGCGCTCGGGAGAGGCCCCGGGCCCGCGTGCGAATCGGCCGCGCGGGTCCGGTCGCGAGCCGCGGTGCGCCGCCGGCCGCGCCCGCCCGGCGCGGGCGTTCCGCGCCGGGGCGTCGCCGGGGGCGGCGGGCTGCCGGGGGCTGCCGGCGCGCCGGGGGCGCGCG
>CAIFEU010000271.1 GCA_903789505.1 uncultured Coriobacteriales bacterium
CCCGCGCCCGCCGGCGCGGCTGGGTCCGCCGGCGCGCGACCTGCCGGGGCGGCGCCCGTCCCCGAGCCTGCGGTGTTCTACAACAGCCGCACGGTCGGGTCGCTCACGCGCATCGCGGCGGGCGTGGCCGTCTACAGCCTCACGATCGGCGTCGTGCAGTCGATGCTGCTCGAGCTGACGACGGTCGGCACGACGGCGGTGCTGATCCATCACCTGGGCGAGGTCGCGATCGCGCTTGCCGTGGTGGCGTGGGTCAGCCTGGCGCGGCGTGGGCTGAACTTCTGCGGGACGTGGCGCCTCATCTCGGTGCTGATCGCGACGGCGCTGATCTTCGAGCCGTTCATGGGGCACGTCGCCGACAGCTACCTGCTGTCGCTGGTGCGCACCGCCCAGACCTTCCTGATCGTCTTCCTGTTCCTGGCGCTCGCCGACATCGCCCGCCACAGCAGGTTCCACCCGTTCGCCGTGTTCGCCGCAGGCTGGACGAGCTACGCGCTGCCGTTCGCCGCCGGCAAGGTGCTGGGCGACTGCCTGACGCGGTCCGGCGCGAGCCTGCCCGTCGTGATCTCGTGCGGGGTGTGGGCGCTCGTCGTCGTGATGCTGTTCGTGCTCGACCAGTCCTCCCTGGGCAACCGCCTCATATTCGCCGAGCTCAACGACATCAACGACCAGGACACGCTCGCGCGGCGCGTCGCGCAGACGCAGCGGGAGATGGGCGAGCGCGACGACGCCGGGCGCGGCGGGCGGGACGTGCTGGCCGCGAGCTGCGACGAGCTCGCGGGCGCCTGCGGACTCACGCCGCGCGAGCGCGAGATCCTCGAGCTGCTGGCGCGTGGCCGCACCAAGGCCCACATCGCCGAGGCCTTCTTCATCAGCGAGAACACCGTGCGCAACCACGTCAAGCACATCTACGCCAAGCTGGGGGTCCACGACCGCCAGGAGCTCATCGACCGCGTCGAGGCCGCGGGCGCACATGCCGCGGGCGTCGAGGGCGCTGCGGGAGGGGCCGCTCCGGTTGCGTGAGGGAGGCGCGGGCGGGGCCCCTTCGTGCTCCCGCAGGCTTTTCGTCCGGCGTCTGCGGGCGAAAAGCGCCTCTTCACCTCTAACGATATAATTCTTATATACGAGTAGCCATAAATATGTATTTTACATATGGCATCGACGCACCTAGCATCTCCTCGTGTCCGAAGTCAGAAGGAGGTCCGTCCCGCCCGGGAATCCGTCCGCGGGGCGCCGTGATGGGAGGCCGTTGATGAAGATCCTTGGCATGGGCGTTCCGGAGATGCTGATAATTCTCGTTGTCGTCATGCTGCTGTTCGGGCCGAAGAATCTGCCCAAGCTCGGCGAGGCCCTCGGCAAGACCGTGCACGGGATTCGCGAGGGCATGGAGGACGACGGCTCCGACCGGAAGGGGAGCGCCCCCGCCCGCGCCGAGGCCGACCCTGAGGACTCGGACCGCCCGGCCCCCGAGCCCGCGCGCGCTGCCGCCGCGAGCGCCGAGCCTGAGGCGGACGTCGAGGGGCCGCGCCCTGCCGCCAAGCGGCGCACGCCGGCGGTCACGACCGCCCAGGGCGGGCACGCGGGCTCCTCGGCGGCGTAGCCGGAACATATCGGACGGAGAGGACATGCGGCGCCGGACGTGGCGCCGCCCTCGCGCGGGCCCCCCCCGGCGGCCAACCCGCGCCCCCCCCCGGCGGCTGCCGCGGGGGGGGCGACGGGGTGGCCAGGACA
>CAIFEU010000272.1 GCA_903789505.1 uncultured Coriobacteriales bacterium
CGCAGATGTCTTTCGCCAACACCGGCCTCACCACCCGTCTCCGCGGCCGCGCGGGCGAAGCCGGCGCCGGCGCCCCGGTCAGCCGCCGCGCACTCGTCGCCGGCATCGCGGCGACGGCAGCGCTGGCGGGCGCCAACGGGCTCGTCAGCCGTGCCCATGCGGCGGAGGCGGGCAAGGCGGGCTCGTCAGCCGACGGCACCGCGGCGTCCGGGTCGGCGGCGGGCGTCGGCGAGTACGACATCGTCGTCGTCGGCATGGGAGGCGCCGGCATGTGCGCCGCCATCGCGGCCAAGGAGGCCGGAGCCGAGAGGATCGTCATCCTCGAGAAGGCGGCGGTCGTGGGCGGTAACACCAACTTCTCCAGCGGCGGCATGAACGCGGCCGAGACCCGCTACCAGAAGGAGGCCGGCATCGAGGACTCCGTCGAGAGCTTCATCTCCGACACGCTCGAGGGCGGGCACCACCTGAACAACGTCGACCTCGTGACGGCGATGTGCACGCGCTCCTCCGACGCGATCGACTGGCTCGCCGACCACGGCATGGAGCTGTCCAACGTCGTGGCGGCGGGAGGCGCGTCGGCGGACCGCTGCCACCGTCCCGCCGACAAGAGCGCCGTGGGCGCCTTCCTGGTGCCCCGCATGGAGCAGGTCGTCGCCGACAAGGGCATCGAGGTCAGGACCGAGACCGGCGCGACCGAGCTGCTCAAGGACGACACGGGCAAGGTGTGCGGCGTCAAGGCGACCGACGCCGACGGCAACGAGGTCACGCTGCGCGCAGGCGCCGTGGTCCTGGCGGCAGGCGGCTTCGGCGCGAACTTCGACATGATCAAGATGTACCGCCCTGACCTGGCGGACATGGTGACCACCAACACCGGCACCGCCCAGGGCGACGGCATGGTGATGGCGCAGGCGGCGGGCGCCAACCTGATCCAGATGGACCAGATTCAGGCGCATCCCACCGTCTACATCGTGGAGGGCTCCAAGACCGGAATGCTCGTGAGCGAGTCGGTCCGCGGCAGCGGCTCGATCCTGATCAACGAGAACGGCGAGCGCTTCGTCAACGAGATGCTGACGCGCGACGCCGTGAGCGCGGCCGAGCTGCAGCAGCCCGACGGCAAGGTCTGGATCGTCTACGACCAGGGCATCTACGACGAGACGCCGCTGCTCGCGACCTACGACCAGCGCGGCATGTCGGTGAAGGGCGACACGGTCGCCGACCTCGCGCAGACCCTGGGCGTCGACGGCGCCACGCTGCAGCAGACGATTGACGACTTCAACGCGGGCGGCGCCGACGACGGCGCGAGCGACCCGTTCGGCCGCACGTCGGGCCTGGTGACGCCGCTGGAGAACGGCCCGTTCTACGCGATTCCCGTCTACCCGGGCATCCACCACTGCATGGGCGGCGTCTACGTCGACACCGACTCGCAGGCCCTCACGATCAAGGGCGAGAAGATCCCCGGGCTGTACGCCGCGGGCGAGGTGACCGGCGGCATCCACGGCGGCAACCGTCTGGGCGGCAACGCGGTGTGCGACATCGTCGTGAACGGCATCAACGCCGGCCAGCACGCCGCCGCATCGCTGGCATAGCGGGCAGGGCAAGCGAGAGAGGGGGGGGGGGGGGGGGGGGGGGCGGGCGCCCGCCGCCCCCCCCCGCGGGCGCGGGGCCGGGGGGGCGCGGAGCGGCGCCGCCCCCCCCCCGCGCGCGGCGCGCGCCGCCCCCCCCCGCCCC
>CAIFEU010000273.1 GCA_903789505.1 uncultured Coriobacteriales bacterium
CCCCCCCCGGTTCGCGTCCCCCCCCCCTCGCCCACGGGGCCCGCGTGCCCCCCCGCCCCCCCCCGGGGGGCCCCGGGCAAGGTCACCGCGATCGTGGGGTCCACTGGTTCGGGCAAGTCGACGCTGGTGCAGCTGATTCCGCGCCTGTACGACCCCACCGCCGGCACGATCACGCTCGACGGCGTGGACATCCGCTCGATGGCGCTGTCCGACCTGCGCTCCCGGGTGGGCTACGTCCCTCAGCAGGGCTTCCTGTTCTCCGGGACCATCGCGAGCAACGTCGGGTTCGGCGCCGACGTCGCAACCCCCGACGAGCTCATGCACGCGATCGACGTCGCCCAGGCCGGCGAGCTCGTCGCCGGCAAGGAGGAGGGGCTGGACGCGCCCATCACCCAGGGTGGCACCAACGTCTCGGGCGGCCAGCGCCAGAGGCTCGCTATCGCCCGGGCGCTGGCGGCCAGGCCCGAGGTCCTGGTGCTCGACGACTCGTTCTCAGCCCTGGACTACGCCACCGACGCGCGCCTGCGAAAGGCGCTGGCCGAGGAGGCGTCCGACGTCGCGGTCGTCGTGGTCGCCCAGCGCGTCGCCACGGTCATGGGCGCCGACCAGATCGTCGTCCTGGACGACGGGCGCGTGGTGGGCAGGGGCACCCACCGCGAGCTGCTCGCGACCTGCCCCGAGTACCAGGAGATAGCCAAGAGCCAGCTCAGCGCCAAGGAGCTCGGCATTCCGGAGGGGGAGTAGATGGACGCGAACAGGGAGCCGACGGGCGGCCGTCTCTCGACGGGTCGCGGCGCCGTGGCGGGGCGCGGCCCCGGGCGTGCGGGCGGCATGGGCCACGGTCCCGGCGGTCGCATGGTGCCCACCAGGTTCATGAGCGGCTGCATCAGCCCCGAGAGGAACTGGCTCTTCCAGGCGCTCTCGTACAGGGCGTCGTTCTCGCGCTCGAAATCGCGCACGGCACGATCGGATCGATCGAACGCCTGGATGACCACCTGGCCGGAGAAGTCCTCCTCCACCTTGCCGTTCACGATGCCGAGCTGACTCTGCTGACTGCGGAAGTGGCGCTGCGAGCGCTTCACGAGCACGGCCATGATCAGCGCCGAGAGCGGCAGGGTCAGGAACGTGACGCCCGCCAGCGGCAGCGAGATCGTGAGCATCATCACCGCCACGCCCACGACCTGGGTGATCGAGGTGACGAGCTGGATGACCCCCTGGTTGAGCGACTGCGAGAGCGTGTCGACGTCGTTGGTCATGCGCGAGAGCACGTCACCCTTCGAGACGGAGCCCCCGTCGAAGTACGACAGGGGAACCTTCGAGATCTTGTCTGCGATCTGCGCGCGCATGCGGAACACGACCTTCTGCGTGACTCCGGTCATGACCCAGCTCTGCACGCCCGCAGCCGCCGCGCTCGCGAGGTAGATCGCGAGCAGCTCGAGCAGGATTGCCGCGATGCGCGCGAAGTCGACCCCGCCGGTGCCGGACATCTGCGCCGCGACGCCCTCGAACAGCACCGTCGTGGCGCCGCCGAGGACCTTGGGGCCCACGACCGAGAACACGACCGACAGCATCGCGAGCACGACCGCCGCGACGAGCCCCACGCAGTACGGCCCCAGGTAGCGCACGAGCCGCCTGATCGTGCCCCCGAAGTCCTTCGCCTTCTCTCCCGGCACCATGCGACCGCCGGGACCGTGGCCCATGCCGCCCGCACGCCCGGGGCCG
>CAIFEU010000274.1 GCA_903789505.1 uncultured Coriobacteriales bacterium
GGCCCCACAGCGCCTGCGGGGGTCTCCCGCCGATGTCACGTATCGTCGGTGTAAACAACGTCATGGCACACAACAGCTAGCCCCTGCCCGGCGCTCGCGCCGCCTGCCGGGCGGCGTCATCCCTCGGCGCGGGCGGGGTCGTCGCCCCCGCGCCCTGCGCTCCCCCACTGCGCGACGCGCCGCCGCATGCCCTCAACGTCGAGCACGCCGTACGCGAACCCCTTGCGCACGAGCTCCTCGGGGAGGAAGTCGTCGTACTTGTCGAAGACGGGCACCTCGTCGGGATAGAGCAGCTCCATCGGGTCGAAGTCGGCGAGCGCCTGCTCCCGCACCACGTCGAGGAACTCCCCCTCGTCGGCGTCCATCCTGAACTGGACGAAGAACGGCCGCGCGGAGTCAAAACCCTTGATGCCGAGCCTGCCGGCGCACTTGATCTTGAGCAGGCGCTCCAGCGCCAGGAACGGGTAGGTGCCCAGCCAGGGGAACAGGGCCCAGCTGTCCCCGCCGAGGTTGACCAGGAAGCGGCCCGGCATTCCCGCCGCCTGCGCCATGTGGCGCGCCTGGGCCAGCCGCGCCCGGGCGTTCGGCATCAGGTAGGGGTACGCCAGGTCCTGCGGCTCGCCGAGCACGTCGCGCATCCGCTCCAGCACGCGCGTGTGGATGTCGCCGGGGTCCTCGCCGAAGTAGGCGGGGACCTTGCCCTTGACCTGCGTGCAGTAGATGAGGTGGCGATTGTGGTCGACCTCCTCCACGATCCACACGGCCCCCGCGATCGCGATCTTCTCCCCCACGGGCGGCGGCTTCACGATGGTCCCGAGCTCCTGCGACTCGCTGCGGCAGGTGTACTCCTCGTTGTCCTGGAACGTCGCGTAGAACCGGTACGAGTTCGTGACCCGCTCCCCGGCGAGGCCCACAATGAGCCCGCCCCCCTCGGTCGTCTCGACGTGGTCGGTCGCTATCAGGTGGCGCAGCAGCACGCGGAAGTCGTCGGCCGAGACCCGGTGGAAGTACGCCAGGTTCAGCACGCGGTCGGCCAGCTGGGCGGGGGTCATCTCGCCGCAGCTCGCGAGCTCCGCCATCGTCTGGTGGTAGAGCAACGAGTAGGGCAGCCGGTCGAGGCGGGGCGGCTCCACCCACCGGTCCTCGAGGTAGAGCTGGACGAGCGCGATGCCCTGCACGAGCTTCCAGGGAATCGCCTGCGGCAGCAGCGTCCGCGGCTCGGGCTCGTCCTCGCGCATGACGAACCACATCTCCGGCGGCTCCCCGCGCCTGCCGGTGCGCCCCATGCGCTGCAGAAACGACGAGACCGTGTAGGGCGCGTCGATCTGGAACGCCCGCTCGAGCCTGCCGATGTCGATGCCGAGCTCCAGCGTCGCCGTCGTGACGGTCGTGAGCTGGCGCGACTCGTCGCGCATCGCGTCCTCGGCCGACTCGCGCAGCGACGCGGACAGGTTCCCGTGGTGGATGAGGAACCGGTCCGGCTCCCCCACCGCCTCGCAGTACTGCCGCAGCGTCGTGGTGACCGTCTCGCACTCCTCGCGGGAGTTGACGAACACCAGGCACTTCTTGTCGCGCGTGTGCTCGAAGATGTAGCCGATCCCGGGGTCGGCGTGCTCGGGAGCGACGTCGCTGGCGGGGGCGAGCGCGTCCTCCCTCGCCCGCTCGAGCGGCGAGGGGCCCCGGCGCTCGCCGGCCTCACGC
>CAIFEU010000275.1 GCA_903789505.1 uncultured Coriobacteriales bacterium
CGCGAAGGGAGGCCCCTGGCCGGGCCCCTCCGCCGCGCCCCTGCAGCCGGCGCCCGGGGACTTCCCGCCGTCGGACGCCGCGCCGCGCGAGCGGTCGGGGCGCGCGAGCAGGCGCATGCTGATCGTCATCGTCGCGTTCGCCCTGATAGTGGCCGTCCTGTTGGCTTGCGTGATCGTCTCGTGCTCCACGAGTGCCCCCACCTCGCAGCAGGGCGACCAGCAGCAGGCCGCGTCGACGGTCGACGAGGGGCAGGCCGCGGCGTCCAGCGACGCCGAGGAGCAGCCGCAGGAGGTCGCGTACTCCGACCCCTCCCAGCTCACGCAGCAGGTCAAGAGCCAGGTCGAGGAGCTGGTCGCCTCGCGGGGCGACGCGGTCTCGGTCTCCTTCATGAGCGCGACCTCCGTCGCCGACGGCTTCAGCATCGGCGGCGGCGAGCAGATGCAGTCCGCCAGCATGATCAAGCTGCTCGTCCTCGCCGACCTGCTCGACCAGGCCAGCCAGGGGCGGGTGAACCTCGACAGCACGGTCGCGCTGAGCGCGGAGAACTCCGTGGGCGGCTCGGGCGTCATCGCGGGCAGCGTGGGGACCGAGTACACCCTCGCCGACCTCGCCTACTACATGATCGCGGAGAGCGACAACTCCGCCTGCAACGTGCTGATTGACGTGCTGGGCATGGACGACATCAACGCGGAGGCCACCAAGCTCGGCCTGACCGGCACCTCCCTGCAGCGCAAGATGATGGACACCGATGCCATCGCCCAGGGGCTCGACAACTACACGTGCTCCGACGACATCGCCACGATTCTGCAGCTCATCGCCTCGGGAAGGCTGGTCGACGAGCAGAGCAGCAGGTTCGCCTACAGCTGCCTGCAGGGCCAGTCGATTGACGCCGGGCTCGCGGCGGGCTCGGGCGAGTCCGCCGTGGTCGCGCACAAGACCGGCAGCCTCGACAGCGCTGAGCACGACGGAGGCATCGTCACGACCAGGCTCGGGGCGGGTGCCCAGTACGTCCTGGTCGTCATGACGCAGGGGCTCTCCCAGACCGACGCCGACGAGCTCATCGCCGGCATCGCTTCTGCCGTCTACCAGGCAGAGGACCAGGGCGTCCAGAGCGCGACCGAGTCGGCGTCGCGGTCGTGGGCGCTGGCGCAGGCGTCGGGCTCCCAGGCGGCCGACCAGGCGGCGCGCGCGGCGGCAGACGCCATCGCCGCGGGCTCCTCGGCGACCCCCGTCCAATACCCCGGGGTTGCCTCCGACGCCGCCACTCCGACGGACGCCCAGCAGGGCGTCGCCGACCAGGCGGGCGAGGAGTCCGGCACGGGTGCGACGACCTGGGCGGGCACTGGCACGGGCACCGACACGGGAACCTACGCCGCCTACCAGGCAGATGACGGGTCCGACGTCGGCGCCTACGACGGCGGCGACGCGGGCGCCTACGACTACGCCGCCCAGGGCGGTGGCGCCCAGCAGCAGGCGGAAGCGGCCCAGCAGGGCACGACGGACGCCACCCAGCAGGCACCTGGGGACGCCACCGGCGGGACCACCGCCGCCGCGCCCGCCGCGGGCGGGGCCGACGGCGGCACCGGGACCGACCAGGCGGCGGCAGGCCAGGCCGCCGGGCAGGCGGGAGCCGACGCCGGGGGCGAGACCGGCGCGCAGACGG
>CAIFEU010000276.1 GCA_903789505.1 uncultured Coriobacteriales bacterium
GACGAACCTGCCGCCGCAGACGCGGCGGGGCCCGCGGCCGAGGACGCGCTCGCCTGATCGGCGGTGCTCGGAACCTTCACGTCGTAGGGCAGGCCGGAGGGCATCGGCGCGGCGTCGATCGAGGCGCTCAGGTAGAGCTGCCTGCCGAAGTCGTTCCACGCGTCGGTCTTCGCCTGCTCCAGGGCGTCGGAGCGCACCTTGTCCTGCAGGTCGGAGGGGAGGTCGGAGAGCTGCGTGCCGTCGGCGTCGGGGTCGTAGGACTCGGTGCACGTCACGATTTGCACGCCCATGGCGGTCTGGACGGGGTCGCTGACCTCGCCTGCGGACAGGTCGGCAAGGGCCTGGGTCGCCACGCCGCCCGAGGACGCCGCGTCCGAGCCGGAGCCCGAGGCGCCGCCCTGCATCTGGTCCTCGGTGACCCACCCGATGTCGCCCGCGGAGTCCAGCGCCGACTCCCACGCGCCGTCGCCCACGTAGCGCGTCTGCTCGGCGTCCACCGCGGCGCGCGCGTCCTGGGCGTCGGACGCCACGACGGCGCCCGAGCCCGCGGTCCCGTCGAGCTGCAGGACGTCGGTGCCGCCGCCGGAGGACGACGTGCCGTCCGCGGCCGAGCTGCTCGTCGCCGCCGCGTACGCCTGCGTGTAGGCGCTGCCGTAGGCGAGCGAGTAGGTGAGCGCCGCCTCCTGGAAGGTCAGCGTCCCGTCGTCGATCAGCGCCTTGACCTGCTGGGCCGACGCCATGTCGGGCATGACGATGATCGAGGCGCGCTTGCCCGCGTAGTCGCTGGCGTGCTGGTCGAGGTACGCCTGGGCGTCGTCGTCGCTCACCTGCACGTCGGCGGTCGCGGAGTCCTGGAGCTTCTGGAGGAGCATCTGCCGCGACAGGTGCGACGCGTAGGCGTCGTCGGTGGCGTAGCCCATCGAGTCGCGCACCTGCTCCCACCCGTTGGTCCCGAAGCCGTCGTAGTACTGCTTGAGCTGGTCGAGGCGGTCCTGGACCTCGCTGTCGCTCACGGAGATATCGCGCTGCCTGATGGCCTGGTCGAGCAGGATCGTGTCGATGTAGTTCCCCAGCGCCGCGTCGCGCACCGCCGAGCCGTCCTTGCCCTCGTCTGCCAGGTACGACGCCCACGCGCCGTCGTCGTCGAGCCCGTTCTGCCCGCGCTGGGACTGGATGTAGTCGGTGACGTCCTGCTCGTAGACGAGGGTGCCGTTCACGTCGAGCGCGACGTCTCCGTCCAGCAGGCTCTTGTCCGCCTCGTCGGCGTGCCTCACCGTCGACAGCGAGGTGGTCCCCGCGTCCGCCGCCGAGGAGCCCGCGGCCGATCCCCCCTGCTGCTGGCCGCAGCCGGCCAGCGTGAGCGACAGGCATCCCGCCAGGACGGCCATCGCCGCCGTCCCGCCAACGACGCCGAACCTGCCGAGCCGAGTGTGCGTGTGACGTGTCATCAGACGTGCATCTCCCTTGGTCGTGCCGGGCCGCACCCCGTCCGCCCATCGCGTGCCGGTGCGCCCTCCCTGTGTTCCTCCATCGTCGCGCCGCCCGCCCTCCCCGGCGGGCGCCCGCGCCCCCCGGCGCCGGGGCGGCCTACCGGCCCCCGCCCCCCCCGGGGGGGCCATTTGCCGCGCCCCCCGCCGGGGGGTGGGCCGGGGCGCGGCGCACC
>CAIFEU010000277.1 GCA_903789505.1 uncultured Coriobacteriales bacterium
GGGCAGCGGGGCAGCGGGGCGCTGGTCCGCGGCGCGGCCCGAGCCCTGGTCCGAGGTCATGCCGGAGCCTCGCCCGTCGTCGTCAGCGTCCTCTCTCACGCCCGCCTCCTCCGTCCCGCGCCCCGGCGCGTCCGAGCCGGCGCCCATGTGTCTATCCGGGCCAAAATCGTGGTACCTAGTAGCATAAGCATAATCGGCGCGGACGCCGCGCGCAGCGCGAGTCGCGAAGGGAAGGCGCATCACCATGGACCTGCAGGACATTGCGGAGGACATCAAGGACATCGCCGAGGGCACCACCAGGGAGGACGTCACCGCCAACGACGGCTCGGTGACCTACCCGCCGCGCTCCCCGCACAACGCCACGTCGCGCGACATCGCGATCACCCGCGAGACCAACTCCGGCCCGCTCACGCTGCGCGGGACGCTCGAGATGCCCGCGCCCGCACCCGCCGACGCGCTGCCCAACGACACCACCAGCCAGGCCGACGACGTGCGCCCCGTCCCGCTGCTCGTGATGGTGCACGGGATCATGACGAACCGGCGCATGGAGCGCTTCGACACGCTCTCCGACGCGCTGCTCGCCGGCGGCATCGCGACGCTGCGGTTCGACATGAACGGGCGCGGCCAGTCCGACGGCACGTTCGAGCGCATGACGATCCCGCGCGAGATGCGCGACCTGGAGCAGATCTTCGCGTTCGCGCGCGAGCTGCCTGGCGTGGACTCGGCGCGCGTGGCGCTGCTCGGCCACTCCCAGGGCGGGCTCACCTCGCTGCTGTACGCGGCCGAGCACCCGCTCGACGTCGCCGCGCTGGTCCTGACCTCGCCGGCGGTCAGCATCCCGCGCGCCTGCTCGGAGCGCGAGTTCGGCTACCCGGTCGGCAAGAAGTACCTGCGCACAGCCGCCAAGCTGCGCCCGTTCGCCAAGGCGGGCGCCTACGAGGGCCCCGTGTGCATCTTCCACGGCGGCGACGACCCCCTCGTGTCCGACAAGGACGTGGAGCGGCTGTTCAACGCCTACTCGAACGCCGACCTGCACATGCTCGCCGGCACCGGCCACGGGCTGGGCGAGCGCTACGGCGAGGTCGTCGACGCAATCGTGCGCTTCCTGCAGACGCAGTTCGCCCTGCCGAGCCACGCGCGCCCCGTCTCGTGCGACCCCGACGCGCCCGGCTTCGAGGAGGCACCCGCGGCCGAGTAGGGCCGCGAGCATCCAGGCCGCGGGCGGCTCGATTGACGAGATCGCCGACTACGACATCAAGATGCCCGAGGACGGCGGCATCGGGCACTCCACGCTGTAACGCTCTAGCGCTGTAGCTGACCAGCAGCAAGCCCGGCGCCCGGGACGGATCCCAGGGCGCCGGGCGGGCAAACGCGGCGGCCGGACTCGGGACTCTCCCCCGCCCGACCGCCGCGACTTTCGATGACGTGACGCGCCGCGACACGCCCCTAGCGCGCCTTGCCCGCGTCGACGCCAGGGCGCCGGCCGTGCTCCTCGACGTCCATCGGGCTGCCGGGCAGCGGGGCGGGCAGGTCGTCGACCGCGGGTGCCTCGTCGACGGGGGGCACCTCGTCGTCCAGGTCGAGCAGGCCACGGTTGAACAGGTCGCCCTCGCTGGCCACCTCGCGCGGGTCGCAGCCGGCCGGCGCCAGCGGCC
>CAIFEU010000278.1 GCA_903789505.1 uncultured Coriobacteriales bacterium
CCCCCCCCCCCCCCCGGGGGGCCCGCGCCCCCCCCCCCCCCGCCCGGGCGCTCCTGCGCCGGGGCCGGTCGCATGTGTATCCCAACGCGGCGCCACCGGCGGCGCCCGCGGCATGCCGCCACCGCCGCGCGGACGGCCGCACGGGCGCTCAGGCAGCGGCCGCGCAGGCGCTGACACGACCATGACACCCCCCGCGCTTCATTATGCGTTGCCCCAAGCTTCGAAACGTCCGTGTAAGGCACTCGCAGCGCCGCGTAAGCGCCCGCCCGCCGGCGCGGCGCGCACGCCCCGGCGGGAATAGCATCCGAGTCGCACGGCACGGACGGGCATCGGGCCCGCCCACGAATCGATGTGAGGAGAAGCATGTTCGAGAACACGTTCGCATCTCGTCGTCAGTTCATCGCGCTCGGCGCTGCCCTGGCGGGCGTCGCCGGTCTCGGCATGAGCGGCAAGCTCGCCCAGCCCGCCCTGGCGGCCGACGCGCTTTCCGGCAGCGTCACCGCCGTCGGCTCCACGGCTCTGCAGCCGCTGGTCGAGGCTGCCGCCGAGCAGTTCATGGCGAACAACTCCGGCGTCCAGATCTCGGTTCAGGGCGGCGGCTCGGGCCAGGGCATCACGCAGATCGCCGCGGGCACCGTCCAGATCGGCGACTCCGACGTCTACGCCGAGAGCAAGCTCGACAACCCCGACGACGCCTCCAAGCTCATCGACAACAAGGTCTGCGTCGTGGGCATGGGCCCGGTCGTGAACCCCGACGTCACCGTCAAGGACATCAAGATGGAGGACCTCGCGGGCATCTTCTCCGGCTCGATCACCAACTGGGCCGACCTGGGCGGCAACGACGAGGAGATCGTCGTCATCAACCGCGCGTCCGGCTCGGGCACCCGCGCCACGTTCGAGGACGCCGTGCTCAAGGGCGTCGAGGTCCCGGTCGACTTCACCCCGCAGGAGCAGGACTCCTCGGGCACCGTCGCCCAGATGATCGCCTCCACCCCCGGCGCGATCTCCTACCTGGCGTTCTCGTACTACGATGACACGATGGTCGCCCTGTCGGTCGACGGCGTCGAGCCCACCGACGAGAACGTCGCGACCAACGACTGGAAGATCTGGGCCTACGAGCACATGTACACCGTCGCCAGCCCCGACGCTGCGACCGCCGCGTTCATCGAGTACATGTTCTCCGACGACGTCCAGGGCTCGCTGGTCGAGAAGATGGGCTACATCCCGGTCAACAAGATGAAGGTCGAGAAGGACGTCGACGGCAACGTCACCGACCTCGATGGCGAGACCTCCGGCTCCGCCAAGGCCGACTCCTCCAAGGCGGACTCCGCCAAGGCCGCTTCCGCCGCGAGCAGCAAGTAGTTCAACGCGATAGGCGCCGCGCGGCCCTTCCGGCCGTCCCGCCATCGGCACCGAATCGGGCGCGCCCCCGGGACCGACCTCCCGGCGGGCGCGCCCTTTGCGCTTCGGGGCACGCCCTGCGCCCGCGAGCTGCCGTGCGAAGGCGCCCGAACCCGGTCGCGGTGCGGGGCGCGACGCGCCCGGGGCGGCGGCCCCTCCCCTGACAACCCGGCCTTGCGCCGGCGCAACGCCTTCGCGCGGCCCTGCGC
>CAIFEU010000279.1 GCA_903789505.1 uncultured Coriobacteriales bacterium
GTGCCGCACGGCGGCGGTCGGCATCGCCCGGGACCTGCGCGGACGGCGGCGCGGGGCTGGGGCCGCGCGTCGCGATCGTGGGCGGGGGCGCATCGGGACTCGCCTGCGCGGTCGCGTGTGCCCGCGCCGGGGGGCGGCCGACCGTCTTCGAGGCGGGCGCCCGGATGGGCAGGCCGATCCTCGCCTCGGGCAACGGCAGGTGCAACCTCACCAACGCCCACCTCTCGCCGCAGGCGTACAACCGTCCCGACTTCGTCGCCCGCGCCCTGGGAGGCAGGGGGGTCGCCGACGTGCTGTCGTTCTTCGACGGCCTGGGCGTGTGGTGCCTCCCCGACGACCAGGGGCGCTACTACCCCGCGAGCAGAAGCGCCTCCTCGGTGCTCGACCCGCTCCTGGGCGCCTGTGACGAGCTTGGCGTGGGGCTGCGCACGGGCTCGCGCGTGACGCGCCTGGAGCCCCCGCGGCCCGGCGCGGGCGCGACCGGCTGGGTCGTCTCGCACGTCGACCGCGACCCGGCAGGGCACGGCCCCCGCGGGGGCAGGGCGCGTGCGGGGGCAGTGCGGGAGGGGCGGGAGGTCGGCGAGCCCTTCGACGCCGTTGTCTGGGCGGCGGGAGGGGGCAGCCCCTCCCCCGTCCTTTCCGGGCTGGGCGTCCGGGTGACCGAAGAGCGCCCCGCGCTGTGCCCGCTTGCCACCGAGACGGACCTGGTGAGCGGCCTGGACGGCGTGCGCGCGCCCTGCAGGCTGCGCGTCCTGCCCCGGGCGCAGCCCGACGGACCCGCGGCGTTCGACGCGCGCGGGGAGGTCCTGTTCAGGCCCTACGGGATTTCGGGCATCGTGACGTTCGACGCCTCGCGCCGAGCGCTTCCCGGCGACGTCGTCGAGCTCGACCTGCTCCCCGACTTCGACGAGCGCTGCCTGCGCGACGAGCTCGTGGGGCGCACGCGCTCCCACCCCGCGCGCTACGCCTCGCCGGAGGCGGCGCTCACGCTGCTCGACGGCATCGCGCACCCGGCGCTGGGGGCGAAGGTCGTGCGCGTCGCGCGCGGGCGCGCGGCGGGCGCGGGGCTCGAGGAGACCGCCGAGGCCGCCGCCGCGCTGCTCAAGCACTACCGCCTGCGCGTGACCGGCACCGCTGACCCCGGCCACGCGCAGGTCACGCGCGGCGGCGTCGCGACCGACCAGGTGGACCCCGAGACGCTGGGGGCCACCGCGCCGCGCCTGACGGGGCTCTTCGTCTGCGGGGAGGCGCTCGACGTGGATGGTTGCTGCGGGGGTTTCAACCTGTCGTGGGCATGGCTCTCGGGCGTCACCGCGGGCGAGCGCGCGGCGCGCGGCGCGCGCGAGGGCATCGGACAGAAGGGGGCACGGCCGTGATCGAAGTGAGAAACGTACGGGTCGGGCTCGCCCACGCGGGCGCGCAGGGAGCACCCTGCGACCCCGCCTACCTAGCCGGCGTCGTCGCGCGCGAGCTGGGCGTCACCGCACGCGACATCGAGGGCTGCTCGGTGGCGAAGCGCGCCGTGGACGCGCGCCGCAGGGGGATTGTTGCGCGCGGGGGGCCCACAAACCGCCCCCGCTGTTTTTAGGGGGG
>CAIFEU010000280.1 GCA_903789505.1 uncultured Coriobacteriales bacterium
CGCCAGGCCGATGCCGAACGCGGAGCGCGCCATGCCGGCGAGCGGCGCGCCCATCACCGCGAGGTAGGCGCGCATGGCGGGCCGCGCCGTCGGCCCGGCGGCGCGCGCCGCGGCGTCGGCGTCGGGGTGCGAGGCGCCCCCGCCCCGGGCCGCCCGCGTGGCGAGCGCGACCGGCGCCGCCGCCCCGACGAGCAGCATCGCCAGGTAAGCGGGGTGCGCCAGGGCCGGCCCCGCGGCGGAGCAGGCGGTGCCTGCCACGGCGGCGATGCCCGCGGCGCCCGCGGTCTCCAGCAGAATCGCGCGCAGCCCGAGCCCCTCGTAGCACGCCGACCAGACGAGGCAGGTCGGTATCAGGCCGACCCCGGCGAGGACGGCGAACGCCGCTCCCAGGGGTTCGAGCGCGGCAGGCCACGACCCGTCTGCCATCACCGCCGCGGCGTACCCCGCGCACCCCGCCGCGTAGGTCGCCGCCGCAGCCACCGGGGCGGCGACCCGCGCCGATGCCCCGGTGGGGGCGAACGCCTCGAGCCGCGCCGCCGCCCTCGGGGAGGCGAACGAGGCGGCGACGACGCCCAGCGAGCACGCCAGGGCGACGGCGTGGAAGGCGCGAGCGAACCACGGGGTGATTGCCGCGACGCTGCCGACGTTGAGCGTGACGATGTTGGGCGAGTAGGCGGGGACGGTCGCCAGGAAGCACGCGAGCGCGAGCAGGCGCGCGATCCTGACGGCCGCCCCCGCCCCCGCGCGCCGCCCGTGGGCACCTGCCGGGCAGCCGCCCGCGGGGCGTCTCCGTCCTCGGTCGCCCTCGTTCGCGTCCGGCGCCTTCGTCGGGCCCTTCCTCGTCGCCATCCAAACCCCTTCGACAGTCCTGCCCGTTGCGCGACGCTCGCCGGCGCCCCGTCCGCGCGCGCCTCGCGCTTGCTGCCACGCCGCGCCTCGCGCCCGCCGCCCATCCGCCGCTGGCACGCGCCTCGCGCTCCGCGGGCGTCGCGCTGCTCGATGCCGCGTGGTAACCACTCGTGGCAATCATGCGTTAGGACGGTATCTCTCACCAGGGCAGTCCTTGTCCATACCAAACAACCATGATGCCTCAAGCCAAAAAGGTGAGATACCCGCGGCGGGGCCAAATACCTCTTTGCAGTGATGGACCCCGCCGTGCGTCCGGCCATATCGTCGCGCTTGTCGGATGGCGCGGACGGCGTGAGGGCCGGTGCCCGCGCGGTACCCGCTCTGCCCCGCCGCCCCCTTCGGGCACGGGCGCCGTCGGGAAGCCAGCGCCCGGGGCACGGCCGCTCACGCCCCGCCGCCACCGTCCGCATTGCCGCAGGAACCACGAGTCTCGAAGGAGCGCATCACATGGAACTCGATCGTCGCAGCTTTCTGAGGGCGGCGGGCACCGCCGCCGCGGCCCCCCCCGCAGGGGTCGCCCCCCCCCCGATTGCGGAGGCGGCGGCCGCCTCCCCCCCCACCGCGCGCCCCCTACCGGGTCGGCGTCAGAACCTCAAACTCCCACGAAGCCGCTTTTACATAGCGCGGGCGCTTTTCCTGCACCAGGGCACGCACGACTCTCTGGACGACCCGCACATCCTCCC
>CAIFEU010000281.1 GCA_903789505.1 uncultured Coriobacteriales bacterium
CCCATTACAGTCGAGCCGAGGCCAGTACGGCAGTCCCGCCAACATGCGGAGCCGCCTGGCTTACGATTGCGCCATGTCCTGACGGACTGCCGATCGGGCGCCTGCGCACGGCCAGGATCCCCAGCCCCCGTGAGGGGCCGGGGGGGGTTTGCCGGGCCGGCCCCGCGGGGCCAGACGGCTGATAGGAAACTGCCGGGCTCCCTTCGAAAGCGCCACGGCCAGGTAATGTGGGTGCCGCGCGTGCCAGCGTCCGATCGGCCGACGATTGGAGGATAGCATCATGCACGCCACGTTCGCCACCTGCCAGACCGTCCTCGCCCTCGACGTCGGCAAGGCATCGCACTGGGCCTTCATGGCCACGAGGTCCGGCGAGGTGCTCGCCAACAGGCCCGTCGCCAACAGGGAGGCCGACCTCGACGCGCTCTTCGCGTCGGCTCCGGAGGGGACGCTCGTCGTCGTGGACCAGAAGCGCAACATCGGCGCGCTCGCGCTGAGGCGCGCGAGGCTCGCCGGGCTCCCGGTCGGCTACCTGCCCGGGCTCGCCGCGCACGAGGCCTCGAAGCTGTTCGCCGGCGACGCCAAGACCGACGAGAGGGACGCGGCGGTCATCGCCAAGACCGCCCTCGGCGTGCCCGACGCGCTGCTGCCGGTTCCCGAGACCGACCCGAGGCTCGAGGCCGCCAGGTCGATGGCCGCCCAGCGGGAGCACATGGTCGCATGCGCGACCAGGGACAAGAACAGGCTGAGGAGCATCCTGCTCGAGTCCTGCCCCGCGTTCGAGGCACTCGCCGACCTCTCCGACCCCCACTGGCTCGGCATGCTCGGGTCGCTCGGCGGGCCGTGGGGGATCCTCGACGCCGGCAAGGCGTCGCTCGGAGCCGTCACCCGCGGCGCCGACAGGGCCGAGATCGACGCTGCGTGGGACGCGGCGGCGTCGTCCACCAGGCCGTCGGAGTGGCAGGTCGCGGCCGAGAACCCGCAGGTCAAGATGCTCGCTAAGAGGATATCGGAGGCGGCGGCGGAGGCCGCTCGGCTCGACGCGGAGATATCGGCCCTGCTCGCGGACGACGCGACCTACGCCTGCCTGCTCACCGTCCCCGGGATAGGCCCCCGCACGGCGTCCGAGCTCGTCATCACCGTCGACATCGCCGACTTCCCCGACCACGACCACCTCGCGTCGTACTGCGGGATAGCGCCTAGGAACCGGCAGTCCGGCACCTCGCTCTCGTCCGTGGGCGCGTCCAGGCAAGGCAACAAGAGGCTGAAGAACCTGCTCATCTTCTCCTGCAACTCGCTGGTGAGAAGCAAGGGAAGGTACGGCGAGTACTACAGGAGATGCCGGGAGCGGAGCATGTGCCACGGGGAGGCCCTCAAGGCGACCGCGCGGAAGAGATTGAAGGTGATCTACGCCATCATGAGGGACAAGGTCCCGTACACGGCCTAGCGCGCCGCTGAACACAGCCCGCGTCGTCGAGAAGCCCTCCCTGCCGGAGGGTCCGGCGAAGCGTTCCCTTTTGCGGGCCATGTCGCCAGAGGAATCGGTTGACAAAACCATAGGAACACCCCC
>CAIFEU010000282.1 GCA_903789505.1 uncultured Coriobacteriales bacterium
GGCTACTACGAGTACGAGGCGGCGCACGGCACGGTGCAGCGCCACTACTACAAGTACCTGAAGGGCGAGGAGACCTCGACCAACTCGGTCGCGACGATCTTCGCCTGGACGGGCGCCCTGCGCAAGCGCGGCCAGCTCGACGGCCTCGCCGACCTGGTCGACTTCGCCGACCGCCTGGAGCGAGCTACGCTCGGCACGATCGAGGCGGGCGAGATGACCGGCGATCTGGCCCGCATCACGACGATTCCCAACCCCACCAAGCTCAACACGCGCGACTTCATCCTCGCGATTGCCGGGCGTCTGGGGGCGTAGCGGGCGCGGGCGCCGATGCGGGCCGACTGCCGGTCCGCAGGCGCGCGGGACGAACTGCCCAGCGGCGCGCGGGCGGGCGGCGGGCACGCCGGCTGGCGACTCGCTGGGCGTGCCTACTCCGCTCCCTGCCCCGCCGTGGCCGGCACGATGCAGTCGTAGCGCGCAGCCTTGCCGGCAATCGAGTAGCTCGGCTTCGCTCCCGCCAGCAGCGGGCCCTTTGCCGGGCGCTTGATGACCACCTTGCGGGGTGAGGCTGCCAGGGCGGCGCGCAGCAGCTCCTCCTGGTCTCGCTCCCCGCAGGGCCGCTCCAGCCGGTGGAGCAGCTGGAACTTCTTCTTGACCGCGGCGCTCTTGCGCCGCTGCGGGAACATCGGGTCGAGGTAGACGACGTCGGGCACGAATCCGAGGTCTCCGAGGGCGGCGACCGAGTCGCCCTCCACCAGGCGCATGCGCCCGACCGCCCCGGCGAGCTCGGGCACGCCTGCCGCCCGCTCGAGGGCGTCCGCTAGCAGCGCCGCGATGACGGGGTCGCGCTCGAGCATCGTAACCTCGAAGCCCGCTGCGGCGAGCAGCAGCGAGTCGGTCCCCAGCCCCGCGGTGGCGTCGACCGCGAGCGGCGCGCGTCCCGCCAGCGCCGACGCCTTGATCCTCGCGGCGCGGACGAGCAGCTCGCGCGAGAGCCGGTCGGGGCGCAGGCGCGGCAGCATCTCGGAGAGGTCGCCGCGCAGCTCCATGCCGTCGCCCACCAGCGCCAGCCCCTCGTCGTCCAGGCGCAGCGCCAGCGCGTCGGGCTCGGGGTGCTCGCTGAGCGGCGCGTGCAGCCTCGCCGCCATCTCCTGGGCGCGCGCGAGGTTCCCCGCGCCCGCGAAGGTCACGACGACGCCCGCGCCCGCGCCCCGTGCCCCGTCTTCCCGGCAGTCGTCGGGGCAACCCTGAATGCCGTCGCGCGTCATGTCGCGACGGTTCTCGTGCGCGCTCGAAGTCACGGACCCCATCCTCCTGTCGGGACGCCGCTGGAAAGTATACGAGCTGATATCCTAGCGCTCATTCCGGCGGGATGCGGGCTCGCCTGGCCGCGCGGCGCCGCGCCGGCGGCGGAGGCGGCGCGCCGGGGGTGTTGGCGCCCGCGGGCGCGAGGGCGCACTTGCACGGGCCCCGCCCTCACAGCCTCCCCAGCGCGGCGTCCTTCAGGATGCTCATCGACTCGCGCAGCCGGTTGTTGGGCAGGTACCAGCGTG
>CAIFEU010000283.1 GCA_903789505.1 uncultured Coriobacteriales bacterium
GGGGGGGGGGGGGGGGGGGGGCGGGGGGGGGGGGGGGGCGGCCCCGCCGGCACCTGCGGCCCCGCACGACGTCGTGCTATGTGCGTAGACACGTCCGCGCGGCCTCGCATCGTCGGCGCAATTGGCGCATACTGGGGGCATGGACACCACATTTGCCGAGCTCGGGCTCAACGAGCAGATTCTCAGGGGGGTGGGCGCGCTCGGGTTCTCCCGCCCGACGCCCGTCCAGGCGCAGGCCATCCCGTACGTCTTGCAGGGCCGCGACGTCGTCGCCAGCGCGCAGACGGGGACGGGCAAGACCGCCGCGTTCGTCCTTCCGGCGCTGCAGCTGATCGGCCGGGTCGCCGACGCCGACGACCCGCGCGACCGCGGCCCGCGCGCGCTGGTCGTCACGCCCACGCGCGAGCTGGCCAGCCAGATAGACGAGGTCGCCCAGACCGTGGCGCGCTGCACCGGGCAGTCGGTCGCCACCGTCATCGGTGGGGAGCGCTACGACAAGCAGATTCGCGCGATCTCGCGGGGCTGCGACATGCTCGTCGCCACGCCGGGGCGCCTGATCGACCTGATGGAGCAGCGGGCGGTGCGTCTGGACGGCGTCCGCGTGCTGGTGCTCGACGAGGCCGACCGCATGCTCGACATGGGCTTCTGGCCGAGCGTGCGCAAGATCGTCGCCAAGCTGCCCGCGGGCCGCCAGACGCTGCTCTTCAGCGCGACCATCTCCGGCGACATCGAGCGGAGCATGCCGACGATGCTGCACGACCCGGCCAACGTCGAGATCGCGCGCATGGGGCAGACGGCCGACACGGTCGAGGAGCGCATGGTCCCGGTGGTGCAGGGGCAGAAGGCCGAGCTGCTCACCTACCTCATCGAGCGCGACCGCCCCGGGCGCGTCCTGGTGTTCTGCCGCACCAAGCAGCGCGTCGACCTGGTCGCCTCGCTGCTCGCGCGCAAGGGGTTCTCGGTGGGTGAGATGCACGCCGACCGTCAGCAGCGCCAGCGCGAGAAGGCGCTGCGCGACTTCCGGGAGGGCAGGCTCGCGATCCTGATCGCGACCGACGTCATGAGCCGCGGCATCGACGTGCAGGACATCGACTGGGTCGTGAACTTCGACGTGCCGCTGGACCCGGAGGACTACGTGCACCGCATCGGGCGCACCGGCCGCGCGGGCGAGAGCGGCGTCGCGTTCACGTTCGTGGCGCCCGACGAGATCAGCCCGCTGCGCGAGATCGAGTACTTCACGCACAAGCTGATCCCGCTGTGGGAGCCGCAGGGCTTCACGTTCGCCCAGGGGCGCATCGTCCCGAACCCCACCCGCGCGACGACGCGCTCCACGCGCAGCGTCTTCCGCGGGTCCTCGCGCGGGCGCGGCCCGGCGGGGGGCAGGTTCGGCAGGCACGCGTGAGCACACGGCGCCGCGCGGGGGCTGAGGCCTCCGTGCGGCGCTCCGGTATCGGGGGCCGCTGGCCGCGCGAGAGCGGCGGCGGCCATGCGAGAGAGGACGGCACGACCATGATGGAAGGCGCTCTGCTACGTACGATG
>CAIFEU010000284.1 GCA_903789505.1 uncultured Coriobacteriales bacterium
GTGCCGAGGGGCGCCCCCGTCCCGCCCGCGCCGGCGCGCCCGCCGCGTGTCCTGCTCGCCAGCCGCCCGCGCCGGCGCGCCCGCCGTGCGCCGCGCTCGCGTGCCGCTTGTGGGGCCGCCCCGAACCTCCACGGCCGCTTCGCCTGGGCATGGTGTAATGGGGCCGTCCGCGCGTGACGTCGGGGGTCCCGCGCGTCGTCGGACGCCCGCGGGGGCGCCGGGACGACGCACGCCGCCGACGCGCCGCCCGCAGGCGGAGTCACACGTCGCGCGCGTCGACCTGGTCGTTCGAGGAGAGGACACGCCATGGAAGTCACCCTGCTGTATCACACGCCCGACCCCGAGCGCGCCGTCGCCACCGCCGCGCGCCTGTGCTACGCCCCGGTCGGCGGGCGCGAGCTGATGGAGGGGCTCACCCAGGAAAAGATCGAGCACGTCCTCAGGACGATCATGACCTCGGGCCATTACTCGACGCTGGAGCACGCGAGCTACACCTTCTCGATCGAGGGCGTCAGCCGCGCGCTCACTCACCAGCTCGTGCGCCATCGCCAGGCGAGCTACAACCAGCAGTCCCAGCGCTACGTCAAGTTCAAGTCCGAGCCCGACGTCGTCAAGCCGGCGACCGTCGCCGCCGACCCCGAGCTGTCGCGGGTCTTCGACGAGACGGTCGACCAGATCTGGCACGCCTACGACCGGCTGGTGCAGGCGGGCGTCCCCGCCGAGGACGCGCGCTACCTGCTGCCCAACGCCTGCGAGACCAAGATCGTCGTGACGATGAACATCCGCGAGCTGCTGCACTTCTTCGAGCTGCGCTGCTGCAACCGCGCGCAGTGGGAGATTCGCGAGCTGGCATGGAAAATGCTCGAGCTGGTGCGCCCCACGGCGCCCTACATCTTCCGCCAGGCTGGGCCGGGCTGCGTCCGCGGGGCGTGCCCCGAGGGTAAGATGAGCTGCAACAACCCCTATCCCAAGGCCGAGGAGTACTGACCCGCACCCGATGACGCGCAGCAGCAGACCCAAGCGCGACGCCGCCGGCGCCGCCACCGACCCCAGCCAGAGCGCGCGGCGCCCCGCAGCCGAGGTGCCCGGGCGGCCCGGCGTCGGCGGGACGAGCCCCGGCGGCGCCCTCTCGGTGGGACGTCCCGCGGAGACCGTGCCGGGCGCCGGCACGCCCGGGGAGGACGACCCCTCCCAGGATCCCTCGCAGGTTTTCGTCGACCTGTGGCGCACCGAGATGCACGGCCTCGCCCACTCGCCGCTGGCGATCCTCGCGATCCTCGCGCCGCTCGCCGTCGTGGGCGTGCTGCGGCTCGGCCTCGCCCCCACCCTGGCGGGCA
This sequence comes from uncultured Coriobacteriales bacterium, assembly GCA_903789505.1. GTDB lineage: Bacteria > Actinomycetota > Coriobacteriia > Coriobacteriales > UMGS124 > CAIFEU01. The sequence continues at coordinate 1,338 of CAIFEU010000284.1, forward strand.
CGGCGCTGGGCGCCGACGCGTCCGCCCTCCTGCTGGGCATGTGCCTGTCGGTGGGGCTGACCGGCGCCGCGACGCTCGCGACCGACCTGTGCGGGGCCGGGCTCGCCCATCCCGTCGACCCCGTCGTCGCGCGGCCGCGCGGCCCCCGCCGCGCCGCCGCCGGGGGGCCGCCGGGGGGCCCCGGGGCGCGCGCCC
>CAIFEU010000285.1 GCA_903789505.1 uncultured Coriobacteriales bacterium
CCGGGGGGGGCGCCGGGCGCGCGGCTTTGGGGGGGCGGGCGCGGGCGGGGGGGGGGGGGGGGGGGGGGGGGGGGGCGGGGGGCGGGGGGCGGGGGGCGCGCGACGACGCGGCGGGCGCGCGGCGCGGCGAGCGGGGCGAGACCGTCACGACGCTGCTCGGCTGTGGGCTGTTCTCCCTGCTCTTCGGCCTGATGACGCAGCTGCACAACATGTCCGCGCAGGCGACGGTGAGCGCCGACGTGATGTCGATGGCGGTCTCGGCGGCGCTGCTGGCGGCGCTGTGCGCCCGGCTGCTCGCGCGGCCCGCGCGCCTGCGCGTCGACCGGCTGATGCTCGTCACGCTGCCGGTCATCGCGCTCGTGATGATCGCCTCGCCGCTGTTCTGGCGGGACGTCTCAGACGTCAGCGACGCGATGGTCAAGTCGTTCTTCAACCTGTACCTCGCCGCGACGTTCGCGTTCGTCATCGGTCGGCCCGGGGCGGGGCTGGGCGCCTCCGCGCTGGCGATGGGGGTGGTGTGGACCAGCGCCGCCGCGGGGTCGGTCGCCGGGTTCGCGTTCGTGAGCGCGGGCAGCGACATCGCGATGACGGGGGCGTTCCTCGCGGGGACCTGGCTGTGCATGCTCGTCGCCGTGCTGGCCGCGACCATCAGCGGGCGCGCCGCGGCGACGGCGCAGGCCCAGGCACGGCAGGCGCGCGAGGAGGCGGCGGGGGCGCGGGGGCGCGTCGTGTTCGTGGACCGCACCGAGGAGCAGATACGCGTCCTGGGCGACCGGGCGGGGCTGTCGGAGCGCGAGCGGCAGGTCGCCACGCTGCTCGTGCAGGGACGCAGCGCCGCGCGCGTGGCAGAGGAGCTCGTCGTCAGCGAGAACACCGTCAAGACGCACATGCAGAACATCTACGCCAAGCTGGGGATCCACACCAAGCAGGAGCTCCTCGATCTGGTACGCTCCGTGCCGCTGCCCGAGCCCGACGACCCGTCCCGATAGCGCCGGCGGCGGGGCGCGTGCGTGCAACCCCGCCGCCCGCGTCGAAACGTTCTCGCAAAGGGACGGTCCACGTTTGTTTTCATTTCTTACCACCCCGCGAAATATCGCCCAACTACCGTGTTTGGCGTACCTTCCGTACGTCCGGAAAAGGAGCGAGACTCACATGGCGAAAGACAAGCCTTCCGAGGAGTTCGGGTCGCTCGTGTTCGACGACCACACGATGAGGGAGCGCCTGCCCTCCCCCACCTACAAGGCGCTGGCCAAGACGATCGAGGAGGGGACGCCGCTTGACCCCGAGATCGCCAACGTCGTCGCCCACGCCATGAAGGAGTGGGCCGTCGAGCGCGGCGCCACCCACTACACGCACTGGTTCCAGCCGCTCACCGGCATCACGAGCGAGAAGCACGACTCGTTCCTGAACCCCAACGGCGACGGGACCGCCCTGATGACCTTCTCGGGCAAGGAGCTCATCCAGGGCGAGCCCGACGCCTCGAGCTTCCCCTCCGGCGGCCTGCGCGCCACCTT
>CAIFEU010000286.1 GCA_903789505.1 uncultured Coriobacteriales bacterium
GCGTCTGACCGGGCGTAGGGGCGAAGGCGGCAAGCTCGCGGGCGCTGGCGGAAAACTCCTCCGGCGTGACGGTGTTGGAGAACAGAATCGCGCCCGCCCCGCGCGCCTCCTCGGCGATGCGTCGGCGGTCGGGCGAGAACGCGAGGTGGCAGTGCATGTCCGCCAAGACGAACGTCGCTCTCGCGCGGGGAGGGCGCTCGGGCGGGAATGCGGCGTCCCCGCCCCGGGAGGCGGCGTCCGGGGCAGTGCGTGGGCGACTACCTTCCGTTGGCGTCGTCCTTCGCGCGAGGGGCGCCCGAGGCGTCCTTGGCGTCCGGCGCGCTTGCGTCCGAGGCGGGGACGGCGGGCTTCTTCGGCGCCGCGTCGTCACCGGAGGGGCGGGCGCCTTCGGCGGGGTCCTCGGCGGCATGCCCGTCGCCGTCCTCCGCCGCCTCTTCCGTCGTGGTGCGGGGCTGCTCGGGTGCCGCGCTCTGGGACGGGGCGCCTGCGGCGGCCTTTTCCGCGGAGCGGCGCGCGTGGCGGATCAGCGCAGCGCAGACCACGTCGAGGACGGCCAGCCCGATCAGGGCGACGGCGCTGAACTTCCACATGGCGTCGCTGGTGAAGGGTCCCGAGACCGTGATGGCGCCGCAGACGATGGCGATCAGGGCGACGGCGAGCGGGAGGAACCAGAGGTGCCCGTGCTGGCGGAGGACGTCGACCGACCACTGGATCTTCGGCGCCGCGCAGAGCATGATCAGGACGCCGTACAGGGCGGTCATGACGGTGAGCACGCTCACGATCCAGCGCGAGCCGGCGATGCAGAAGATGCCGGCGGCGAGCGCGATGATGCCGCCGGACAGCGCCTGGCCGCGCATCGCGGAGGCGGCGTCGGACTTGAAGTAGCCGCGAATCTGGCGCGCCGCGACGATCAGCAGAAAGACGCCGAGCAGAATCAGGATGACCGAGGTGAACCGCGTGGGGTCGATCAACAGGAGGACGCCGACGGCGAGCTCGAGAATCATGACGACCAGGAAGTTCTGGTTGTCGATGACTGCCTTCTTGATTCTGTCGACCATGGTGCCTCCTGGGGGACGGTCCGACGTCGTGGGGGGGGGGGGGGGGGGGGGGGGGGGGGCCGCGGGGGCGCCGGGGCGCGGGCGCGCGCGGGCGCCCCGATGTCCCGGCGTGCTGCGGGGAAGGGGCATCCACTATCTGCTCGTTATACCCGAATCGCGCCCGAACGGAGCGGGCGGCGCGAATTCACGGCGGGGTGCGCGGCATCTCTATGCGGGACGCACGCGCGCGAAGCCTATAATCGGAGCATTCGACCGCATACGAGGCGGCGGGCTGCCGTGCCGTCGCCGCGATGACGAGGGAGGCGTTGCGCGTGTCTGAACCCATGAGCGCCGAGGGCGGCGGGGGCCCGACCCCCGTGTCCCCCGAAGGGACCGGCGGGGGGCGCGCCGCCCCCCCCCCCGGCGCCGCGGGGGGGGGGGCCCGCCCCCCACCCCCCACCCCCCCCGAGAGCCCA